>CATYUU010000103.1:0-2507 GCA_958413455.1 uncultured Collinsella sp. | reverse complement strand
ATGCGGTCTTTACGTGGGCGACAGTCCCTTCGACATCCAAGCTGGCAACGCTGCTGGCTGCGCTACCGCCGCCGCTCTCTGGGGCATGTTCCCATGCGAGGCCCTGGCGGCCGAGCGTCCCACGCTCATGTGCGATTCGCTAACAGAGCTCGCGGATCGGCTGGGCATCTAGGCCAGCTTACAGCTGCACAACCATATCGCACTCTCGGCAAGTTGCGCGAACGCTCTCTCGTACTATGACTTCTTGGTACAAAGCGCAACGTGCTTTCGGCGCGTTGGCGCGGAAGCATCTGCGACGAAACATGCTGCGGCGAAACACGCTGCGGCGGCCTCGGACGTAGTCGCCGGCGGTGGAGGTGCGTCGACTGCCGGGGCGCCACGTGCGAAGGCGCCTGGCTTTAGCCGGCCGCAATATAGAATGGAGTAGCTGATATGGCTGTTCAAAACAAGCAGACCGCAAAACACCGCCAGGCGATGATCGTGGTGCTGTTCGCGTGCAACCTGCTTGCCTCTTTGATGCAGTCGCTCATGAACGTCGCGCTCGACTATGTTTCGGCAGAGTACCACGTGAGCCTGTCCGAGGCGAACCTGCTGGTGCTCGGCTATTCCATCGTGGCGGGTATTGTCATTGTGCTCGCAGCCCTCTCGCTCCACCGCTTCGGTTTGAGGAAGGTCATGCTCTTCGGGCTGATCGTGTCGTTCGTCGGCTCGCTGCTCGGCGTTCTGGCCTGGGATTTTCCCTCTTTGGTGGCGGCGCGACTCATTCAGGCCGTTGCCACCGGCCTTTATTTCCCCGTGGTGAACGAAGCGCTGCTCAATCTTTCGCCTAAAAACGGCGCCGGCCGCCTGCTCGCTATCAATAGCGGCATTATCGGAATAGGGCTTGCGGTGGCTCCCATCGTTTCAGGTCTCGTCATCACCTATTGGGGGTTGCGGGTGCTGTTCGCCATTCCCGCGGTGACGGCATTCGTCCTCTTTTTCATTGCGCGTCGCACGATCGTCGATATTATGCCGCGTCAGAAGTTGCCCGTCGACGTGCTGAGCGTCGTGCTCATTGCCGTGGGGCTTTCCGCCTTCATGATCGGCTTGAACGAGGTTACGCGCAACCCGCTGCCGATGGTGGCGCTCATGATCGCGGGAATTGCCGTGTGTGCGTGGTTCATCCACCGTCAAGGACGCCTCGCCCATCCGCTTTTGGACATGCGTCCGCTTCGCAACAAGACCTATGCTCTGGGCGAGACCCTCATCGTTCTCAGCTATATGAGCTCAATTTACCTCAGTCTGCTCATTCCGCTTTATTTGGAAGGGGTGGCGGGTTTCACGCCGTTCATCGCTGGTTGCTTGCTGGCTCCGGCGACGCTGTGCTATGCGGGTCTGTGCTTTGTCAGCGGCCGGATGCTCGGGAAGGCGGGGGTGTGGCCGCTTGTACCCGTCGGATTCGGCGTGTGCCTTGTCGGGTTCGTGGCGCTTGCGGTGCTCACGCGGCTCGATCTTGCGCTGGCCATCGTGGGCTGCATGGCGCTTGCGTGCGCGGGAATCGGCACCGAGTATCCTGCGATTAAGAGCGTCGATCTGGAGGTGCTCGCGCCCGAGCTGTCCGCAAGTGGATCGTCGATCCATTCCACGTTGGTGCAGATCGCAGGATCTATTTCGTCGGCGCTCTTCGTCGGTCTCATGTCGGGGCAGGTTCACCGCCTGATGGCCGATGGCATGGCGAAAGCGCAGGCCTACAGCGCAGGTTTCTCGACCACCGTGTACCTGGCGGTCGCCTTTGTAGTGGTAGCGGCCATCTTATCGGTGGTTTATGCACGACATGTGGTCAAGCTGACCCGCGGGAAATAGGGCACAGGCGCATATGCAGGATGGGGAAGGGGTCGCCCATGCCGTCGGTTTCAGAGCGGTCGAACACCTCGAAGCCGTAGTGCTCGTAGAAGCCGACGGCTTGGCCGTTCTGCTCGTTTACATCCACGAGGGTGGCGCCGTGCTCGCTTACGGCATGGTCGGGCAGGAGTGAGCCCAGCCCGCAGCCGCGAAGGGACGGGTGGATGAACAGCGTCTCGATCATAGCGCCATCGACACCGATAAAGCCTACGACCTGGCCATTCTCGTCCCGGCAAACCGCCAGGTGCGCGACGGATGCAATCGCATCTGGCACATAGGCCGCAATGCGCTCGATATCATCCGGCGTGAGAAACGTGTGCGTTGCCTCAACCGAAGCCCGCCAGCAGGCGACCAGCTCGGCTAGCAGGCCCGTGTCGTCGCCAAGCTCAATGTCTTCGATGCGGAATGCCATTGTGCTCCTTCCGTGCACGCATGAAGCTTTAAGGACTATAGCATACCGTGCTGCAGCGGTCGGGGTGCTGCTCGTGCGCTGCTTCTACCAGTACTTCCGGTGCGAGACGAGAGCACCCATGAACGAGACGGGCTCTTCGTAGCGATACCTTGTTGCTCTTTGACAAAACAGTAAACGGCAGTAAAAAGCTAAACATTTCTATCCAGTTTCCTGT
>CATYUU010000102.1:0-2639 GCA_958413455.1 uncultured Collinsella sp. | reverse complement strand
GCGAAGCACCTTGTCGCCCCGCTCCTTAACCGTCGCATTCAAGCGCGCATTGATGGTAGCCTGAGCCATAACAACCTCCTTGCCGCACCCATCATACTTGATGCATTATGGTAATGCAACCATGACAACGCCTCTTCGGGGTCTTGGAAGGTGACGTTCCCGCGACTTTGCAGCGAAGCCGCTATAATAAGCCTACAGCAACCGCAACGCCCAAGGAGAGACCGTGTCGCCGCGACAGTCCGATATCGCCGATATGAAGTGCTGACTTCTGCGCCTCGCTCAGAAACGTTGGCGCATGCCCGCCGTTCGGGTCGCTCAGCTCTTCAGCGAGGCTGGCGTCTACGACTACGTCACGGAGCTGTACGACCTGCTGCATCTGAGCAGCAACGAGCGCGCCCTCGACGACATCGAGACCTACCTTACCGCAAAAGGGTATTCGCTATGCTAGCTTTGAAAGACGATCTCATCCTCTACCACGGCAGTTACGCTTCCATCGAATGCCTTACGTTCGAGGGGAGCGAGCCCTATGGGATTTGACGAAGAGGCCGTGACCGACGAGCAGCGCGAAGCATGCGCCGTCGTGGTGATGCGAACCATGTTGGAAGACTGGTGCGACGACACCGGCATTCCCTTCGATGATGCGCTGGATGCCTTCGCCTCGTCGCGCACCTACGAGCTGCTGTTCGATTTCTCCTCGCGCCAGTGGGCCGAAGGCCCCGACAACCTCCGCTTCGTGTGGGAGCAGGAGAAGAAGAACGGCTAGCCGATCTACTCGGCCTCGCCCGGGTCCACTCTCGCCGAGGCCAACGGCGCACCACGGTAATATCTCCCATTACGTCCTGATTTGTGTAAGTTCTAACACTTTTACGTCCTTGTTTTTGCTGATTTTCACACTTTTACGTCCTTGTTTTTGTATAGTCGCAGAAAAGACGGACGAGGAGCCCTTTTCGAGGAATTCAAAGGGACGCTCACCGAGCAGTACGCGTGCCAAGAGCTTATAGCAAGCTGTGGGCTTGTCCCCTATTACTGGTCTGCCGAGAACTCCCGGGGAGAAGTGGACCTCCTCGTGCAGTCAGCGGGTACCGTCTACGCCATCGAGGTGAAAGCCGAGGAGAACCTGCGCGCCAAGAGTCTGCGCAGCTTCAAGGAGAAGTACTCGGAAGTTCAGGCCCGGCGCTTCTCGCTTTCCGACTACCGCGAGCAGAACTGGCTCACCAATGTCCCTCTCTACCTGATGGGGAACACGGGGCTTTGGTTGTAGCGACGAGGCTGCCCTTTAGACCGATATACTCACCAGCTCGTGATCCTCGATGCCGAAGGGATGCAGGCGGGCAAGGGCCGCCAGGGCATCGGACACCTCGGCGAAGGCGGCGGCCTCGGGGCTGCCCGGAAGGGCGCCGAGACCCCCGGGGATCATCTCGCCGCAGACGTCGCGCGCCTCCTCGGCCCAGCAGGCGGCCTCCGAGAGCAGCACGGCATCGTTGCGAACGAAGGCGGCCAGCGCCTCGATCATCTGCGGGTAGAGCACCGCCGTCTTCGAGCGGCGCGCGCAGCGGGCGAAATCGTCCACCCAGGTGAGCATATGGTCGCGCACGAAGGCCTCCTCGCCGCGCAGGGACACGGCCAGATCGCCCACGTTCCCCGCGCGCAACTCGGCGAGAGAGCGCTCGGCCTCATGGGCCATAAAGCCGCGCATGGTGGCGATATGGTCGTCGGGAATGCGCATGAGACGCGCAAGCTGAAGCCCGTGCTCGCGAAAGATGGCGCGCACGGCCAGGGTGTTCTCCTGGAAGACGGCCGCATCCTTCGTGCGGTAGGGCGATTCCATCGGCTGGCAGGGCAGCTCGCCCGGGCCAATGAACAGGCGCGTGTACTCGTCGCGGGCCTGCTCGGTCAGCACCGCGCCATCGACGCATTCTCCGAGGTTTTCCAAAAAGCGCCCGAGCCCCTTCATGGAAGGATCATCGCCGGCGTATTCCTCCACCACATCGCGGGTGGTCTCCGACAGCACGCATGCCACCACAGCCGCATCCGGCGTACCGCCGAACAGCTTGTGGAACAGCGTGTACAAATACGTGCGAGACAGAAGCAGCGCCTTCAGGTCGATGGACTCGCGACGCATGTTGACGACATCGGTCATGATGGTTCCCTCCTCTAGCAAAAGGGGCGGCCGCACCGACCGCCCCAGCAGCATTCGCGTTTACAGAACGACCGGGTTGAAGTCCTCGAGCAGGGCCCCGCGGCTGGCGCCGATGAGGATGTTCGGGGTCGTCGTGGCGGCCGGTTCGGTGCAGGGCAGCTCGCTCACCGCGTCGGGATGGGTGGCGCGCAAATCGTCCATTTCGCTGAACTCGATGGCGCGCATGGGGCACGCCTCCACGCACACCGGCTCATGGCCCGCCTCGCGCAGCGCCCGGCAGGTGTCGCACTTCTGGACGATCTTGTCCTCCTCGATGAACTGCGGCGCACCATAGGGACACGAGTTCACGCAGGTCTGGCAACCGATGCAGGCCTCGTCGTCGTGCTGCACCGTACCGTCGTCGTCCTTGTACATGGCGCCCGTGGGGCAATTCGCCACGCAGGCCGGGCTCTCGCAGTGGTTGCAGGAGAGGTTCAGGTGGAACATGGCCACCTCCGGG
>CATYUU010000101.1:0-2646 GCA_958413455.1 uncultured Collinsella sp. | reverse complement strand
CCGAGGACGGCGACGACCTCTACTTTCTAGAATCCACCGGCGAGTTCGTCGTCGTATCCCCCGCCGGCTATATCCGCACCTACTACCTAACCGACCGCGACTATTTCGAGAGGCAGTAGCCACGTATACCACACTGACATGCCGCTTTATTCACAGAAGCGGAAGAATACCCTCTTCGAGACGTTTTCTCAGCAGCCGCTTGTGCTCCGCGCGCATTGAATCCGATAGAAGCACGATGCCGTAAGCCTCCTCGGGCACGCTGTCGATGAGCGCGTCGATGGCGCTCATGTCCACCGCGGCTGCAAAGCGCTTGATGGCGGCGGTCAGATCGGGGTTCGACGTCTTCGCCATGTACTCGAAGGGGTGGATCGCGACGCTGCCGCCTTCGCCATCCGGCAGCCGATAGCACGAGACGTTCGTTCCGAAGGCGTCCTCGCGCTCGGCCTCTTCGTCGCCCAGGCGATGCGCCGCCACACTCGGACTGCGCTTGCTGAAGAGAGAACTGCCCATGTCGTAGACCGGCGCCAGCTCGTAGGTCATCGGCGCCGTCATGAGAACGCCCCAATTCCCGTTGTTGCGATCGGGGTTCTTGATGAAGGCGTCCGCCACGAACATGTCCCAAAACCGCTCACGTACGCCCGGCACCCTGCGCAGTAAATCGGACGTTTCGATAGCGGCCAGCACGTCGCCGAGCAGGATGACCTCGCCATCGGACGGAGCGGAACTGAACCCGGCATCGTCATCGGAAAGCGCGTTCTTGATCTCCCTGAACTCGAAGAGCCGTGCGTTCGGGAAGGTGAAATCGCGACAGGCGCAGACAATCTTCCCGGCGCGGTACCCCAGCATCGTCTCGTGCACGGGGATGCCCAAAAGCTCGTAGATATGCGAACCAAGATATTCGGGCACAGGGCTCGAGGTATACGACGGCAGATGCTTGCCCATCAAATCCCGCGTCGTGCGCGGATACTTGGCAATCCAGGGCTCCCCTTCGATGAGAATGCCCTCTTTCTGTCCCGCGCGCCCTCCATAGAAAAGGCCGCTCGGAGCGCAATCGCGCAGATCAGCGATCTCCACCATGAAACGACCTCCTTCAATTCGCGCAAAACAGTTCAGCCATTGTAGCACGAGCGCAATAACGCCTGCATAGGCTCGCCTCGCTTACAAGAAAAGCCAGAGACGCGTTTAGGACATCCACTGTCCACAATAGCGATACAATGCATTTCAACTTTTCAACCTCCTTTGAAGGAAGTGACCATGCCTAACGTCATCATCAGCGCGGACAGCACGTGCGACCTCTCGCCGGAACAGCGGGAGCACTACCAGGTTCGCAGCTTTCCGTTTCACATCGAATTCCGCGGGCGCGACCACTTGGACAACATCGACATCACGCCCCAGGTGCTCTTCGACGGCTTCTACGAGGACAAGTCGCTGCCCCAAACGGGCGCCTGCTCGCCGGAGGCCTATCGGCAGCACTTCGCCGAGCTGACAGCCGACGGCTCGAAGGTCGTCCACTTCAACCTGGGCAGCGCTCTTTCCTCCGCCTACGAAAACGCAAGCGCAGCGGCGGCCGACATGGAGGGCGTCTACGTCATCGACGGCAAGAGTCTCTCGACCGGCATCGGCCTACAGGTGCTCGCGGCGTGCCGCATGCGCGATGCGGGCATGAGCGCCGCCGACATCGCCCGCGAGGCCTCCGAGCTGCACAACCGATCCCATGCGTCGTTTGTACTGGACACCATGGAGTTCCTTGCCGCCGGCGGTCGTTGCCCCACGCTGGTGGCCTACCTGGGCGGCAAGCTCAGCTGCCGGCCGGGCATCCTCGTGGACAACCAGAGCGGGGCCATGAAGGTGGGCAAGCTCTACCGCGGCAAGCAGGAAAAGGTGCTTGAGCGCTACGTGAGCGACACGCTGGCGCGCTACACCGACATCGTGAAGGACGAGATCTTCATCACTCATTCCGGCGTGAGCGACGAGGTTGCCGCCGCCGTGCGGAAGCTGTTGGAAGAGCGCGGGTTCCGTACCATCTACACCACCACGGCCAGCTGCACCATTTCGAGTCACTGCGGACCGGGCACCCTCGGTATCCTGTTCATGACCGAGACGCCGAGCGCTTAGAAAGTACGGGACGAGAGGGGGAGCGAAGCGGAGCAGCTCGCCCGTCATCCTGCCACACCGCCACACCAGCGCACCAGCATCGAGAAACGGAGGATCGCCATGCGCGCATTCATCGCCCTGGAACTACCCGCCGACTTCGCGGATGACACGGCGGCTGCAGCGCGCCGACTAAGCGCGTCTTTGGAGGGACGTTTTCTCGACCGCAGCACCTACCATCTGACGCTGGCCTTCCTCGGCGACATCGATGATGCCGAAGCAAGTCGGGCCATGGACGCCCTCGATGTGGCTTGCGCTGGCTCGGCTCCTGTTTCGCTTGCGCCCGACGGCCTGGGAAAGTTCGGGCGTCCGACCGACGCGACCCTTTGGCTCGGCATCGCATCCGACCCGGCCCTTCAGGCCCTGGCCGAACGCGTTCGCGAAGAACTCACCGCCCGCGACGTTCCCTTCGACCCGAAGCCTTTCCGCCCTCACATCACCTTGGGGCGCCGGGTGCGCATTCCGAAAAAGCCCCTACCGCCACTGGCCTTCCCG
>CATYUU010000100.1:0-2748 GCA_958413455.1 uncultured Collinsella sp. | reverse complement strand
TGCCGCATCCGGCAACAGCGTGTCGCCGAACATCGCGCGATCCATCCATATCCAGAAAAATGCAGCGCCGACAATGCTCGGCCACGACGCCGAACCCGTTAACGCTTTGATGCGCCTTAGCTTTTTCTTCGACTGCCCCATGATTCCCCTTCGGAAACGACCGCGAATGCTCAAGTGATCAGACTGCGGCATACCAAGGCGAATTCTAACATAGTCATCCAACGCATCTTGGCGATTCAATGCTCCCAACTGGCCTTTTTCCTCGTAATCCTTTTCGGGTGACATTTTCCGAACGGCGGCCAATTCACTATTTTGGGAGGTCGCCTCTCTCGTCAGCACAGGCCAATATGCTTACAGGCCGTACGAAGGCACGAAAAAGAAGCGGCCACAGACCCAAAGGAGGAACCTATGGAACAGAGGGAGCGGACAATGAAAAAGGGAGCAACGAAGGTAACCGCGATCGCCCTGGCGATCGCCGCCGTCATGGCACTTGCCCTTTGCGGCTGCGCTAGCCAAGGAGACACATCGAAAAGCGACATTCCCGCAGAGGATCGAACCAATGCCAAGCAGGTGATCATGGCCGCCGGCGACTTGTTCACCATGATGGACCTGGGCCTCACCGATGCCGACAGCCCCGCTACCATCTCCCAGAACGATCCCGCCTTCGCGGAATTTTGGAGCGAGCTTCTCCAATACAAAAAGGTTGCCGACCTCGATGTGCAGAATGCCGAGATCGTCACCGACATCACCGCTGTCGAGGCTGCCACAGCACGCGAGGACAGCACTCAGACGAACTACCGCTACGCCATAAAGAGCGCCACCATGACCGTCAACGGCAAGACGATTACCTACGATGCCTCCAAGGGCTTCTCGGCATAACAGTCACACAGTATCCCGAAACATATAGAGGAGAACACTATGGAAAACCTGTCTCGTAGAAGCTTTCTCGCCTTGGGCACCCTCGGCGCCGCCAGCGCCGCCGCGGCCGGTCTTGCCGGCTGCGCTCCGCAGACCAAGGGCTCCGCATCGACCGATTTGGCCACTACCGGCAACCGCTCGTCGGAGCCCATCAACAGCTCGGGCATCGAGGTGAACCCCGATGAGGTCGTCGAGGTCATCGAGACCAACATCGTCATTGTAGGCGGCGGTCTTTCCGGACTTGCTGCCGCCGTGCAGGCCGCCGAGAACGGTGACGATTTCATTCTTCTTGAGGCCCAAGCCACGCTCGGCGGTAACGGCCAAGGCGTTGAGGGCACCTTCGCCGTGGACTCCCGTTTCCAGAAAGAGCAGAACATCCAAGTCGATCGCTCCATCATCATGCAGGAGGAGCTCGGAAAAACTCAATGGGTGGCCGATGGCCTGCTGTACAAGGATCTTTGCGACAACTCAGCGGCAAACATCGAATGGCTCGTCGATCAATGCGGTTGTGAGCTGGAAGGCACCATCGACAACTACCCCTTCGGCGTCAGCGTCGGCTCTGTTGACACCTTCCACTGGTGGAAGGACGGCGCGGCCTACGTGGGCTACGTGATGCCCATGCAGCAGAAGCTGCGCGATGCGGCGGCGGACATCCGTCTCAACAACCGCGCCCTGGAATT
Source organism: uncultured Collinsella sp. (assembly GCA_958413455.1). Classification (GTDB taxonomy): domain Bacteria; phylum Actinomycetota; class Coriobacteriia; order Coriobacteriales; family Coriobacteriaceae; genus Collinsella. Next base: position 1,150 of record CATYUU010000100.1, on the reverse strand, counting down.
CAGCTATGACGAGAACGGCGCCATCAACGGCGTGTACGCCATCGACGCCTTCGGCGACTTGGTGCAGTACCAGGCCAAAGCCGTCATCGTGGCCACGGGCGGCTTCGCCGACGACGACCGCCGCATGACCAAATGGGGCTTCGATCTGACCACCCTCGAGCGCATCGGCACGCCGGGCCACTTCGGCGACGGCATCAACATGACTATCGCCGCCGGCGCCGAGGAGTTCAACGGCGTATGCTACTTGAAATACAACCGCATCAGCCATCAGGTGGAGAAGTTCGGCGCCTATTGGGGAGCTTTCGCTTTCGGCGGCCCCATGCTTTGGGTTAACCAGGACTGCGAGAGGTTCGTCGACGAAGGCTACGTTTTCCGTGTCGGCAACGCCATCACCCAGTCGGCAGCCGTCCACGGCCAGAATGGCGTGGCCTACAGCATTTTCGATCAGGCTATTTACGAGAAGCAGCTGGCCGACAATGCCGATGCCGCCGCGGAGTGGAAGGTGGACCTCGCCGAGCAGATGGAGGCCATCATCGCCGCCGGCGACGACGTCTGGCGGGCCGACACACTTGCCGAGGCGGCTGAAGCGGCAGGGTTAGATGCCGCTGCGCTGCAGGCGGCCGTCGACGAGTACAACGCGAAGTGCGCCGCCGGCAAGGACGACCTCTACGGCAAGGACGCCCAGTACCTCATCGCCATCCAACAGGGCCCCTTCTACATCGCGAAAATCCACGAGGCCATCGAGGGCCCGCTCGGCGGCGTGAAGACGAATCGCAAGTTCCAGCCCGTGCTGACCGATGGCGGCGTGCTCGATAACGTCTGGGTCATCGGCCTCGACGGCATCATGCTCTACCGCGACGTCTATCCCATCGATGTGCCCGGCAGCGCCAGCGCTGAATGCATCAACGGCGGTCGCTCGGCAGCCAACCAGGCCCACGAACTCGTGCAGGCCTAAGCACCCTTAAGAGACAATCCCCATCTCCCTCCCATCCGGCCCGAGCGACTCCCCTCCCCTCGCTCGGGCCGGATATTCCTGACCAAAGGAAACCTGTGCGCACTTGCGAAATGACTTAGCGAATGAAACTCCATTACGATCAAATTCCTCACCACCATAGTCCCTTTTTTCGTTTTCGCGAAGTAGATGCCAGTT
>CATYUU010000099.1:0-2755 GCA_958413455.1 uncultured Collinsella sp. | reverse complement strand
GTTCGCCCCCGGCTCCATGCTCCCGAAGGTGGAGGCCTGCATCGAGTACGTCGAGGCCTACCCGGAGGGCCGCGCGCTCATCACCTCGCTCGAGTGCGCGGCCGCCGGCCTGCGCGGCGAGACGGGCACCGTCATCGTCGCCGACTAGGCACCGATGCGCAACCTGTCAGGGGGAGTGCGATAGGCGCCCTTTGACATTAACTTAATGCATTAAAAGAGCGCGTTCTCCGCGAAGGTGGAGAACGCGCTCTTCCTATTCTGTTCGTATGCACAACAGGTCAACAAAAAAATAGTTGCTCAACTGGGAAATTTTTTGTTGCAGGTGAACAAAAATGGTGCTATATTGAACCCATCGATAAAGCCGACCGATCAGCTCATCGGTTTTGTCGATAGTAATTATTCCTCATCGTCGCGAGCACGGTTAGGGCGTGCTCAAGAAAGGAATGAACCATGGCTAAAATCGTCAGCTCTTGGAACGACTGGGATCCGCTGAAGCGCGTCATCGTCGGCCGCTGCGACAACTCCGTCATCCCGCCGGAGGAGCCCGCCACCTCTGAGAAGGTGCCGGTTGACTCCGAGATGCGCGGCATGTGGGGCCTGCGTCCCTCCGACACCGTGGCTCGCGGCAACGAGTGCCTCGAGAACCTCGTGAAGATCCTCGAGGACCGCGGCGTCGTCGTCGACCGCCCGACCCCGCTGCAGTGGAACCAGGCCATCGGCACGCCGGACTTCCGCAACGACTCCATGATGACCTGCATGCCTCCGCGCGACATCCTGCTGACCATCGGCAACGAGATCATGGCCGCCGCCAACTCCTTCCGCTGCCGCTACTATGAGTATCTCGCCTACTGGCCGCTCATGGAGGAGTACTTCGAGCAGGATCCCGACTTCAAGTGGACCCAGGCTCCCCGTCCCCGCCTGACCGACCGCTCCTACAAGCACAACTACTACGACGAGAAGATCACCCTTGAGGAGCGCCTGGTGCGCACCGCCAACAAGGACTTCGTGACCACCGAGGTCGAGCCGATGTGGGACGCCGCCGACGTGATGCGCATGGGCAAGGACCTGTTCATCCAGCACGGCCTGACCACCAACCGCGCCGCCATGGACTGGTTCCAGCGCTACTACCCCGAGTACCGCGTGCACGCCGTGAACTTCCCCGGCGACCCCTACCCGATCCACATCGACGCGACCTTCGTGCCGCTGCGCCCGGGCCTGATCATCAACAACCCGCACCGCCCGCTGCCCGAGCCGCAGCGCGCCATCTTCGAGGCCAACGACTGGCAGATCGTCGAGGCCGCCCAGCCCGCGCACACCGAGCCGCCGGCGCTGTGCTACTCCTCCGTGTGGCTGTCCATGAACTGCCTGGTCCTCGACCCGAAGACCGTCATCGTGGAGGCCTCCGAGGTGCATCAGCAGGAGCAGATGGACAAGCTGGGCATGAACGTCATCCCCTGCGACCTGCGCGACGCCTACCCGTTCGGCGGCGGCCTGCACTGCTCCACCGCCGACGTCTACCGCGAGGGCGAGTGCCTCGACTACTTCCCGAACCGCGTCGAGGATCCCACCCTCGTGCGCCCCGAGAGGTGGAAGTAAGCACGACGCTTATCGTGGGCTCCTGGGCTCGAAAAGCAGCCTGAGAGCTAGAATCGCCGATCAGCAGCTAAGGGCAGCTGCCTGAGAAGCACAAGTTAGAAAAGAAAGGGGAACAGGTTTCAACGCAAAGGCGCGGCCTGTTCCCTTTCTTTGTTTCACGGAACTAAGGGCATGTTCCGTGTCCGGGGCGCCTCTCTTAAGGGCGAGGGGACGTTCCATTCAACCTATCTCACCTCAGAGGAAAGAAAAAGGAGGGATTATGGCACAGGAAAACACCAACGCCACCGAGGGCTATCAGATGAAGACTGGGTGGGGTACCATTGCCATGCTCATCTCTGCAACCGGCATGGGCCTCGTGCCCCTGTTCAGCCGCTGGGCCACGCGAACGGATATGTTCGATGGCACCATGGGCCTGAACGCCGGCGACTCCATTGGCGCTCTCATGGCCTGCGGCCGCATGGGCATGGGCGTGCTGTTCTTCGTCATCCTGATGGTCGCCACCCACAAGGTGAAGACCTTCAAGGAGCTCAAGCTCACTCCCGCCATCGCTCTCGGCGGTTTGATGATTGGTATGTCCTTGGCATGCTACGTGACCTCGACGCTGCTCACGACCGTTGCCAATGCCGTACTGTTCATCTACACCGGCCCCGTGATCTGCGTGCTGGCGGCCCGTATCTTCCGCAAGGAGCCCATGAGCGGCCTGCAGTGGATCTGCCTGCTCGTCGTGTTCATCGGCATGTTGTTCGGCGAGGGTCTGCTCGGCTTCGGCGTGGGCGGTCAGGTCTTTGGCCTTGATTTCAGCCTCGAGACCTCGACGCCCGAGTTCCCGCAGAAGGGCGTGGGCGACGCCTTCGGCCTTCTGTCTGGCCTGTTCTACGGCCTGTCGATGTTCTTCAACGGCTACCGCAAGGACGCCGACACCACGGCCCGCGGCGTGTGGAACTTCATCTTCGCCGTGCTGGGCGCCGGCCTCATCACCATCATCCTGAACTCCCTGGGCTCTCAGCCCGGCATGGAGAACTGGGCGCTGGCCGTGCACTTCACCACTTTCAACTGGATCGGTGCGGTGCTGCTGTGGATCATCTGCGGTCCTATCGCTTTGGGCTTCCTCTTGGTGGCCGGCCGCAACCTGCCGGCTGCTGACTACGGCACCATCGCC
>CATYUU010000098.1:0-2831 GCA_958413455.1 uncultured Collinsella sp. | reverse complement strand
CGAACCGTAGTCAAGCAAGCTGTCTTCAGCGAAGACGCTGTAACCCAGCTCGTAGTCGATGCGATCGACAGCTTGAATATAGTTGAAAAGCTGAGCTCGAATTTCTTCGATGGACGCCAAGCGGTCAATCTCCTTTGCCAATGCCTTCAAATCCACGTCACCGGTAGACGGAAGATCATTGTTCGTGGCACAGCCCGTCATTCCAGTCAATGCTGCTGCTCCTGCGGCAACTGCAGCCCCTGCCAAGAAATTGCGACGATCCATTTTGTTAACCCCTTTCGTAGTTATTTGCTGGAACCTTTGTCCCAAGCTTCCCATGCTCCTGCTCCCTAAAAACTCTTGTTCGAACTTGGTCAATTCGTACTATCGATATGATGGGGCTAGCGAATGCCATCTCCAGCCCCATTCGCATTGCGCCGCGCCACCAAGCGGGAGGGGGAACTTGGTGGGCGGCATCGAAGTAGTTATGCAAGCGGTTCCAGCGTGACTACGTGCTGGCCGGCGATGCGACCGGAGGTGTAGGTCCAGCCGAGCGCCTGGCCGCAGCCGGCGTTCACCTTGCCCTTGAAGCCACCGACCATGTTGCCCACCGCGTACAAGCGCGGGATAACCTCGCCGAACACGTTGAGCACCTGGGTGTTAGTGTTCACGTCAACACCGCCAGCTGTATCGGGCGAAACGGCGATGACGCGACCTGCGAAGAAAGGCGGCTGCATCAGGGGCATTGCGCCCTGGCGACCCAAGGCATCGGCACCGGCGGCCGCACCTTCATTGAAGTCGTCGATAGTCTTCTTAAGCGTGTCCGCATCCAAATCAAGAGCCGCCGCTAACTCTTCCACAGTGTCGGCCTTGACGATATAGCCGCCGGAAAGCTCTTCCTCGAATCCATCGCTGCAGTACATGACAGGGCCGCCGAAATCAGCCGTCGCGTCCGCGAGACCCTGATCCCAGATGTTCCACACATAACCGTTCGGCTGCTTCCAAACCTCGCCCCCCACGTTCTCGGTGGGACGACCGCTCTCCAGAACGTGGCGCTGGCCGTCAGTAGAAACAAATATACCCGGCATGGAAATGTAGCCTGCGGAATTATCCTCAACCTTGCGCTCCAGACCAGGGGCCACATTGTAGGCGCACCAAGGATTCACCAGCTTGGCACCGAGCGCGCAGGCCATCATAATGCCGTCGCCCTGCTGCCACGGCGAGCCATAGGAGCCCATGACGGGGCGGTCGTTAAACATGCCCGGCATGGCCGGCGACATGAAGCTACGCACCATGTCGGCGTTGCGGGAGAAACCGCCCGTGTTCAGGATGACGCCCAGACGCGCCTTGATGCGCTGCTCCTTGCCGCCATCTGCGACGATAACGCCCTCCACCTCGCCGTCAGCGTTGGTCAGCAAACGCGTGACCTGGGTATCGAACATGAATTCCGCACCCTGCTCCTCGGCCTTCTTGCGCAGCGGCTCGGTGAAGCCGGCGCCGATGCCGTCGGCGTTCTGATGCATACGCGCCACAGCCGGCGTCACGTCAGTGTAGTAGTCGACCATGGTTCCCTGGGTCGACAGGCGATCGGTGGAAAGGGCCGCACCCTGCTCGGCCAACCAGTCGATAGTCTCGCCGGATTTCTCGGCATACAGGCGGCGCAGCTCGGGGTTCTCGAAGCCCTCGGCCACGGCCGTCAGATACTTGTCGAACTCCTCGACCGAATCATCGATGCCGGCCTCTTTCTGCAGCTTCGTGCAAGCACCCTGAATCATACCGGCGCACAGGGCTGAATTGGACATGGTGGCGCTGCTCATCACTTCGCACACGACAACTTCCTTGCCCGCCGCAGAGGCCTCAACGGCCGCAGCCAGGCCACCGCCGCCGGCGCCGGCGATCACAACGTCCACTTCTTTGTCCCACGCCGAATCGCTCGTGGAGCTCAGTTCCTGAGAAGCGGACGTTTGGGGCGCGCAGCCAACCATGCCGGCAAAAGCGGCGGCACCACCCATGAGGGCCGCGCCCTTCAGAAAGCTACGGCGATTGAGACCTTCGTTCAAATTCATGTTTCCCCTTTCCTTACATTAGTTGCCCTTCGGCACGACCCCATAGTGCGCTGGCGCCAGGCCGATAGCTAAATGCAAATGCGCGATTCTCTATCACGTTTCATGATGGCTGTTCGTGAAATCCGATATCGTCGTCTCGGACGTCGTGCTCCTGCTTTGCGCAACATGCGATAATGCAAAAAGCAAGGGAGGAGGTCCGCTATGAGAACCGAGTACTTGCGAGAGTTCGTCGTCTTCTCTCGCCACTTAAGCTTCACCGAAGCCGCCAAAGAGTTGTTCATCGCCCAATCAACGCTAAGCACCCATATTGCTGCGCTCGAAAGCGACGTGGGCTTTTCGCTCATCGATCGGAAAGCGGGCAACCGACTCACCGACAAAGGGGCCGTTTTCCTCGACGGCGCCCGAACGCTGCTGGACGGACTCGACGAGACGCTGGCACGGTGCCGAGAGATGGGCGATCCCGACGCCACTCTTCGCATCGCTGTTCAATATCCAACGCCCTCGTTCGCAGCCAAGCTCAAAGAGCGCCTATCCGTGCCCTTTGCTTTCGTCGAGCACGATTACCGGGATCCCATCTTCCAGCCCATCGTCAATGGCACGGCCGACATCGTGCTCGATTACGACTACACGCCTTTCGCCTCGCTCGTAAAGGAAGCGAGCGCCCTCGACCTGGTAACGAGAACATGCTTGGCCTTCCGCATGAGTATCAGCATGATGGCGTCGAACCCTTTGGCAAGCAGGCCCGCTCTTTCGCGCAACGACCTTAGTGGCGCGTCCATCATCATC
>CATYUU010000097.1:0-2974 GCA_958413455.1 uncultured Collinsella sp. | reverse complement strand
GGAGCCCGTGAAGCTGCTGTACAAGGACGAGGTGCGCGTCGTCGGCCGCGAGCTGGGACTGCCCGAGAACATGGTCGAGCGCCAGCCCTTCCCGGGCCCGGGCTTGGGCGTGCGCTGCCTGGGCGCCATCACCCGCGATCGCCTGGAAGCCCTGCGCGAGGCCGACGCCATCGTCCGCGAGGAAATGGAAGCGGCGAACGTGGGCGCCTGGCAGTACTTCGCCGTGGTGCCCGACATGCGCGCCACCGGCGTGCGCGACGGAGTGCGCGCCTACGAGTGGCCGGCCATCATCCGCGCTATCAACACCGTGGACGTCATGACCGCCGAGGTACCCGAGCTGGATTGCGCGCTCTTGAAGCGCATGACCGACCGCATCACCCACGAAGTCCCCGGCATCTGCCGCGTCTGCTACGACCTCACGCCCAAACCCGTGGGCACGGTCGAGTGGGAGTAAAACTCCGCGCCAGCGCACGATTAGACCAGCAAAACCCGAAGCGCTCCTCGGCACCTGCCAGGGAGCGCTTCTTGCATCCCGAGGGTCTCATAATCTTCTAGGCAAAAGAAGACCCACCAGCAGATCCCCACGAGAGGCCGGCGGGTTTACTGTGGCGAATGCATCACCGGCACTTGAAGTTTAGCGAGGACGTCGACGGAGCGGATTTGCTGATTGTCGCAGGAGACGCATCGCCGTATCTTTCGAAGATGTTAGAGAGCCGTAAGGCGAATCGATGGCGACTGCAGCGTCGAGGTGGCATCATCATCCCATAGATCAGAAAGGAGCGACCCATGGGCAAGGGAAAAACGATGGCGATCACTGCAGTTGCCACGTGCGGTTTGGCGGCAGCCCTTATTCTTGCTGCTTCAATGACGAATCTATTCTTAGCTGGCGACTATTACGTAAAGATCGACAATGCCCATATTTCCGAGAACGAGTCGAGCGGCGGGGTCATCAACCTCGGATCGAGCGAGCCGTACCTATATAAGCTTGAGGCGGTCAACGCGGCGGGTGATAAGACCGAGATTGAATTCGGCGCCTCTCGGGAACTGCACCAGAACGCCTTCTTGAAGCTGGATCTTCAACCGATTCGCGGGGTCGTCAGGTGGTCGGAAATCTCAGAAGATTCGCTTCCGCCCAAGGTTGCAGAAGCCCTTGATTAGGTAGCGCAAAGCGGCATCTGCAGAATTAAGCAATCACACTGAATCTATGCCGATACATCAGTGTAATTGGCGGCCTACCCTTCCAGGGTGAGCAAAAGGCCCGCGAGTAGCAGGCCGATTGCGACGCCGGCAAAAAGTTTCACCACGACGCCGAGCGCTGGGTGCTTGCGGGCGAGACCTTCCGCATCGGGCTCGCCAACGACTCCGCTCTTGAGGAACCGGTCGATTTCCCGATAGGTGACGACGTCGTGCTTCTTCTTCAGGCGGTCCACCGCGATGGCCATGGCGAACCCGATGGCATAGAGCACGATAAACGTTGCCGCACCCGCGAGATTCCCCTTGCTCATGCGCGCGAACCCCGATGGCTCCGGCCATGCAAGCGAGAAGACAAGCAGAAAGAGGAAGGCCAGCCCCGAGAAGGCCAGCATCCCGATTGACAGCAGCTTCATCCTGCGCGCGTCCTCCGCGATGGCCTGCTGCATGGCGACCACGTCTCCCCTTACGAGCTCGTCGATGGAGATCTCGAACAGCTGGCTGAGAAGCAGGAGGCTCTGCACGTCCGGATAGGTCTTGTCATTCTCCCAATTCGAGATGGTCTGGCGCGACACGAAGATCGCCTTCGAGACCTCGTCCTGGGAAAGCCCCCGTTCCTCCCGCTTAGCCTTCAGCTGCCGAGCCAGTTCCATCGATCCCTTCCTTTCGATTGCGCGTGGGCGCGCCACGCCGCTTGTGCGCACCAAAATGATACCCCACAAGCCTTGCAAAATGATGCAGACGCACCTGTCAAAAGTCTTTTACAGGCCCTTTGAGCAGGTGTTTTGCCAGAGCGACCCATTTGCGGATACAGGGACGAATCGGCAGAATAATGCCCGCCAACGCAAACCCGAGTGAAAGGAATACGCCCATGAAGGAAAACGGCAAGCGCTTCATTCAGACTCACGCGCAGCAGGACGGCCTCGCTAACCGCACCTACGTCCTTGTCGACCGCGAGACGGGAGTGAATTACCTTCTGGCAGGCTTTCTCGCCTCTTCCGGCGTCAACTGCACCGGCATGACCATCCTCGTCGATTCATGCGGCAACCCCATTGTTACCCCTGTCGGGAAAAACGAGTAGACGCAACCCTGACAACGAAAGGAGCAGTAAGTATGGCCCGCGAAGAGAAGGTTTGGGAATATGCGGTGGATGCCGGCTTCACGCCACTGGAGGATCGGTGCATCATCGTCAAGGGCGCGGCAGGGGATCTGAGCGAGAAGATCGTCCGCTTCTTCGAGACGTGCGATGTGGCCGTCCTTCAGATGTGCGAGAACGAGCTCATCCTGCTTCCGTTCAGCCCCCTTTGGGCGACGCTGGAACGGGATGTCACGCTCGTGGTTCCCTATGAGGACATCGAATCCGTGAAACTCGTCGATGACCTGCTCAACGTGATCATCGACATCGAGACACGTGGCGGTGCCGTACGCCTCACCACCCAGCAAAAGGAGCTGAGCGACATTCGCCTGTCCGGCATATACGCCACCCAATATGCCGGTGGCTTCAAGAACTGGCACGCCGAAAACGTGAACCTCACCCTGCAAGCACTCAGCGAACTCGGCCACAAGACATCATGCGAATAGGTCTCACTCTGCTTAGGCGTCGCACGTTACTTCGCTGGCGGCAAAACCCTACACGTTCCCCGGCGAAAGGGCCTTTTCGTACCACAACGCTGGCGGATATATGAACAGACCCTCGCCCTCGGCCTGAGCGTCGACGACCCGAAAGCCTTCGCCGACTGCATTGCTAAAGCACTCACATGATTGTGATGAAGGCGGCCTCGCC
>CATYUU010000096.1:0-3001 GCA_958413455.1 uncultured Collinsella sp. | reverse complement strand
TGCCCTATTGTTGCAGGCCCTACAATGCGGGCGCGACGAGTACGGCAGCGAGGTAGGACATTTCGCACATCCAGTTTTGGGCGGCGTGCGCTTCCTCGTGGGCCACAAGCCGGGCGACGTGCGCGTGAGCTTCGCCGGCTCGGCGGCACTCGCACCCGGAGACCCGCTGCCCGACGTCATCGTGCACGGGCATACCCACGTACCCGAACTCGTGGTCGGCCCCGCGGCGCGGCCCGCGAGCATCTATTTGTGCCCCGGCGCCGTGTACCGCCCCCGCAGCGATTTCGGCCGCACCATCGCGAAAATGGACGTGGAAGACGGCCGCATCCTGCACACCTGGATAGAGAACCTCGACGGGAAAGTGCTGTTAGAGGCTTAGGCTCGCATTTTGCAGCTTTGCGTCCTCGATTTTGTAGCCGCAAATTGACGGTTGTGAAATAACAAGCGTCAATTTGCGGCTAGAACGAGGCGAAATCGCTCGCAGCACGACGAAAAGTAACCCCGAATCGACGATGTTTATTTCAAAACCGTTTATTTGAGGCTAGTTTTTGAGATCGCCTTCTCTCGCGGCAATCTGTCAAAATTTTTCCGTAAACTGTAAAAATTTTTGACAGTTTTAGACGCCGAGGCCCACGGTGAGGTGGCTCATGTAGAAGGTGAAGCGCATGAGGAAGATCGCGACGAAAGCGAGGATGCTGGCGACGGCAAGGAGTGCTGGGGATTGGCGACGCTCGCACTTGATCGCGGTGCACCAGGCGAGGGCAAGGGCGGAGACGAGCTCGTTTTCGATGCCCTGCAGCTGGAAGCCGAGAACGGCGTACACCGCTACGTTGGCCGCGCACGCCGTCGTCGCGAGGGCGAGCAGGATACGCGCCCCGCGACGACTCGAGAAAACGCGCGCCTGCGCGAGGAAGATCATGGCGGCGAGGCCCTGGTAGAAGAGATGGCCGGCCGCCGCCTCCAAGGCTTCCAGATAGTGCGGCGCCCAGGTGAGCAGGTGGTCGCGCAGGTACTCGTCCGCAAGCTCACGACGCTCGAACTTGGCGGAGGTGGTGGGTTGGCCGAACCAGATACCCTGGTGACGATTGCGGCGCTGTACCTTCTCGGCATCATGTACTTCATCGGCCAGGGAGGCTTCCGCCGCGTGCTGGCCGGCACCGACATCAACGAGATCGAGCTATTGGCCCTCCAGCGCGGCGGGAAGAAAGGGTCTGCAAGCCGCGTGATCGCCCGTACCGATAGCGCAGCCGCCATGACCGACGCACCATCCGCCGCCTCGGAAGCATCAGCATCTGTTTCTGAAGAAGGTGTCGAAGGAAAGGATGCCGCAATCGCGGATCCCCTCCTCTGCGCTGCCGACACCGTCGGCACGCAAGCCGAAAGCAGAGATCGCGCGCAGGGAGCGCCTCATAGCGCATCGTCCGGTAGCACTGCAGCTACCCGAGATGGCGCTGCCTTTCGCGACCGTTTCTCGAAGCAGATGGCGGCAGTGCGCGAGTTCTACGGCCTATCGGCCCGCGAGGCGGAGGTGGCCGAGCTCATCGCCCGCGGCAACACTGTGGCCCACATCGCCGAGCTGCTGTTCGTCTCCGAGAACACGGTGCGCACCCATTCCAAGCGCATCTACGTCAAGCTGGACATCCACAAGCGTCAAGAACTCATCGCCCTCGTAGAAAGCTTCGAACCCGAAGGGCGATAAAAGCAGGCACGATTCTGAACGCAGTGCGTTCAGAATCGAGATAAACTGCAGGGCGCGTGCCCCTTCTATCGCTCCAGCAGCTGCTCCATGGTGCAACGCAAGGCACGGGACAGGCGATAGAGGGCTATGCCCTGGGCCTTGTTGATGTCCTTCTGTCGCTGCTCGTATAGCTGGATGGAGCGGACGCCCACCCCCGATGCCTTTGCTAGTTGCGATTGAGAAAGACCTGCCGCCTCGCGCAGAGTTCGCAAGTTGGTGGCCTTCGCGCGCTCGGTGCGCATCTCGTCGAAGATGTCGACAAACTTGCTTTCAGGTGCCTCGTGCAGCGGCCAATACATGGAGCGAATCTCGTCATAGGTGGCAGTCGCGAAGATGGACCGGTAGGAGCAACCCGTGACCATCTGGTAATGCGCAAGCACCCACCCGACCCAGAAATCCGGCGTCCGGTCATAGCGAAGACACGGCGCGGGCACTTCATCGCACGGGAGCAGAGGCACCATGATGCGCAGTAAGTCATAGGACGACTTGCCCGCCACGTACACCGGATTCTGCTTTTCAAACTCCTCGGCCAAACCTGACGCCATGAACGCCTGGGCCACCTGCTCGCCCGTGCACCCGGCCAAGTTCACCCCGATATCGAAAACGAATGCCAGCACTTCTTGCAGATCGTGAGCATAAGGCGAAGGCGGCAGCTCGACGACGGCGTATCGATACTCCCCCATGGCCTACCCCTCCCTCATCAAGTCGAGCATGTACACATCGTTGGGGTCAAAGGGCTCCTTGTGCAGAATGCGATCGAAGTCCTGGCGCGCCTTCTCATCTCGCCTCATGCGCTTCTCATGCCAGAGCGATGCTGACGCGGGCTCGGCTCCTACGAACCTGAGCGCCCCGAAGGCTGCCTCACTCACCGCAACCACCTGACGTCCCAGCCCACCAAGCTTCATCGCGCGCTCAAGCTGTGCGAGACTAATGCGATTCTCCAGAAAAGCCCGGGCAAAAGAAAAGTAGGAGTCGTCAGCACGGTAGCCCACGACCACGTCCGCTTCGCCCAACTCCGACGGGTATCGGGCCGCCACGTAGGACTTAGCGGACTCCATAAGACTCGTCGGAACGTCGAACTGTCGATTGGCGAAAAGCACCGCGAGCCATTCGATGGTACCGTAAGGCTCGGCGTCCAGATCCACCACGCGCAAGCCCGCGAGCTCAAGGCCATAGGCGTTCGCACACCCATCCTTTGCCTTCGGGCAGGCCCATTCGCAGGCAAGCTCGAACGACTCCGTGCAATAGACGCCCAAACCGTAG
>CATYUU010000095.1:0-3027 GCA_958413455.1 uncultured Collinsella sp. | reverse complement strand
CGTACATGTACGGATGAATGTGGGAAGTGTTCGGATGAAGTTGCCAATCAAGGGATATCTACGCGATCATTGATACTTCGATTGTGTTGCCTGGTGCTATCGTTTTCACGGTAGAATCTGCCAACGGTTGACGGCTACCGCTCGCGGCGTTTTGCCCTTCGTGTACAGCGGTCGGCTTCACAGGTCCTTCACGGGTTGGACTAAATTAGGCCAATTTGACTGAATTTCAAAAAAGTCAAAATTGGGGCTTGCGTCACGGCGAGACTTCCCGTATATTTCTTTCTTGCGCAAAGGCACAGCCGAGCGCAGCGATGCAGTCATTGGGATGTCGTCTAATGGCAGGACAGCGGATTCTGGTTCCGTCAATGGGGGTTCGACTCCCTCCATCCCAGCCATTGCATTTGCTACATATGGCCCGTTCGTCTAGCGGTTTAGGACGCCGCCCTCTCAAGGCGGAGATCACCAGTTCGAATCTGGTACGGGCTACCAAAATTGAACGCCCGGGCCTCGTAAGAGACCCGGGTTTTGTGTATTGACCGTATATACGGCGCCTGCCGTGTTTCGCTCAGATCGAGGAGTAGCCATGGATCTGCCCATCAGCTTGCAAGACATCACGTATGCCGAGAACTATCTGGCGCAGGGCGACCTGGCTACGGCGACGCCGCTGCTGGAGCGTCTGGTGGAGCTCGCCGAGGAGTATATCGACGCTGAGTGCAAGACGGAGGAGAAGCGCCAATACTTTAGCTTCGATAGCAAGTTTGAGCGCTTGGCCTATCGCCGCGTGGAGAAGGATCCGCGCGAGCTCGTGCAGGTCGAGGTGCCGTTTGACCGCCTGTACTCTGATATGGCGTTTGCCTACATTCGCCAGCAGGATTATGTGAGCGCTCGTAATGCCCTGATGCAGGCTGTGCGTTGGGACCCCATGAACTGCAACTATCGCTTGGATTTGGCCGAGCTGTTCCGCGCACTCGAGGACAAGCAGGAATGGGCATCGCTCTCGTTCTCGGTGCTGGAGCGTGCAAGCGATGGCAAGTGCGCCGCCCGCGCTTACGCCAATCTAGGCCAGTACTTCTTGGAGCCCGAGACCGAGAACGTTTCGGCTGCCGTGGGCTGCGCGCGTCTGGCGCTGCGCCTGGCGCCCAACGATGCGCATACGACGCGCCTGCTCAACAAGATCCATACCACCTATCCGGATGCCGCTGATGAGAGCGACGACCACGTGATGGGTGAACTGGCCCTGCAAGGCGTGCCGACCTCGCCTTCGGCCGAGATTGCCATCTGCCTGATTATGTGCGCGACCGATGCTGCAAGTGACGGCGACAAGCAGGAGGCGACGCGCCTGACGGTGCGTGCTCGCGACTTGGTGGGCGAGGAGGCCTGCGCGGCGATTATCAAACTGGTGCGCGAGAGCGACGCCGAGCTCAATGCCGAGCGCAAGGCTGCGGGCTCAAACGCCGACGGCGCCAAGGAGGCCGGCGATGCCCAGTAAGCGCGAGCGCAAACTCATTTCCAAGAATCGCTCGGCACATCACGAGTACTTTATCGATGAGACATTTGAGTGCGGTATTGAACTGAGTGGCACCGAGGTCAAGTCGATTCGCGAGCGCGCCTGCCAGATCACCGATACCTTCGCGCTGATCCGCGGCGGGGAGTGCTGGCTCGTCGGCCTGCATATCCACCCTTATAGCCATGGTGGCGTGTGGAATCGCGATCCCGACCGTCGGCGTCGTCTGCTGCTGCACCGCAAGGAGATTGACTTTCTTGACGGCAAACTTCGCAACCGTGGTTATGCGCTGGTTCCGTTGGAGCTCTACTTTAATACCGACGGCCGCGTAAAGCTGCTGCTGGGTCTAGGTCGCGGCAAGAAGCTCTACGACAAGCGCGAGGACATGGCCAAGCGTGATGTCCAACGCGAGATCGACCGCGCCCTTAAGGAACGCAACCGCTAGGCACTCTGTATAAGTTGCGGTGGAATACGGACTGTTTTGCCTGTTTGAGGGGCTATTCAGTCCCTATTTCACCGCAACTGCGGGCGTCTCATCTTTCTTACTGTTCTGACACATATGTCTTAAAGGCGGCGTCCGTTATGGGTGCCGCCTTTTTTGTGGGTACATACATTCATGAGGTTCCAACCCGAGCTAGGGGAGTGATCGTTATGGACAAAACTGCGTTCTTTACCATGCCGAGCGGTCTGTACGTGGTGAGCGCTGCGGCAGACGGGTTGCGCGCCGGCTGCGTCATCAACACTGCGGTGCAGGTGACGTCCATGCCGCCGCGTATTTCGGTTGCCGTGAACAAGGACAATGTCACCTCGGGCGTCATCGCATCGGCCAAAGCGTTCGCGCTGACCGTGATCGATCAGACTGCCGACATGCTCTACATCGGTAACTTTGGGTTCCGCACCAGCAGCGATTATGACAAGTTTGCCAAATACGAGACCCGCGAGACGGCTCTGGGCATGCCCTATGTGCCTGAGTACGCGGCGGCCCTGTTTAGCTGCCGTTTGATCGACACTGTGGATGTGGGCACGCATCTGCTGTTTATTGGCGAGGTCGAGGATGCCGAGCGCCTGAGCGACGAGACGCCGCTGACGTACGACTACTATCACAAGGTGCTAAAGGGCAAGACGCCGCCCAAAGCCTCGTCGTATCAAGGCTAGAAATGTTCTAAAAATACTTGCATTATGTTATTGAGAATATATACTAATAAGTAAGTACACCAGCAGTCACGTTCGAGAGGAGAACATCATGGCTGAGGAGAAGAAGACGTATAAGTTTGTGTGCACCGTTTGCGGTTACGAGGTTGAGGTCGACACGCCCGAGCTGCCCGAGGACTACGTGTGCCCGGTCTGCGGCGTCGGCCCCGATGAGTTTGAGCTTGTCGAGGAGTAGCTCGTAGACACACGACTTGCAACAACATATAGCTCTGTCCAAGGGTCCCGGTCGAATTCTCGGCCGGGACCCTTTTGATTTAGGCTTATAGGACAAAATGTGTGTCCACGTTGGGGGCATCGGCGCAGGTCGATGC
>CATYUU010000094.1:0-3054 GCA_958413455.1 uncultured Collinsella sp. | reverse complement strand
GGCGCCGGCCATGGTCGCAAGGCCGGCGGCGCAGAGGGCAAGGCCGTCCTTGTATCCCTTTCCCTGCTTCTTGGTGGGCCAATCGGCATCGCGGATGGAGGCGTTGAGCGAATGCGTGATGATGGCGAGGTTGCCGAGCGTGAGGAGCTTCCGGTCCCTTCGCGTGGCAGCCTCATCGTCGAGGGCTCCCCATTTGTTGCGCCACTTCTTGGGCATCATGTGCTCGAGGGTGTACTGGTTGAACCCGAGCAGGGCCGTGCTGCTCATGCCCGGACGAATGGCGCTTTCCAGCAGATAGAGGACGCCCTTGGACTGGAGGTTGTACAGACACGATTCCTCGAATGCCGCTCGAACCTCGGCGTCGCCGGGCATGTACGTCGTCGCCTCGTCATTGGCTTCGAGAGCCTTCCTCAGCGCCTCCGCGTCCTTCCCCTCGTTCAAGATCAGCGAGGTGAGCAGCCTGTTGTAGTTCTTCGTGGTCGCCTGAACCAGCATTCGGCGGACGATGTAGCTCTCAAGCAGGGCGTAGATCTTAGATTCCTCGCTCGAAGACTCCGCGTTCTTTCGAACGTAGAGCACGTACGGGATGAGCGTCGAGTTCTTGAGGCCGAATATCAGCACGTTCAGGCGCTCGACGCCGGAAGCGGAGGGGATGTCCGCGTCGCAGTAGCCAGGGTCGAACGTGGACTCGAACGCCTCGGCATACGCCTTCATGTTGTCGAGAATCTCGACCTTGTCGCCGTTGCAGTACCTGCCGATGAAATCCTTGTAGGACTGGAAGAGGTTCGAAGTACGCGAATAGAAGAGCTTGTCCTCGGTCGTGACGCCACGCCTCTTGTCCTGGACCAGAATCTGGAGGAACGCGTCGAAGAAGAGGTCGACGAGCGTGCGCTTGATGCGCCCGGTAACGATCTCCTGCTCCCAATACTCCCTCTTCTCAGCCGTGGGCTCGAAGACGTCTTCCCAGCACTCCTTGAACGCCTGCTCGTTCTCGCGGTTGAAGAAGTAGTTCTTAAGGAGCTCCGCCGTCGTCAGGCGCACCCCGAGCGAGTTGATGGTGTCGAATATCTGCTGCTCGTCCTCGCCCTCGGTAAGATCGATGCAGACGAACTGGACGTTCGACTTGATCGTGTTCCTGTCGACCTTCTCCGGGTCGATATTCTTGAGGAAGTAGTTGTAGGCAAGGACGATGGCCGAGGAGCCCTCGAGGGGTTCGCAGCCCGTGGCGCTGACGACCTTTTCGAAATCCTGCCGGTCGTACTTGCCGTGTCTTAGGGCGATTTGGCCGGTCTCCAGGACGAAATCTCGCTCAAACAAATTGTTGGTGCCGTTTTTTGCACAGAGTGCCTTGAAGAAGATGACCATGGTCGTGAGTCGCTGCTGGCCGTCGATGACGGTGCGAACCTCGGAGACCTCGGACCAGGTGTTGCCGGAGGAGGCCTGCTTCAGGATGATGGAGCCCAGGAAATAGGGCCGCTTCGAGGCCGTGACGAACTCCATGTCGCCGAGGAAACGCTCCCATTGCTCTTCTCCCCAGACGTACGCCCTTTGGTAAAAAGGTATTTCGAGCAGGCGCGATCCGTTGAACACGCCGCTTATCGTTGCTTTTCCTGCATCCATCCTTAAAGCCCTATCTATCCTTTGCGGTTATTGCTGGCGGGGTCAATTTTATCAATACGCTGCTTGACCCTTTAATGTTCCCGGTCCTTGCCGTCTTCTCCCCAGAAGGTGCTCGAAGATGATGCGCAGGTCCTCGTCATCAAGGCAGCCGCCCTCGAGGCAGCCACGGTCGATGGTATCGATCATCGTCTGCCCCTTCTTCTTCGAGCGGTCGTAGATCACTGTGTCGAGGGATAGCTCCCTGCCGTCGCGCGTGAACATCTCGTGCATGAATTCGGCACTGTTCGCTTGACTCCAATCGCGTACCGCGTGCTCGAGCGGGCCGCTTCCCCTCGATATGGCGACATCCCAATGCTCGCAGTTAAGCAGAAGAAGTCGGTTCATGAACTCGACGCCCGAAAAACCGAGTCTCGCAAACGGCGGAAATAGAGGGTCATCTGAAAAGACCGCAGCATACTCACTGCTCAACGGCATATACGCGAGATGAAAATCGTACGAGTCGTCCTCGGGCCCGATGATGAACATAGGCATCGACGTCGTAACGAACCCTGAGCCGACGGGTGCCCTAAGGATGGAGAAGCTCTTCTCAAAAAAAGCCTTTCGAATACGGTTAACTGGCACAATATCATCGTTGGAGAAGAGCATGGTTGCGGCGGCGGCAAGCTCGACCACCGCTTGGGAATCCCCGCGCCAATCCGACCAATCGAGCAAGCCGAGCTCATAGGGTGTCAGATGAACGTTTCTGAGCAGCTCTTCGGCAGTCTCGCGTGACCATTTCTTGTCGACGCGCATACTGATAGGGTGCCGGACGATGATATTTGCTGCCAGCTCGCAAACGGCGGCTTTCCCATCAGAATACCCTTCGTCTTCGCACTGGTCTTCTTTCTGGCGTTCCAAAAAGCGATCGTAAAGCGGCGCGATGCGGCTCTCGAGCTCAGATAGCTTAACCTCGATGAGGTTCTGCGCATAGAATCTGTCTGTCGCATCGCCTGTCGCATCGGCATGCTCGACCTCATAAAGATCGCGCATGCTGCAAAGGTTCTCGCAATTCGTGCGGAAGAAGGAGCCCTTCTGTCTGCTGTAGGCATGAAGCTGCCCGGAGGAATCCGCGAAATGGCGCAGGTAGAACCGCGGCACCCAGTGCTGCTTTCGCGTCATCTTTCCGGGCAGCTTCGACATCCTAAGCCTTCACCGCCTCGTATTGGTAGGTCGTGCGCACGTTGTAATGGAAGTCGTTTCCGAGGTCCAGCGCCTCGAAGTGCTTCTTGGCGCAGCCGATCTTGATCTTCTCCGCGTCGCGCAGGGCGGGCTCGCCGTTCTTGCCGCCCTTGGTCTCGGTCACGAAGTACACGCGGCGCTCGCCGTCGGCCTCCTCGACGTACGCCCAGTCGGGGTTGTAACTGCCGAGCGGCGTGTCGATCTTGAACGCCGAGG
>CATYUU010000093.1:0-3105 GCA_958413455.1 uncultured Collinsella sp. | reverse complement strand
TCGGACATGCCGCAGCCGGTGTCGGAGAAGGTGAACTCGTAGCAGCCCGACCCCTTCACGCGGCTCGGCAGCTCTTTGATGCGCAGGCTCACCGTGCCGCCCTCGGGCGTGAACTTCACCGAGTTGCCCATGATGTTCACGAACACCTGTTGCAGGCGCATGGGGTCGCCCACCACGTGCTCGTGCTGGATGTCGGCGATTTCCACCTTCAGGTTCAGCTTCTTGTCGTTGAGCTGGGGCGTCCTGATGGACATGAGGCTTTCCACCGTCTCGGGCAGATCGAAGTCCTCCTCCGACAGGCCCAAATTCCCGCTCTCGATCTTCGCCATGTCGAGCACCTCGTTGATGAGCCCGAGCAAATGGCGGCTCGAGGTGGTGATCTTAGTGAGGCAGTCCTTCACGCGCTCCGGATCGTCCAGATACATCGACGCGATGGCCGTCAGCCCCATGATGGAGTTCATGGGGGTGCGAATGTCGTGGCTCATGGAATTCAGGAAGTCGGTCTTCGCGCGGCTGGCGCGCTCGGCCTCGCGGAAGGCGTCCTCCAGGGCGTTGCGGTTCGCGATCTCGCGCTCCTTCACGTCGGTGACGTCCTGCACCGACAAAAGCACGCTCGTCACCACGCCGCTTCCATCGCGCTGCAGCGGCAGCATGGAGGCCTGGCTCCAGCGAACCTCGCCGGTTTCCTGATCCCGCAGGCGATACTCGAAGTGCAGGTAGGGCACGTCCTCGGTGAGCCGCTCGCGGATGGCCTCCGGCTTCAGCTCCTCCTTCATGCGCTCCGCCTCGTCGTCATCGCAGAAGCGGGTCTGCCAATAGTAGCGGAACATGTGGTACTCGCCGTTGCGGGGCAAATCGTCCTTGATGCCCTCGTCCTTCAAGTATTCGTAGGTGTTGTTGGCCAGATCGATGACCGCGAAACGGTTGAACAGCACCAGCGACGAGTTCACGATGCTCGTCACGTGCTCGCTCTCGCTTAAGAGCTTGCGGCGCTGGCGCATGGTCTGCACGAGCAAAACGCCCGCCACCAGGGCCAAGGCGCCTCCGACCAAGCCGACCAGCACAAGTCCCGCCGCATTCGCCCGGCTCTGCATGCCGTCGGTGATAGAGCTGGGGAAGGTGCGCATGATCAGCCAGTCGTAGTTCTCGATCGGCATCACGTAAGCGGTGCCCGACCCCGATTCGCCCTTGTAGTTGAAGGTGACCGACACGCCATTTTGCAGCGACGATTCCAAATCGTCGCGGGAGATATTGCCCGACGAGCCCTCCTCGAAGTAGAGGTCGACGGCACTCTTCACGCCACTGCTGTAGGTGGTGGACGAGTGCGCCATCACATCGCCGTCGCGCTCGAGCAAGTAGGTGTTGGTCTGCTCGCCGAAGATATAGGTGCGCAGGAACTTCTCCATGGAGTCCTCGCGATAGGCACCGCAAATGACGCCGACCACTTCGCCGTCGAAGTACAGCGGCGTGTAGAAGATGACCGAGAGATCGTTGTAGAACAGCGAGTTGTCGACGGCACAGATGCCCGATTCACCCTCCATGCCCTGCATGAAGTACTCGCGATCGGCGGCATCGGCCTCCTGGCCCGTGTTGTCGATGGTTCGGCCGTCTTCCAGCGAGATCGTGGTGTAATCGAACTTCGTGTAGTTCGCCAACTGCTCGATGCCGGCAGCGCTGATTTCGTCAACGCCCGAAAGCGTGCTCGCGTACATCGAGGACAAAAGCTTGATCTCGGTCTGCGAGTCGGCCATCCACTCGCTGATGCGCCGCGCCGACTGCTCGGTGGAGCCCTGAAGGTACTTGGTGTTCTGCTCGGAGATGCGCTCGTTGTTCATCGTCGTGAACAACGCGAAGGCGGCGATGACTATGGCCAGCGCGATAAGAATCGAGGCTATGCGGCCGTATCTCGTTTTGTTGTCTGTTTCAGTCATTCGCTGTGTTCCTTTGTTAAATGATAGCGATGGCGTCGACGACCGTGGCGTAGGCATCGCGCACGGCCGGCATGAGCTCGGGAACCGCTTCCATGTTGGCCGGCACGCCGGCGTCATCGAGGCGCAGCGCGTCGGACAGCGCGGCGGCGGCCTCGAACAGGGGCGTGAAGCCCAAGTCGCGGCTCACGCCCTTCAGCGTGTGCGCGCCGCGATAGACCTCTGGCAGATCCCCCGCCTCCAGGGCGCTCTCCAGCGTCTGCATGGAGGTGTCCTGAAGGAAGATCTTCGCGAACTTCTCGATGCGCTCGTCGGTAAGCAAGCGTCCGCGCACGGTTTCCAAATCGCCGCCCATGGCAGCGTAAGCAATCTCCAACGACATCTCAGTCTCCTTTTATCCCTTGGGTGACAGTCTACTGGTCGGATTCGTCTCTGTCGATGCCCGAGAGCGCCGTATGCGCCCCTTCAAGCAACAAATCTCGCTCTTCTTCGTCTAAATCGCTGTAAAACACGTACCCGCTGCGGCCGCCGCGCTTCTTGTGGTATAGCGCCACATCGGCCCGGCGGAACAGCTCATCGTAGTCGCGCACATCGCTGCCGGCAATGGCCACGCCCATGGAAACCGACAGCGGGAAGCCCTCGAAGTCGCCCTCGAGCGACCGATGGATGCGGTCGATCAGCGGACGCGGATCGACGGGGCATTCCATGCACAAGAGGAACTCATCGCCCCCCACACGGGCCACGACATCCTCGCCGCGCACGCTTTCCTGCAGACGCTCCGCGAAGTGCTTCAGCACGCGATCGCCAAACTGGTGGCCGTAGGTGTCGTTGGCCTGCTTGAAGAAATCCAGGTCGCACAGCGCCAGCACATGGCGGTCGCGATGACGGTCGCACGCCTCCCCCGAGCCCAAGCGCTCGGCGATGACCTTGCGCGCGAAGGCGCCGTTGACCACTTCCGTCAGCGGGTCGTGATAGGCCTTGAACTGCAGGTCGATCAGCTCGGCCTGGCGATCGTCGATATCAACGAGTTTGCCGATAGAGCCCAGGTAAACCGGATCGGACGGCCCCGACCACAGCGCGCGGGCCAGAACATGGAACCAACGCAGCTCGTCGCCCACGGTGGCTTCCATCTCCATATCGATCACCGGATCATCAATGGTGGTGGCGCGCAGAAGAC
>CATYUU010000092.1:0-3187 GCA_958413455.1 uncultured Collinsella sp. | reverse complement strand
GAACGGCTTCTTTCTTTGAAAATATAAGGACGCGTATAATGTTTTCTGGAAAACTGGCGTCGATGACGGAGCCGTAAGGCTCGTCAGGAAAGGGAGGTTTCCCTTGAGTTCAGAGACCCCTGAAGATAAGAAGCGCGTTGAGGAGGCGCTGAAGGATCCGGCGAAGCTGAAGGAGTTGGTGGAGGCTCTTTCCGACGGGAGCCGTCGCGGCCGCCAGCAGGCAGCGAAGGTCATTGCGGGCGTGGCTGCTGAGAATCCTGAAATACTCGTGCCTTTCGCGTCCGATCTCGTCGACGCATTGGAGCGCCCCGAGGCTCAGACGCGTTGGGAATGTCTTGATGCGCTGACTTACGTTGTGCCCTTCGACTCTCGGTCATGCGACAAGGCCATCCCCGGCGCCGAGGCGGCCCTGTTCGACGAGGACAGCGGTCCTTTGCGCTTGGCCGCCATGCGCTTTCTGTGCAAGCTGGGCGCGACGACCGAGAAGCGCTCGGAAAAGGTATGGCCTCTCATCGACGAGGGCATCCAGTGTTATCACGGCGATTTGGAATTCCAGGATATGCTCTTGGCGGTCATCGACTTTTCCCAAGGGAAGCTGGACGGGTCTGTGAAAAGCGCCCTGGCCGATCGTATGCGCTTCGATGCCGAGAACGGCAAGGGCATGCTCAAGCGCCGTGCCAACCAAATCATCGAGAATGTTGCCTAGTTCCAAGGAGATTGTTGCATGAGCTTTGAAGCTTCTTTGAAGGTGGGCGCTGGGGCCTACACCTATTACCCGGTGAGCGAGATAGAGGGGGCGGCGCAGCTGCCTTACTCCCTTACCGTGCTTTTGGAGAATGTGCTGCGCTGCGGGCGCACGCCCGAAGAGGCCCAGGCCATGGCCGAGCGCATCGTAACTGCCGGCTTAGCGGGCCAGACGGGTGAGGAAGTGGAGTTCTCGCCGGCGCGCGTGTTGTTCCAGGACTTCACGGGTGTGCCGGTGTTCGTCGATTTCGCCGTCATGCGCGAGGCCTGCGCCGATCTGGGCGGCGATCCGAAGAAGATTAATCCCCAGGTGCCGTGCGATTTGGTCATCGACCATTCGGTCATTGCGGATGTGGCCGGGTGCGACGGCTGCATGGACGAGAACATGAAGTTGGAGTTCAAGCGCAACGGCGAGCGCTACGACTTCCTGAAATGGGCCCAGGAGTCCTTCGAGAACGTGCGCATCGTGCCGCCAGGACAGGGCATCTGCCATCAGCTGAACATCGAGAAGTTCGCCAGCGTGGTCATGGAGTCGCCGGCCGGCCTTACGGGCGCCGACGGCACCCCCGTGGTTTACTTCGACACGCTGGTGGGCACTGACTCCCATACGCCCACGGCCAACGGCATCGGCGTACTCGGTTGGGGCGTGGGCGGCATCGAGGCGGAGGCGGCCGCGCTCGGCCAACCCATCACGACGCTCGTGCCCCGCGTCATTGGCGTGAGGCTCGCCGGCGAGCTGGCTGCCGGCGTGTCGGCCATGGACGTGTCGCTGACCTTTGCTGCCATGCTGCGCGAGCGCGGCGTGGTGGGCTGCTTCGTGGAGTGCTTCGGCCCGGGCGTGGCGGCTCTTACGGCCACGCAGCGCGCCTGCATCTCCAACATGACGCCCGAGTACGGCTGCACGTGCACCCTGTTCCCCGTGGACGAGAAGACGCTGGAATACCTGCGCCTGACCGGTCGTTCCGACGATCAGGTGGCGCTCGTGGAGGCCTACGCGAAGGCCCAGGGCTACTGGAACGATCCCAATGCGGCGCCGCGCGCCTACGCCGAGGTGATCGAGCTCGATCTTTCCACGGTTCCGCCTTCTCTGGCGGGCCCCTCGCGCCCCCACGATCGCATTCCGCTCGCCAAGGCCGGCGAGCGCTTCCGCGCCATCTGCGCCGAGCGCGGCCTCGACGATGCGACGGTGCATGTGGAAGTTGACGGCGAGGACTACGAGCTGACCCACGGAGCCATTGCCATCGCCGCCGTGACGAGCTGCACCACGGCAACCGACCAGGCCATGATGCTGGCCACGGGCCTCATGGCGCGCAACGCCGCCGAGCGCGGGCTTGCGCCGGCACCCTGGGTGAAGACCATCTTGGCTCCCGGTAGCCGCGCCACCGAGCTTCTGCTCGAGCGGGCGGGGCTTACTGAGCCCTTGCGCCAGCTGGGCTTCTATACCTGCGGTTTCGGTTGCATGAGCTGCATTGGCAACTCGGGCCCTCTGTCCGAGGCCATGCATGCCGTGGCCGACGACATCGAACTGGCCAGCGTTCTGTCGGGCAACCGCAACTTCGAGGGCCGCATTTCGCCGGACGTGTCGCAGAACTACCTGATGCAGCCGGCCAACGTCATCGCCTACGCCATCGCCGGCACCATGGACATCGATCTGGAGAAGGATCCCCTTGGCACGGACGCTGAGGGCAATCCCGTGTTCTACGCCGACATCGTGCCCGCCGCCGACGAGGTGGCCGCTCTTGTGGACGAGTTCGTGACGGCCGACTTGTACGAGCAGGGCGCCGCAAACATGTTCGAGGGCGACGCCGCGTGGCAGGCCCTGGGGGCCGAGCCGAGCGATACCTTCGCTTGGGACGACGACTCTACCTACGTGCGCCGCCCGCCCTATTTCGACGGCATGACCCGTGAGGTGTCGGGCCAGGACGCCATTGAGGGCGCCCGTGTGCTCGGCAACTTCGGCGACTTCATCACGACCGACCATATCTCGCCGGCCGGCGCCATCGCACCGGACATGCCGGCGGCCGAGTACCTGGAGGCCCATGGCGTGGCTCCGGCCGACTTCAACACCTACGGCAGCCGCCGCGGCAACCACGAGGTGATGATGCGCGGCACCTTCGCTAACGTGAAGCTGCAGAACAAGTTGGCCGATGGACGCAAGGGCGGCTGGACCCGCGACTTCACTACCGGTGAGATAACGCCTCTGTATTATGCTGCCGAGAACTACGCCGCCTCCGACACGCCGGCGGCGGTGCTCGCGGGCAAGATGTACGGAAGTGGCTCGTCCCGAGACTGGGCGGCCAAAGGCCCGATGCTGCTCGGCGTGCGCGTGGCCATCGCGGAGAGCTTCGAGCGCATCCATCGTTCCAACCTCATCGGCATGGGCATCCTGCCGCTGCAGTTCATCGAGGGGCAAAACGCGGAGACGCTGGGCCTCGACGGCTCC
>CATYUU010000091.1:0-3223 GCA_958413455.1 uncultured Collinsella sp. | reverse complement strand
AATTCACAGGTTCGCCCAAGGAAGACAGCGAGGGCCCGACAGGTGCCTGCAATCGGCCCGCCTTTGGGCCAAGTTGGCTTTCGCCAACGCCGCGCCCAAAACAAGGGTCAAGTGCAGGTGCCTGTCGGACCCGCAGCGTCGAGGTGAGTTAGAAAGCCGAAGCTTTCTAACTCACATGGAAAAGAAGCCGAACTGAGCCGCGACGTAGGCGACCAGAATGATAATCACCAACACCGGGGCGATGTACTTGATCATGATCGTCCAAGCACCGGCGGCCGAGAACTTCGAGGAGATGCGCACCTCGTCGATGATGGTCTTGGGCTTCACGATCCAGCCCACGAACACGCAGGTGAGCAGCGCCACGATGGGCATGAGCACCGAGTTGGAGATGAAGTCCGCGAAATCGAGGATCGAGGAACCGGCCCCGAGCGGCTCGATGAACGACAGCCCGTTGTAGCCCGCGTTGATGATGGCGCCGGCGATGACCACGAAGGCGATAACGATGCCGAGGGCCTTGGCGCGCGTGCACTGAAGGCCGTCGTGCACGATGGAGACGAGCGTCTCCACGAGCGAGATGGCGCTCGTCAGCGCGGCGAACAGCACCAGCAGGAAGAACAAGAAGCCGATGAAGGTGGCCATGCCGCCCATGTCGACGAACACCGTCGGCAGCGTCACGAACATGAGCGAGGGGCCCGCCTTGGCGGCCACCGCGTCGCCGGAGCCCATGGCCACGAAGGCCGCGGACACGATGAGCAGGCCGGCGATGAAGGACACGCCCAGATCGAAGCCGCCGATGCGCACGACCGAGGAGGTGAGGCTGTCCTGCTTGCGCATATAGGAGCCGTAGGTGATCATGATGCCCATGGCCAGCGACAGGCTGTAGAACATCTGCCCCAACGCGCCGATCACGAGCTCCGGCGAGAACTTGCTGAAGTCCGGCGTGAGGTAGTACAGCGCGCCCTCCACAGCACCCGGCATGGTGAGCGTGTAAATGGCGATGGCGACGGCCATGATGATGAGCGCCGGCATCATGAACAGGTTCGCCTTCTCGATACCGCCCTTCACGCCCAGGCCCACGATGACGAACACGATGGCCATGAACACGAGCATCCAGATGTAGCTCTCGGCGTTGGAGGTGATGAAGCCGGTGAAGAAGTCGCCGCCGTCGGCCAAGGCCTCCGGTCCGTTCACCAGGTAGGCCGCCGTGTACTTCGTCACCCAGCCGCCGATGATACAGTAGTAGGGCGTGATGATGAAGGGCACCGCCGAGGCCAAAATGCCGATGAAGGCGTACTTCTTACCGAAGGCCTTGAAGGCACCGATAGCGGACTGCCCCGTCTTGCGGCCGAGCGCCGTCTCCAGCAGCAAAAGCGAAACGCCGAACGTGAACACCAGCACCACATAGGTGAGCAGGAAGGTGCCCCCGCCGTACTTCGCCGCCAAATAGGGGAAGCGCCACATGTTCCCCAGGCCCACCGCCGAGGCGGCCGCGGCCAAAATAAACGCCCACTTCCCCGACCAGGAAGCGCGCTGCTTCTTCATCTCTCCTGCCATAGCTTTCCTTTCCCATTTCCAAGGCGCCTGCGCGCCCTCGCCTAGCTTGAAGGAACGGGCGGCTGCATCGCGCACGGTGCAGCCGCCCGTTGAAACTGTGTGATTATAACGTGAAATTAACCTGAACGCCCCATGTTTCCGAGAAACGGAGAGCGCTAGGCGCTGGGGGCGAGGATGCGGGGCGCGCTCAGTCGCTCTCCTCAACTAGAACTACTCGAACAGCTTCACTGCGCGCTCAAGCTGGCTCACGATCTCAATATGCTGGGGGCAGACGCTCTCACAGGCGCCGCACTGGATGCAGACGCTCGCCTTGCCGGCGCCGGTGTTCCAGTTGTAGTTCTCCTGGGCGCGGTAGGCGTCGCCCATCTGGTCGTAGATGTTGAGCGACTGCATAATGGTGTTGATGTGCACGCCCTCGGGGCAGCCCTTCATGCAGTAGCGGCAGTCGGTGCAGGGCACGCCGGGCAGGGCGGCCAGCGTTTCGCGAGCGCGCTCGATGACCGCGTGCTCCCCTTCCGTCAACGGCACGCCATCGCGCATAATGGCGACGTTTTCGGCCACCATCTCCGGCGTGTTCATGCCCGAGAGCACCGCGATCACGTTCGGCAGCGACCCGGCAAAGCGCAAAGCCCACGAGGCAATGGACGCGCCGGGCTCGGTCTCACGCAGCACATCAGCCACGGCCTCGGGCAGCTTCACCAGCGTGCCGCCCTTCACCGGCTCCATGATGACCACGGGAAGCCCGCGCTCCTGGCACACCTCGTAGCACTTACGCGACTGGATGATGTCGCTCTCCCAGTCGACGTAGTTGATCTGCAGCTGCACGAAATCAACCTCGGGGTGCGCATCGAGCACCTTCTCCAGTTCCTCGGCGTTGTCGTGAATGGAGAAGCCGAACTTCTTAATTTTGCCCTCGGCCTTCTTCTGGGCGCAGAACTCCCACAGACCGTACTCCTCGAAACCGGGCGTGAGGCTCTCCCCCAGGTTGTGCAGCAGATAGTAGTCGAAGTAATCGACGCCGCACTCCTGAAGGGAGATGTCGAACATGGCCCGAGCCTCCTCGGCGTTCTTGGCAAGCCAAGCCGGCAGCTTCGTGGCGATGGTAAACGACTCACGCGGATAGCGCTCCACCAGCGCCTTCTTGAGCGCCCACTCAGACTTGCAGCCATGGTAGCCACGGGCGGAGTCAAAGTAGGTGAAGCCACCTTCCATGAAGATGTCAACCAGCTCGCAGCACTTGTCGATGTCGATGGACGTCGGATCATCCGGATTGGTCAACGGCAGCCTCATGAATCCGAACCCGAGCGGCGCCAACTTCTCTGCAGTCTCCATAGCGCTCCCCTTTTCTTGTGCGCACGCGCAAAATTACGATGCTTCTATCGTAGCAGAAATGCAGACCGTTCGTGCAGGAAGCGATCGATTGCGCACTGAAATCCGTAGCTACAGGCACGCAAGCTCGCAGAACGGTTCAACCAGCCAATCCTGTAGGCAAATCGGCGTTTATCAGCGTCCGAGAGCCGGAAAATGATTGAAATCAGCGGTTAGCAGCGTCAAAACACTGGTGGTGACGCTGATAAACGCCGATTCGAATACAGAAACGGCCAATCCGACCCCCCGAAAAGTAAGTTCAGCCAAACCTACGCTTGAACACCCGTCGAGACGGCTCAAT
>CATYUU010000090.1:0-3284 GCA_958413455.1 uncultured Collinsella sp. | reverse complement strand
AATCTCTCGTTGACTGGGGGCATTGTCCCGCGGTGCTAGATCAAGCTGAAGACGCGGCAGTTATGGCGCTTACAGATTAAAGGGGCAACCCGCACAGTACCTCCGTGTATTTTGATTAAACTTACCGAATGGGAAGATTCCAGGAGAAATTGAAGAATCTTCCCATTTGGTACTATAATGCCCATCGTTGCTGAAATAGTACGAAATGGGAAGATTATGCATTCGGATGCGCAGATAACGTTTGGCCAGGGAAAGCCTCGCAACCCACGAGGGAAAATCCGCGATGCCGAAGATTTGGGCCAGGCTATTCGGAAGCGCCGCAAGAAACTGGGCCTGACGCAGGTGCAACTTGCCGATGCCTGCCAGTGCTCCCCTCGCTTCATCGGTGAGCTGGAGCGCGGAGTGGCGGGCGGTAACATCAAGCAAGTGCTCTACGTGTGCCAGTCCATAGGACTTGATTTGTACGCCAGAGGGAGGGGAGAAGATTGAGGCTCGAAGTCTATCGCGACAGCCGGGAGGGCATGGAACTGGTTGGGGCATTTGCTTCGACCGATTTCGGAATCCGCTTCTTCTACGACGTTCGATACGTGCAGCGGGGAGAAGAAAAGGGCGAGTTTGGCATCTCGGAGAGCATGCCGCTCGATTTCGGGTGCTACGAGCCCCAGGAATATGCTCCCTTTTTCCAAGGGCTTTTGCCCGAAGGCGTTGTGCTCGCCAATTTGGCCGAGCGTTACCAAGTGCCCCGCAATGATTTTCTTGCCTTCTTCGAGAAGCTCGGATGCGAGAGCATTGGCGCCCTCACGTTCGTTGCCGAGGGATCGCGATTGACCGATTTCAAGCCGTCCTATGCCCCCTTGGAAAACTCAGTGGTGGAACAGTTGCGCGAAGACGCGGAGCGGGCGGTGACGGAGATGACCGATGAGCTGAGGCTTTCTCTCTCAGGAGCGCAATCGAAGGTGGCTTGGTACTTGCCTGAAGAGGTCGATGCTCGAGATGCGGCTCTGAGCGATTGGAAGCTGCCGCTTGGGACGGCACCGTCCTCGCATATCGTAAAGGTCGCTCGAAGAGGCAGGGAGGAGCTCGCCTACAACGAATTCGTATGCATGGAGATCGCCCGGCAGTGCGGTTTTGCGACACCTGACGTTGCCCTCATCCCCGAGATTCCGGGCGCCATTGCTGTTAAGCGCTACGATCGCGTTCTACTTGGCGAGGACGGTCTTCTGCGGTTGCACCAAGAGGATTTCTGTCAAGCGCGCGGACTTCCCCTCTATTTGAAATACGCTGATGCGCATCCCGAAGTTAGCTATGTTCAAGTCATCGCCAAGCTTGTTGATGCAGTTTCCGAGCGTCCGGCGCAAGAGAGGCTCGAGATGGCGCGTCGGCTGCTGTTCCACTATCTTATTGGGAACTCGGACAACCATCTTAAGAATTACGCCTTTCTCTATAGCGAGGACTGGAAGCATCGCGCGCTGGCTCCCCTGTACGATTTGACATGCATTCCGTTGACGGGCTATTCGACAAAAATGGCTTTTGCGCTCGGTGCCCACAGGGAGCTGAGCGATATTACGACTGACGACTTGGCGCGCACGGCTGAGGATATGCGCGTTTCGCGGAAGGCGGCGAAGGAGGAGGCGCGACTGCTTGCGGAGCGGTTCGAAGCCATTCACCCAACCAGCTTCGTCGAATTTGATACCCAGGCTATGGCAAAGCGCGTCATGGAGAACGCCGCTTCTCGGTTAGCTGTGCTTAAGTCGTTCGCAGGCTAATGCCGTTGAGAACGGCAAGTTTTTCGAGGATTGCGACATTTCAGCCGTTGCGACCGGTTCGAGGATCGCTAGCAACTCTTTTCGATCAGGTGTTTTATCTGGTGTCTCTGCATTTGCGGCTACCTAGCGGCCTTCTGAGTCTCTCGATGTCGAAAACCTGCGAAAACTTGCCAGATTTGAAGAGGGAAACATGCACGGGCTGCCGTGATCGGGCGACAGGCTGGATGGAAACAACTTCGCAGAGGTGAGGAGGTGCAGGCGAAGCAGAATTCGTGATGGTGGGTTCGTTCGTGGAATGTTGTGAAAGCGGAAACGGCGGCAGGTGGCATGGCGGGCTATAATGGCGGGCAGTGATTCTTTCGGAAAGGATGCTCATGCATCGAGTGATTTTGCACGGGTCGTGCCGGGCCGATGGGCGCAGTGCCGCGCTGGCCGACGAGCTGTTTAACGCCTGTATCGAGGAGTGCCCGGACGACGGGGTATCCATCGTGTCGGTGTCGTCCACCGAGGTGGGGCCGTGCATCGGCTGCGACAAGTGCCGTGCAGCCGCCGACGAGCCCATCCACCTGTTCGAGGAGGGCGATCCGCTGCTGCCCCAGGAGGCGGTGGCGGAATCCGGTGCCCTGTTCCACCACTGCGTCATCGACGACGACATGAACGAGGTGCGCAAGCACCTGGACGCGGCCGACGAGCTCATCGTGGTGTGCCCGGTGTACTTCGCCAGCGTGCCGGCCCAGATGAAGGCGCTGCTCGACCGCCTGCAGCCCTATTACTTCACCGACCTGCGCACGCGGCCTAAGCGGCCCGCTGTCATTCACGTGGTGGGGGTAGGCGGCGATCCGCACGGGTTCGAGCCGCTCATCGGCACGGTGCGCTCGGCGTTGTCCGTGGCTGGGTTCACCGTGGAACTCGTGCTCGACTGGGTGGGGAAGATCCGCGCCGACGGCGAGATCACCGCCGAGGCCGAGGAGTACCCGCTGCCCCCCGTCGGCGGCTTCGGCGCCATGGGTCTCGACTTCGACGACGACTACGAGGTCGTGGAAGTGGAAGGTTCGGAAGAGGTCGAAGAGGCCGAAGAGGCGAAAGACGAGGTCGAAAGGATCGAGATCGCCGACGCGGACGACGCTTGGGACGGCTTCCGGGATGCGGACGATTCCCGTAGGGGCGGACCTCGGTCCGCCCTCCCAACTGCCGACGACTCTCGCGAGGATGTTCGCCCGAAGGATCGCGCGAAGCTGTCCGTGAGCCAGAAGGCGCCCGCTCCCAAGCAGGGCGCTCCGAAGTCGGGCTCCCGCGGTCCGCGCAAGTCTTCCAGCAAGGGCGGCGGCCCGGCCTACGGGAAGAAGAACACCAAGAAGAAGGGCAACGGCCGTGGTGGCCATCGATAGCTACGCCGGCGGCGATGGGCGCCTGTCGCCGCTCTCTACGCCGAGTGCCACCCGTGCGGTGCTCGAGGCCCACGGCATCGGCACCAAGTACACCTTGGGCCAGAACTTCCTCGTGAACGACGACGTGCTG
>CATYUU010000089.1:0-3426 GCA_958413455.1 uncultured Collinsella sp. | reverse complement strand
GTCCCGCCGAGTGGCGCACCTGCTATGCGCAGCCTTGCCGCCGTCCCGCCGACGGCCGCTACGGCGAGAACCCCAACCGCATGCAGCACTACTATCAGTTCCAGGTGCTCATCAAGCCCTCTCCGGTCAACGCCCAGGAGCTTTACCTGGGGTCTCTTGCCGCTATCGGTCTGGACCCCAACGACCATGACGTCCGCTTTGTCGAGGACGACTGGGAGAGCCCGACGCTCGGCGCCTGGGGCCTTGGCTGGGAGGTCTGGCTCAACGGCATGGAAGTCACGCAGTTTACGTACTTCCAGCAGGTGGGCGGTATCGAGGTCGACCCCGTTCCTGTCGAGATCACCTATGGCCTGGAACGCATCGCCATGTACGCCCAGGGCGTCAACTCGGTCTACGACCTGGTGTGGAGCTACCTGCCCGACGGCACGCCCATGACCTATGGCGACGTGTTCCTCGAGAACGAGCGCGAGTTCAGTGCCTACAACTTTGAGGTCGCCAACGTCGAGATGATGCGTCAGAAGTTTGACGACTACGAGGCCGAGTGCCATTCCTGTCTGGAGCGCAAGCTGCCGCTGCCGGCATATGACTGCGTCATGAAGTGCAGCCACGCTTTCAACCTGCTCGATGCCCGCGGCGCTCTGTCCGCAGTCGAGCGTGCCAACTACATCCTGCGCGTCCGCGCCGTCGCCAAGGCGTGCTGCGAGGCCTACATGGCCGAGGTCGCCGGAGTCAACGAGAATGCCGACCAGGAAGGCGAGGTGGCGTAAGCCATGGCAGACGCTAAGGATTTCCTGTT
The DNA here is from genome assembly GCA_958413455.1 of uncultured Collinsella sp. Taxonomy (GTDB): domain Bacteria; phylum Actinomycetota; class Coriobacteriia; order Coriobacteriales; family Coriobacteriaceae; genus Collinsella. Next base: position 2,630 of record CATYUU010000089.1, on the reverse strand, counting down.
TGAGATCGGTACGGAGGAAATGCCCTCTGCACCGCTGAACAATGCCGTCAAGCAGCTTGGCACCATGATCGCCAAGGGTCTCGACGAGGCCGGTCTGGCCCACGGCGAGGTCCGCGTGATCTCGAGCCCGCGTCGTCTGGCTGCGCTCGTGGCTAACGTCGCCACCGCGACCGATGAGGTTCACGAGGTCAAGCGTGGCCCCGCGGCCAACATTGCCTTCGACGCTGACGGCAACGCCACCAAGGCCGCCCAGGGCTTTGCCCGCAAGTGCGGTGTGGCTGCCGAGGATCTGGTCCGTCGCGAGGACACCGACGGTCGCGAGTATGTGTTCGCCGAGAAGAACATTCCCTCCGCACCGGCTACGCCGATTCTGACCGCCCTGTGCGAGAAGACTATCGCCGGCCTGCAGTGGCCCAACTACCGCAGCCAGCGCTGGGGCCACGAGCACGCTACGTTTGTTCGTCCGGTCCGTTGGATCTGCTGCCTTCTGGGCGAGGATGTCGTGCCCGTGTCGTTTGCCGACGTGACGAGTGGCAACACCACGCGTGGTCATCGCGTACTTGGCCCCGGTGACCATGTGGTCGCCAGCCCCGCCGTCTACGAGCAGGTGCTCGAGGACGCCGGCGTGCTTTCTGCCGAGCGCCGTCGTGAGGCCATCCTTGCCGGTATCGCCGAGGTCGAGGCCGCTCGCCCCGGCTGCCATGTCGACACGCCCAAGAAGGTCTTTGAGGAGGTCATCAACCTCTGCGAGTGGCCGACGGTGCTTGTCGGTACCTTTGACGAGGAGTTCCTCAAGGTCCCGCACGAGATTATCTGCGAGTCCATGCTCACCAACCAGCGCTACTTCCCGATCTATGACGGCGAGGGCAAGCTCACGCGTGAGTTCGTGGTCGTCTCCAACAGCAAGCCCGAGAACGCCGAGCGCGTGATCGACGGCAACGAGCGCGTTGTGCGTGCCCGTCTGGACGATGCCAAGTTCTTCTACGAGGAGGACCTGAAGATCTCCCTCGACGAGTTCCGCGAGCGTCTGGCCAAGGTTGCCTTCCAGGAGAAGCTCGGTAGCGTGCTCGCCAAGTCCGAGCGCATCGAGCAGCTCGCGCTCGCTATCGCCCGCGAGGCTCATCTGGGCGCCCACCTTGCCGCCGATGCCGCTCGCGCCGCGCACCTGTGCAAGGCCGACCTGGTGTCTAACGCCGTTGTCGAGTTCACGAGCCAGCAGGGCGTGATGGGCGGTTATTACGCGACCGCGATGGGGGAGAACGACGAGGTCGCTCATGCTATCCGCGATCACTATCGTCCCCGCTTTGCCGGTGACGAGCTGCCTGAGGGCACCGCTGGCTGCATCGTGGCTTGCGCCGACAAGCTCGATACCATCGCCGGTATCTTTGCCATCGGCGAGCCCCCGACCGGCTCCTCCGACCCCTACGCGCTGCGTCGTGCCGCTATCGGCATCATCAACATTCTGCGCGACCGTCTGCCGATCGACCCCACGTCGCTCATCGACTTCGCCCTCGAGCTCTACAGTGAGCAGGGCATTGAGTTCGACGCCGCCGAGGTCGCCCAGCAGGTTCGCGACTTCTTCCACGGCCGTCTGGTGAGTATGGCCCGCGACGAAAAGATCCCGGCCGATACCGTTGCCGCCGTCTCCGCGGTGCACATCATCGCCCCGTCCGTCTTCTTCGCCCGCTGCGCCGCCCTCGACGAGGCCCGCAAGAACGACGCCGAGACGTTCGATAACCTGGCGACCGCCTATGCCCGCGCCGCGCACATCTCCAAGCCCGAGCTGGGCGCGGAGTACGACCGCGCCCTGATGGGCGAGGTCGAGCTCGCGCTTGCCGATGCCTCCGAGGCTGCTCAGACCGCTGTCGACGCCGCCCTCGCTGCCGAGGATTACCCGGTCGCATTTGCCGCCCTCGCCGCCCTGCGCGCCCCCATCGACCGCTTCTTCGACGAGGTCATGGTCATGGACAAGGACGAGCAGCTTCGCGATAATCGCCTTAAGCTGCTCAACTGCTTCGAGGCCGTTTTCTCCGGCATCGCAAACATTGGTGAGCTTGCTCGCAAAAAGTAAGCCAGCCTGCGCATAAGCGCAAAAGGAGCCCCGCATGGATTGCCCGGTCACCGCTCGTCCCACCGTTATCGTTATCTCCGACTCGCTCGGTGATACCGCTTGTGAGGTGGTGCTTGCGGCGTCCGGGCAATTTGATGAAGGGGCTTTTCGCGTTTTACGCCTGCCCAAGGTGACCTCCGTGGAGCAGGTCAAGTCGTTTGTGGGTCCGCGCGTCGATGCCGATCATCGCGATATTGCCGTGTTCCACACCATTGTCGATCCGGCGCTTCGCGCCCGCGTGCTCGATTACCTGGGCATGCTGCATATCCGTTCGGTCGACCTGATCGGCCCGACGCTCGCCGTGCTGTCGTCGCTCATCGGTGTGCCGCCCAAGGGCGTTGCGGGCGTGATTCACAAGACCGATGACCGCTATTTCCATCGTATCGAGGCCATGGAGTATTTCGTTGAGCACGATGACGGGCGCGGCTGCGACGATCTGTCGGGTGCCGATATCGTGCTGCTGGGCGTATCGCGTACGTCCAAGACGCCGCTGTCGATGTATTTGGCCTATCAGGGCTAC
>CATYUU010000088.1:0-3614 GCA_958413455.1 uncultured Collinsella sp. | reverse complement strand
GCGTATCGAGGACGCACGAACGGCAGATTCACCAACTCTCCGCTGTGCCAACCGTTTCACTCATGGTTGCGGCCTCTGGGGTTGCACCTCCGCAGTCGGCTCGCCCGCGTCTGCAACCGCCCTATGCGCTGTCGGCTCCAAATGTGCAAAATGGGGCACTTCTCGTAGCCCAAAAGTGGACGCTTTATCCTCGCGATGACACTGAACAGGGATTTCTCGTTCAGTCCGTCGAAGGAGAGCACCCTTGCTTCCTCGAAAACTACGATAAGTGCCCCGTTTTGCCCATTTCGCACACGAAGCACCGAGGGGCTTGGCGCAGGCCCTCGCAAAAAAAATGCGCGCAGAACCTCTCGCCCGTCCCCGCAACGCTCTCGTGACAGACGAGGGCAGCGACTCTTTCGACCTCCTCGCTCCCCTATACTCGAAGATGCGCGGCGCTCTGCGGCGCCGTCGCATTGCCCGCCGGCCGTGCCGCCCATGCGACGCGCGCAGCACGGCGGCCCATTCGCAGCGAGACAAAGGAGCGCTCATGGATAACGTGGTTTTGGTCACCTTCGAAGACGAGGGGAAGGCCTACGAGGAGTTCAACCGACTGAAAGACAACGAGGCGACCGCCGACTTCACCATTTTGGAGATGGCCGTGGTGAAGAACGTCGACGGGGCCATCATGGTGCCCGACGGATACCAGGACGGCTACGACGAGACCGACAACACGGCCTTCGGTGGGGTCATCGGCGCCGTGGTCGGCCTGCTCGGCGGCCCGGTCGGCGTGCTTCTGGGCGCCGGCATCGGTCTTGTAGCCGGCATGGCCATGGATGACAAGGACATCGATGACGACGATTCCCTCATGGAATACTGCGCGAGCGAGCTTACGCCGGGCGCGACGGCGCTCGTGATGCTCGCCAAGGAGGACAGCGAGGACGCTCTGGACGCCCAGTTCGACGAGACCTGCATCATCTACCGCTGGGACGCCGACGAGGTGAACGCGGAGGTGGAACGCGGGGAGGCTCTGCGCGACTCGTTGGCCGCCGAGACTCGCAAGCAGCTCCGCGAGGCCCGCAAGGAGGCTCGGAAGGCCCGTCGCGAAGCTCGCAAAGACAAGTAGCGCGCCGAGCCCGCTCAATGCGCTCGGCCCACGTCGAGCCCCTAAGCACAAAGCGGCCGCCCTCCACTCGGAAGGGCGGCCGCTTCCATTCCAGAAGGCGGTCGAAGCGTCTTAGACGATCTTCTTGCCCAGGCAAGCCGCCAACTCGCGCAGCTCGGCGACAAGCTCGCGGAACTGGGCCGGCGTCAGCTGCTGGGGACCGTCGGAAAGCGCCACCGGCGGGTTGGGGTGCACCTCGATCATGAGCGAGTCGGCTCCGGCAGCCACGGCGGCCTTCGCCAAGGCCGGCACCAAATCGCGCTGGCCGGCCGGATGCGACACGTCGATGCACACCGGGTACAGCGACTGCTTGTGGATGACCGGCACGGCGGCGATGTCCAGCGTGAAGCGCGTGTCTCGAAGGTGCGGATACCGCGCTCGCAGAGCACCACGTTGTCGTTGCCGCAATCGGTGATGTAGTCGGTGGCGGCGAGCCACTCGGCAATGGTGCCGGCGAAACCGCGTTTGTACAGCACCATCTGATGCGTATCAGCGGTCACCTGGCCGATCTTCTTCAGCAGGCTGAAGTTCTGGAAGTTGCGGGCGCCCACCTGCAGGCCGTCCACATAATCGCTCACGAGCTGGCAATGGGCCGAGTCCATCACCTCGGTGAGCGTCTTCAGGTTGTACTTATCGCCGGCGGCCTTCATGATCTTCAGGGCCTCTTCGCCGAGACCTTGGAAAGAATGCGGGTTGGTGCGCGGCTTGAACGCGCCGCCGCGAATCCAGTGCAAGCCCAAATCGGCCACGCACTCGGCCACTTCCTCGAACTGCTCGGCAGATTCCACCGAGCAGGGCCCGGCGTAAATGGTGATCTCGTCCGTGCGCTGGCCGAGATCGGGGATGGGGGCAATCTTCACTTCGCTCATACGGACGGCGTCTCCTTCATGATCTTCAAGATGGTAGCGTAAATCTCCCGGAGGTTCTCGTTATAGAGCGGCCCCTCGTTGTAGCTATCCACCCGCGCGAAGATTTCCTCCTCGCGGCGCGCGTCGTACAGACCCAGATGCGCACCGGGTTTCAGACCACGGATGACCAGCGAATGACCGGCGCGCTTGTTCAGAAGCGCGACGATCTCGCGGTCGATCTCATCGATCTGCTCACGATGCTTCTGAATCTCGGCAAGATTGCTGTTCTCTTCAGACATCGCTTTTCCTTTCGTGTACCAAAAACTTGAACGAGCCTGGCCGCACCGCCCTAAAGCGCCGCCGCCCTCGCGTGGCGTTCATGATAGCAAAGACCCCCGTCCGCACGGGGGTCGCAAGGGAAAACGGATATAGAAGCCCTTAATGGGCAGGCATCGGCAAAAACGAAGGGCGTGTCCAACGCGTCGGCGCCGAGGGTGTAGACGATCCCGACCTGCGCGATTTGCCACGCTGCACGGCGCCGAGGCGGCCCAGGGGCGCGCTGTCCCGCGAGGTGCTCGCCCCGCAGCAGAGACGTCTACCGGCGCGAAATCCCGCCGGCCTTCTTCTCAGAATCGCGGGTGTACCACTCGATGAACAGATCTACCGCGCCGTTGACGATGAACGTCGCGCCCAGCACGAGCACGAAGGTCATGGAGGCGCCCCACGGGTTCACCACGATGAGCACGCCGCCGATACCCACCAGCACCGCCGTCGCCAGCACGGCAATCCAGATGCTGCTGCCGAAAGCGCGCAGCCCGAAGGCGCGCACCACGTTCACGATAGCGAGCAAAATGAGCACCACGCCGAGCACCACCGAAAAGAACCCGGCGATCACTTTCGGAAAGATAAACGCAATGAGCGCGATGATGACGTAGAACACCGCCGACATAAGGGTGCCCGAATCGCGGTAGCGCACACTGCGCTGACGGAAGTACGACACAAGCCCCGCCGCGCCCATGACCGCGAGCGCCACGCCGAACAGCAAGATGATACCCTGCACGGTAATGGACGGATAGATCATCAGAAACAGACCGAATGCGATGCAAAGCACCGCCTGCACCATGTTATTCGATCGCACCAAGTTCAGAAACTTCTCCATGACGCTGCTCCTATCGCCCGACCCGTACGGCGTTCTCGCCTCGATCCGATACCGACGGGCGCCGGCCCCTCCCATGGCGCACTCGACATCGAAGCTATCTCCTATGGGCGTCATGGTAAAGCGAGCGCACAAAACCAAGCCCGTCGGGGGCTCCTTGAAAACAATCGGTTGAACAGAGATGAAGCTTGCCACCATTCCGTCAACAAGAGCACCCGCGCGAAATAATGCTGTTGCCATCTTGTTAACAGCGGGGATAGCTCTAGCGTCGCGCAGACTCCAGCTCCAGACCCAAGTCATCGCAGTACGCCTGACAACCTTCTAGCAACTTGGGAAAGTCCCCTTGCACCACATCCCAGACAATATCGGTGTCTACATCACCATAGGCGTGGGCAAGCCGATTGCGAACGCCCTTGATAGCCCGGCGCTCGAATTCGTAGTGCGCAAGGGCTTCGTCGCTGAGCGA
>CATYUU010000087.1:0-3682 GCA_958413455.1 uncultured Collinsella sp. | reverse complement strand
GAAGGGGAAGCAGGACAGAGAGAGGCTGGGCGACCTCGCTTTCAAGATAGGACTCGGCGTAAGAGAACTGCTCTTCCCGTCCGGGAATCGTCTCCAAGGTTCCGACGAGGTGGCGCTCGCCAGATATCTCGCCCCACACCTTCATGCGCATGGCCTACCTCCTCTCTTGCAAAACGATATTGAGTCCGACCATGTTCGCTACGCGAATCGCCTTGTCCAGCTGGGCCGTCGGCTTTCCGTTCTCCAGCTGGGAGACGAACATCACGCCCACGTCGCACATCTCGGCAAGCTCTCCCTGGGTGTATCCGAGCCGCTTGCGTCGCTCGCGAATCGCTGTTCCAAAGTCCTTCGCGTTCCGAATAGCCATAGCCGTCCTTGCTCTTTGTATTATATCGATCGCGATAATACCACGACTATCTCTCGCGATTATTGCGAACGCGATAATTTGTCGGGTTTTCCATCTGATTATCGCGATCGAGATAATCATCTCTAGCTCATCCTAAAAACACCGGCATCCCTTTCCTCAGCAAGCAGCGATTAGGGCCGTCCGCGCCTGTACGGCAGCGAGAGCGAGTGCGATTTGGTAGACTGAGCCGGAACAATTACCGGAGCGCGAACCCGCGCCCTGCCGACCGTCGCGAGCGAGGAGCCGCCATGCAGATCACCCCTGCCGAAGTTGCCGAGACCTTAGCCATGGTGTCCAAGCAGAACTTGGACATCCGCACTATCACGTTGGGCATCAACCTGCGCGGCTGCGTCGATGCCGACGTGGATGCGCTGGCCTCGAAGGTCTACGACCGCATGACCTCGGCCGCCGAGAAGCTCGTGCCCACCGCCGAGCAGCTCGAGCGCGAGTTCGGCATCCCCATCGTGAACAAGCGCATCTCGGTCACCCCCATCGCGGAGATCTGCGCCGCCGTGACCGCCGACGACCTCACCCCCATCGCCGTGGCCATGGACCGCGCCGGCAAGGAGGTAGGCGTCGACTTCGTGGGCGGCTTCTCGGCCCTCGTGCACAAGGGGGCCACCCGGGCCGATCACAAGCTCATGGACTCCATCCCCACGGCGCTCGCTGCCACCGAGCGCGTCTGCTCGTCGGTGAACGTGGGCTCCACCCGGGCCGGCATCAACATGGACGCCGCCTTCAAGATGGCCGGCATCATCAAGCGGGCCGCCGAGCTCACTGCCGATAAGCAGTGCATCGGCGCCGGCAAGCTCGTCGTGTTCTGCAACGCCGTGGAGGACAACCCCTTCATGGCCGGCGCTTTCCACGGTTCCGGCGAGGCCGACGAAGTGGTGAACGTAGGCGTGTCCGGCCCCGGCGTCGTGCGCGCGGTGCTCGCCGACCTGCCGAAGGAAGCGGATCTCACCACTGTGGCCGAGGCCATTAAGGCCACGGCCTTCAAGATCACCCGCGCCGGCGAGCTCATGGCCCGCGAGGCCTCGCGCCGCCTCGGTGTGCAGCAGGGCATCCTGGATCTGTCGCTCGCCCCCACCCCGGCCGAGGGGGACTCCGTGGCCGAGATTCTGGAGGCCATCGGCGTGGGTCAGTGCGGAGGCCCCGGCACCACGGCGGCGCTCGCCATGCTGAATGACGCCGTGAAGAAGGGCGGCGTCATGGCGTCGTCGTCCGTGGGCGGCCTGTCCGGCGCCTTCATTCCCGTCTCCGAGGACGCCGGCATGATCCGAGCGGCCGAGGACGGGGCGCTGTCCATCGAGAAGCTGGAGGCCATGACCTGCGTATGCTCCGTGGGGCTCGACATGATCGCCGTGCCGGGCGACACCACCCAGGAGGCCATCTTCGGCATCATCGCCGACGAGTGCGCCATCGGCATGATCAACAGCAAGACCACCGCCGTGCGCCTCATCCCCGCCATCGGCTGCCAAGTGGGCGACCAGCTGGACTTCGGCGGCCTTCTCGGCTACGCCCCGGTCATGCCCGTGAACCCCTACGCCGGCACCGTCTTCGCCCACCGCGGCGGCCGCATGCCCGCCCCCTTGAACTCGCTGAAGAACTAGCGACTCGAAAACCATGATCTGCGCTTCCCTCGCGTCAAAATGCACCACGAATCGAGAACGGAAAATCGCCTAACCGGGGTGCGTGATTTTGTTGCCGACTATTTCCCGGTAGGTAGTTCCAAAAGACTAGCCGTGCAACTATAATAGAGGCGTACCAGCAAAGCCCGCTTCCTTCGTCATCCAAAACTCAGGTAGCACGGGCGGCGCAGGTGCAGTTGAATTAGAAGGGCCAGTTAGCGCTGGCCCTTTCTTTATCAACCTCAAACTGTCACTTTTTCATTTTCGTCGCAAAGTACCCTGGACACTTTCTCATTTTCGTCGCATACTAACGATAAGCTATAATCAGCGGCGAAGGAGGCATCATGCTGAAGCGAGCTGCCTACGAGCGACTTGTAAGTTGGAAGAAAGATCCCCACCACCGCGCTCTGCTTGTGGACGGCGCGCGACAGGTGGGAAAGACCTACCTCGTCCGCGCCTTCGCCCAGAGGCACTACGGCACCACCATTGAGATCAACTTCGTTGAGTCCCCCGAAGCGAAAGCCATCTTCGCGGGGAACCTCGATGCCGATACCCTCATCCCCCAGCTCTCCGCATTCAGCGGCACCGCCCTCACGCCGGGAGACACGCTCATTTTCCTCGACGAGATCCAAGAGTGCCCGCGGGCGCGCACGGCCATCAAGTTCCTCGTGGAGGACGGCCGTTTCGATTACATCGAGTCCGGCTCTCTCCTCGGCGTCACCTACGAAAACGTACCCTCCCTCCCCGTCGGCTACGAGAGCGAGCTGACGCTTTATCCCCTTTCCTTCGAGGAATTCTGCTGGGCCCTCGGAAAAAACGAGACAGCCCTCGAGATGGCGCGCGCGTGTTTCAAGGAAGAAGCCGCCGTGCCCGCCGTCATCCACCAGAAGCTCATGGAGCTGTTCAAGTACTACTTGATAGTGGGCGGCATGCCGGCCGCCGTGGCCCGATTCGCCCAGACCCGCGACATCGCCCAAGTGCAGAGCGTCCAGAAGGACATCTTAAAGCTGTACCGGGCCGACATCGTGAAGTACGCCCGCAACAAGGCCCACGTCGGCGCTATCTTCGACGCTATCCCTGCTGAGCTCAGCAAGAAGAACAAGCGCTTCAAGCTCTCCGACCTCGCAAAGTCGGCACGCAGCGAGCGCTACGAGAGCGACTTCATCTGGCTGGCCGACGCCGGCGTGGCGATCCCCTGTTACAACGTGACCGAGCTCGTGGCACCGCTGCGCCTCAACCGCCAGCACAGCGTCTTCAAGCTGTTTTTGTGCGACACGGGACTCCTCGTCGCCATGCTCGGCGACGGCGTGCCGTTCAAGGTACTCCAGGGAGAGCTTGACATCAACTGGGGCGCCATATTGGAGAACGCCTTCGCCCAAATGCTCACAGCCAACGGATTCGACGCGCTCTACTACGAGAAGGCCAAGCACGGAGAGATCGATTTCGTCGTGCAGAAGAGCGGTAAGGTGGTGCCCATCGAGGCGAAATCCGGCCGGATATTCCGCGCCCACGTCGCCCTCGACAACGTCCTGCGTGTCAAGGAGTGGGGGCTCGATTTCGCCTACGTCTTCTGCCGTGAGAACACGACGGTGGAAGTGGAAATTCCCGAGGGGCGCGACATCCAATGCGCCATCGCCTACATGCC
>CATYUU010000086.1:0-4053 GCA_958413455.1 uncultured Collinsella sp. | reverse complement strand
TCCACTTCTCTAGCATACGAGCCAATGCCGGTTATCACACAGAGGAACTCTGGAGGACGCCCCTGCGCTCGTGGGTTTTCTGCAACTTTCTTCCGCAGCCGCCTGAGAGATTTCACCGCATCGGGAACCTTCTCTTCGCTGAGCTTGAACTCGAAGGCGGCCCATCTACCATCCAGGGTCTCTATGACAGCATCGGCCTCTAACCCCGAATCGTCCCGATAGTAGTAAACAGCCGCCGGCATCGAAGGATCCATCGCCTGGGCGTATACCTTGAGATCGCGAATGCAAAGATTCTCGAAAACAAGACCGAAGGTCTGCCCATCCGCGAGGAGGGAATCCGGCGAAAGCAATAGCAGGGCGGCGGCCAACGACGGATCGGCGAAGTAGCGCTTCGGCTTCGTCGCTAGGCGCTTTTTTGAGCGCTTTGGCGGCACCCAGCCCGGCACCTCCTCGACAAGGTAGATCGAGCGAAGAAACTCCAGATACGAGGCGAGCGTCTGCTCGGTTACGAGGGATGATGGATTGTCCTCTCCGCCGTACATATCGCTGATGATGGTCTTGTAGGTTGGAGACTGTCCCAAATTGCGGGCAATCGACAAGCACAACCGACGGGCCACCTCTCCACTCTTGCCATGTTTAGGAGCACTCTTTTCGAAAACAAGACGCAGATATTCTCTTGCAACGAGCTGACCGTTTTCAGCGGAAAGATCGAGGGCTTCGGGCCATCCCCCACGGCAGATCAACTCAGCTAGCTGACGCGTATCGTTTTCAACTTTCGCTGGCTGAAACCGGTGAGCGAATAGACCGCGGAGCGAGACAGAACGTTCAGACTCCCCAGACTCGGCCAAGCTGAAGGGATACATCCTCACAGAGCCAATCCGACCCGCACCACTATGCCTGCTCTGGCCCTCTTGGTCATCGGACGAGATCGGGGTGGACGACCCAGTCAGCAGCCACGCTCCCCTTAACCCCCGCTCGTCATCTATGGCATGACGAACTGCATTCCAAATCGCAGGCGCAAGCTGCCATTCGTCTATAACGTGGGGGCGATCGCCTATGAGCATGAGTTTTGGGTCGGCACGAGCCATGTCCAACTCTTCATCCACATAGCTGACGCTTTGCGCGTGGGCCAAAGCCGTCCACGTCTTTCCGCACCACTTCGTACCAGCCACCTCTACGGCCCCGAAGACCTCGAGATAGCGCTCTATTTGCTCGTCCACAAGACGCGGCAGATATCCATTCTTTACAAGCGTTTTCCGAGGCATGGCCCACGCAACCTTTTCTCTACGAGCGGCTTCTTTGCATCGACCCTATACTATCAAACTATTCATGGTTTTCCGAGTTTTTGATTCATGGTTTTCCGAGTTTTTGATTCATGTTTTTCCGAGTTTGATCGGTTGAGAGTTGATTGAGATCAACTGTTTTCGAATTGTACCTTGGCAACCTATACTGATTCTGGATTGAGTGTTAATACTCAATCAGGCTGTAGGTGTCGATGGATTGGCGCTGATGCATGATGCGGTACACCGTAAGCGTAGTGGCATTGTAACGGTAGTAGATGATGTAGGGGCCCGCAAGCGTCGTGCGGTACTCGTGCTCGAGATGGTCGTCGGTAAAGTGGCCGCCGGCGTCCGGAAAGGTTCGTACGGTTTCCAAAGCCGCATCGATACCCTTTATCGCATCGAGGGCCGCCTGGGGCATTCCCCGCTCGAGGCCGAGGTAAATGGCGATGGACTCCCGATCGAGCTGCGCCCGCGGACGCCATGCAAGATCAAGCATAGTCGAGCCCCCATACCTTGAAGATTTCGGCCATGCGCGCGTCGGATTCCTCCGCTGTGAGCGCCTCCGGGCGGTAGCGCTCTTCAATTTCCGCCTCACGCAAGGCGAGGAACATGCGGTTGCGCTGAGCGGCGGCCTCATAAGCGGCGCAGTCTTCCAGCACATAGGCCGGTACGCCGTTTTTCGTGAGGATGATGGGTTCCTGGCTCTCCGTCGCCTGAGCGCACACGTCATTGAACTGCGTGCGCAAATCAGTGATAGGTCGAATAAGCGGAAGCGCTGCCACAGCGGCTGTCATAAGGCACCTACTTTCATTACCATAATTATGGTATTAATTATAGATGCTTTAATTGACAAATCAAGCAACACGTCTATGAGAACTCTTGCATGTTATTCAGCTAGAGCAAATTATCCGAGGCCCTCTGTTATCCGAAGTTGGCGACGGCGGTGTCAATGGCGGCGAGGTTCATGGCGACGAACTGGGGCTTCACGCAGGCGCGCACCGCATCTTTCAGCTCGTCGACGGTGAGCGGCACACGGCCCTGGGCCACGGCCACGGCGAGCAGCATCATGTTGAGGGACTTGCGGGAGCCGGCACCGGCCTCGCGCACGAGGGCCTCGTCGTCCACGGGGATGAACAGGGGCACCGGGTAGCCTTCCACGCCATCGGCGCTGGCGTCCTGGTCAGCAGTCACGGTGTTCGGCGCAACGATCGTTTCGGCTGCTTGCTCGTGGGACGCCTCCGCCTGCAGGGAGTTCGCCAAAGCTGCCACAACGTCGCCGGCACGATAAGGCTGGCTCGCCAGGGCCGCCGTCACCGGCTGGATGGCCGTCGTGGCCGTCACCAGCACACCGCCCGGCGCCAGATAGGGCAGCGCGCGGGCCGCCTCGCCCGGCTCCAGAGCGATGACCATGTCGGCCGTACCCGGCGTGATGAGCGGAGAGTACACCGCCTCCCCGTTCGACCCCATGCGCACGTGGCTCGTTACATTGCCGCCGCGCTGGGCCATGCCGATAGTCTCGGCCGTACGCACCTGCCAACCCTTGCTCTGCGCCGCCTGGGCCAGCACCTTCGCGGCCAGCACCGTACCCTGGCCACCCACGCCTGCAAGCAAAATATCGATCATCGCACGCCTCCTTCCTCCGACAGCGGCAATCCCGCCAAGGGGCCAGTCGGCCCTTCGGAATGCACGATGCGTTCTGCCACTGGCACCCCTTCGACTGCCCCCAACACCTCACCAGGCGTCTCGTTCGACTCGCCTGCTATCTCCGTTTCCTGGAAGTCATTCACCTCATCAGTCAGTACACGAGGGATCGGCCCCGTTTGGAACGGATCGGGGTTCGGGGCGTAGATGGCCGGCTCTGTCGGCACCGCGCCGCCAAAACCCACGGCGCCCTGGATAGCGTCGAAGGGGCACACCTGCACGCAGAGCGCGCAGCCATCGCACAAGCTCGTATCCACAAAAGCTTGACCACGCGTGCCCGACTTCGGACCGCGCAGCCCCTCATCGAAGCCGATGCCAGGGCACCCGATGGAGGTGATGCACTTCTTGCAGCCGGTGCACTTGTCGGCATCGATCGTCACTGGAGCATCGGGCTTCTTCAGCTGAATGCACGGCGCACGGAAGATGATGGCCGAGGGCCCCTCGTAGTCGATGGCCGCGCGGGCCGCCGCCACGGAGCTTTCCAGACTGTGAGGATTCGCGAACCCGATGTGCTGGATGCCGAGGCCGTGCAGCACTTCCTCAATGACGATGGGGCGGCGGCGCTCGCCCATGAGCGTGACGCCCGTACCCGGGTGGGGCTGACTGCCCGTCATGGCCGTGGTGGCATTGTCCAGGATAGCGAAGGTGACGTCGTGGCCGTTGTACACTGCATTCGCGATACCGGTCATAGCGCTGGCGAAGAACGTGGAGTCGCCCACGAAAGCCACCTGCTTCTTGTCCGGCTCGGCCACCGCGAAACCCTGAGCCATAGTAATGCCCGCGCCCATGCACAGGCAGGTGTCCACGGCATCGAGCGGCTGGGCGTTGCCGAGCGTGTAGCAGCCGATGTCCCCGCACAGCACGGCCTCGCGACCGCGGAGCGCCTGCTTCACGGCATAGAAGCTGCCGCGGTGAGGGCAGCCCGCGCACAGCACCGGCGGCCGCACGGGTAACGGGCCCTCGTAGCTGAGATCGTTGGCGCCGATGGTGGACGCCACCAGGGCGGCGAGCCCATTGGAGCGGTGGGTGCGATCGAAGAACCGGCCCAGGCGGCCGGCGATGTTCTCCG
>CATYUU010000085.1:0-4689 GCA_958413455.1 uncultured Collinsella sp. | reverse complement strand
ACATTGGCCTCCCCCACCTGATCGGCGAGCCATGCGCGGATGTCGGCCAGCTCGGGCAGCAGAACCTCGGCCGCGGGAGCAAGGTTGTTGGCAAACGCCACGTCATCGGCACGAGCAGCAGCGAAGTCGTGGGCGAGCACCTCTGCGGATACAGAGCACGGGGTTTCGTCGAAGCGCTGATACGCCGCGGCGGTGGAAACGCCTTCCGCCGGCTTCACCAGCACCACGGCGCGCCTCGACGTTTCCAGACGGCGCTGGAGCACCTCGCCGACGCCGCCGAGCAGCACGCAGCCGCCGTGCAGGAAGAACGCCACGTCAGCCCCAAGCGACCGGGCAACGTCGGCCACGCGCTCGTCATCGGCCGCAAGGCCCCACGCCTTCGCGAGGCCCACGAGCACCGCCGCCGCGTTCGACGAGCCGCCGCCCAAGCCGCCCTGGGCCGGGATGTGCTTCTCAATGCGCAGCTGGATGGCCTCGGGAAGGTCGCGACCCACCGCCCGGGACAGGCGATCAGCAGCTTTGAAGGCGAGGTTGTCGGCCGCCGGCACAGCGAGGTCTTGGCCCGTGCGGTCGGCCAAGTCGATGGTCATGACAAGGTTGTCCGCCGGGCCGCCCACGGCAACGTCCTCGCGGGACGCCCCTTCGGCGGTGCGCTTCGCCAGCTCATCGGCCGAGATATCTTCTGCGCACAGGTACAACGTATCATGCAGCGCGAGCGCGTGCATGATGGTGTCGGCATCGTGGTAGCCGTCCTCGCGACGCGCCCCGATGGCCAAAAGCAGGTTCACCTTCGCCGGCGACACCAGCTTCATCGTGTTCGGCCCCATGAAGGCGGCCGCCGACCACTGAGCCTCACGGGCCGCCGCCAGCAGGTTCACTTCCGCCTCGCGATTGCGCTGGGCGTTCTCGGTCATTCGCGTTCCTTTCCGTAGTCGGCCGCTTGCCGCTCCCTAGGCGTTCGTCATTCGTTCGTGGGAAAAATTATAGCGAATGGGAAAGCGACGCCTGAGAGAGTCACCAGCGCTCTTTCAAATCTCCGCCAGGAATAGAGACAGGTCAGAAATCCAGTTGACCAAAACTGGAAACCTATGGTCTCAAGCATCCAATGGGCACCACGCAGACACCATCTTCACGACGATAGCCGTACTCGGTGGCGGTGATAACGAGCTTCACGTCGGGAAGACGTAATGGAACTTGCTCCTCCTTTTTGTTGCGCTCGGAAACAAGCCGCTCAATTTCAAGAAGATGCTTTGCGCCTTCATCAATTTCACTTTCGCCCAGCTTGAATTCAACAAGCGCATACCGCCCATCGTCAAGATGGAGCACCGCATCGGCCTCCAATCCGTACCGGTCGCGATAGTACGACAACTCGCCCCCGAGCGCCGAGGAATATGCCTTCAGATCCCTCATGCAGAGCGACTCAAAGAGGAAGCCTAACGTTTTGAAATCCTCGTTGAAATACGCTGGACTCAGTCCAAGCGCGGCGACGGCAACTGACGGGTCTACCATGTTTCGCTTTCTCGAAGCCCGTATTGCCGTTTTGGATCTAATGGCCGGGCACCAGGCAAGAACGTCCTCAACAATGTAGAGTTTTTCGAGCGCTTCAAGATAATCGTAGAACGTCGACTCAGACAGCTCCGTCGTTGCTCGCACGTCGCGGTAGATCGTCTTCGTCTCTGCTAAAGTGCATAGATTGCGTGCGTAGGAGCGCAGAATCGCTTCAGCCCAGCGCGGATTTCTCTTTTGTCCATCTATGTTAGACATATCAACAAAGCATGTTTGGCGAAAGAGATCCTTGGCCACTGCTAGCTGCGAACGCAAGGAGGTGTTGTTGATGGCGTGCGGCCATCCTCCTCGGCATATCGCCACGATCAACTCATCGATGGAAAGCTTCGAGGTGCAGCCGTCATAACTCGTCGAATCATCAAAGAGCGCTTTAAGAGATACGGAGCCCTCTGACTCGCCGCTCTCGAAAAGGCTCATCGGCTGCATCTTCAACGTTGAGATGCGTAAAGTACCCGTATGCGGGGTGTCCACCTCTTGCGACGTCGATCCAGTAAGAATATAGAGCCCGTTCTTTTGCTCATCATCCACCGACTTGCGAACAGCGCCCCATAGTTTCGGCGCATCTTGCCACTCGTCGAAGAGCCTCGGCTTCGGGCCCTCCAGCAGCCGCGAAGGCTGCGTTGCCGCTACAGCAAGGTAATTGTCGCGCTTATCCTCATCTTGCAGCTCCACGACACTGGCGGCTTTCTGCTTCGCTGTGGTAGTTTTACCGCAGCCCTTAGGGCCCACAATAAGCGTTGCACCGAAAGATTCCAGACGAAACTCAAGCTCTCGATCGGCAATGCGATTGCGATACTGCACTGTCGCTTACTCCCTTCTCAGAGCTTATCCGATTTCATTATCTACATCGTATTTTACACTGATTTGCGATATTCTGTTGGAGAGATTTGCGCTCAAATTTTAGATACATTTGCGACGGAGAGATAAATGGGTTGACTCGTAGGCGAGAAAGACCGGCCACACCTCATCCAAGATTTGACATCGGCTTCTTGCGCCGGGCGCGGAAGAAGCCGCGCAGCAGGGCCACGCACTCTTCCTCCCGCACGCCACCGGTCACTTCGAACTGGTGGTTCAGGCGCCCATCGGCGTGAATGTCGTACAGCGTGCCCACCGCACCCGCCTTCTGGTCGGGCGCACCGTACACGCAGCGGGCAATGCGCGCCTGGTGCATGAGACCGGCGCACATGATGCAGGGTTCCAGCGTGACGTAGACGGTGCAATCGGTTAGACGCCAGGCGTCCAGCACGCGGGCCGCCTCCTTCATGGCGAGGAACTCCGCATGCCCCGCCGGGTCGCGGTCGGCCTCGCGGCGATTGCGGCCCCGAGCGATGACGCGCGGTTCGGCCAACGGTCGTCGCGTGCCGCGGTCGATGGGCTCGTACACCACGACAGCCCCGATGGGCACCTCCCCCGCCGCTCCGGCAGTCCGGGCCTCTTCCAAGGCCAGCGCCATATACTGGGCGTCCAGCGCCTGTTGCTCTTCGGGTGTGCGATGTTCGTTCATGGAGGGAATTATAAGCGGTGCCGCGCAAACAACCGCCGCGCAACGCGGCAAAGCAGGCGATTCCCCATAATCGCAGCGGAATGTGGTATCCTGTGCGTCGCGTTCGCCGCACAGCGGCGACAGCCCGATGATGCGGAGGCGTGTCCGAGTGGCTTAAGGAAGCAGTCTTGAAAACTGTCGTGCCGAAAGGTACCGTGGGTTCAAATCCTACCGCCTCCGCCAGAACCTCCAAGGCCCGACTCGCTCGGGCCTTTTTCAAATCTCGACCCTTGTCGGTGACAAAGCAAGACCCTCCTGTGCACATTTATGGACTTATATAGACATTCAGAAAGCTGCTAAGATCCTAGTCAGGAGATGCGGGAATGCCACATTTGCATTTTGCCTGGTCAGACCCATCATGCTTTGCGTGACGAGTTGGCGCGCGCTACGAAACGGAAGACCGATGCCTATATAAATCCAAAAACGCGCACGAAACAGGGATGTTTTGTCACCAGGCTAGCAGTGCTGCCGTGTCCGACCCCCATCGCCGCTCGACCGGCGCAAAACCGGGCGTTCTGTCACCGGGTATACCAGCCTTGCCGGCTCCGATCCCTACCGCCGCTCGATCGGGACGTAGGGCTTGGTGCCGCGGATGGTGTTTTTGTAGGCGGGGCGGATGATGCGCTTGCCGGCGGCAATCTCCTCGAAGCGGTGGGCGGCCCAGCCGGCCATGCGGGCACAGGCGAACAGGGGGGTGAACAGGTCCTCAGGGATGCCCATCATCGAATAGATGAAGCCGGAGTACATGTCCACATTCGCACACAGCTCCTTGGTTGAGCCCTTCTCGCGGGCGAACACCTCAGGCGTCAAACGCTCGATGGACTTCAGCAGGTTCAGCTCGGCCTCATATTCCGTGCCAGCGGCCAGCTGTTCGGCGAAACGCTTTCCGATGACGGCGCGCGGGTCGCTCAAAGTGTACACCGCGTGCCCCATGCCGTAGACGAGTCCCGTGCCGTCGTAGGCCTGCTTGTTCACGATCTTCGCCAGGTAGGCGGCCACCTCGTCGTCATCTTCCCAATTCTTCACGTTCTCCTTGATTTCCGCCTGCATGGCGCGCACCTGATGGTTCGCGCCGCCGTGGCGATGCCCCTTCAGCGAACCGAAAGCCGCCGCGTAGGTGGAATAAGGGTCGGTGTCCGCCGAGGAGAGCACGTGGGTCGTGAAGGACGAGTTGTTGCCGCCGCCGTGCTCGGCGTGCAGGCACAGCATGATGTCGAGCATGCGGGCCTCTTCCGCCGTGAACGAGCGATCGGGACGCAGCATGGAAAGGATGGTCTCGGCCGTGGACTGACCGGGCACGAAGCGGTGCATGATCATGGATTCGTGGTTAAAGGCGGCCTGCTTGGCGTAGTAGGCCAGCACCATGATGCGCGGCAGGCGGCTGATAAGCGAGAGCGCCGTGTGAATCTCGTGCTCGGGCGAGCGGTCCTCGGCGGACTCGTCGGCCGCGTACAGGCGCAGAATGGAGCGGGCCATCATGTTCATGAGGTCGGGTGAGGTGTCCACCATAAGCGTGCTGGCCGTGAACCCGTCGGGCAGCTCGCGCTGGGAATCGATCACTTCCACGAAGCGGTTGAGAC
>CATYUU010000084.1:0-4704 GCA_958413455.1 uncultured Collinsella sp. | reverse complement strand
TGCCCTGCCTTTTTCATGCCAACTTGTTCGCCCTGGACGTCGCTCGCTGACGTTGGCTCAACCAGCGATGTTGTCACTTGCAGTTGGGTGGTCAACGGGGACGTTCTTTCGGTACTTGGGGACGTTCCTTATGTGCCGGCAGTTTGGGACACTCCTTGCGTCAAGAGGCTGGCGCGCGTCAACCTGTTCTCATTGCAGCAAAAATCGCCCCGTTCTCGGTTGAGGACGGGGCGATTCGTCTTTTGGGCTTATGCAGCCAGTCTTATGCGAAACGGGCGACGAGCTCCTGCAGGACGTCGGTCATCTTGACGAGCGAGCTGACCGGGACAAACTCGTTGACGCCGTGGTAACAGTAGCCGCCTGTCGAGAGGTTGGGGCAGGGCAGGCCGCGGAACGACAGCTGTGCGCCGTCGGTGCCGCCGCGAATCGGCAGTACTTGGGGCTCAACGCCGCAGGCAAGGTAGGCTTCCTTGGCAACATCAATAAGCTCGGGATAGTCACGAACGATCTCGGCCATATTTCGATACTGCTGCTTAATCTCGACCGTTACGCGCTCCTCGCCCAGTCGCTGGTTGAGCAGTGCGGCGGCGGCATTCATCAGCTCGAGTTTCTGCTGGAACTTGGCGGCATCGTGATCACGGACGATATAGCGCGCCGTGGCATGGTCGACCGTTGCCGAGACGCCCTCAAGGTGATAGAAGCCCTCGTAGCCCTCGGTGTATTCCGGGCGCTGCTCGTAGGGGAGCAGGGCGTTGAAGTCGCAGAACAGGTTGCCCGCGTTGACCATGCGCCCCTTGGCGTCGCCGGGGTGAATGGACTGGCCCTCAAAGCGAACGGTTGCCTCGGCGGCGTTGAAGCACTCCCACTCAAGCTCGCCAACCGGACCGCCGTCGACCGTGTAAGCGTACTTGCAGCCGAAGGCCTCGATATCCAACAGCTCGGCACCGTGACCGATTTCCTCGTCCGGGCAGAAGCAAATGCCGAGCGCGGGATGGGGCAGGGAGGGATCCTGCGCGATGCGTGCGACAAGCGCCATGATTTCGGCGACACCCGCCTTGTCGTCGGCGCCCAGCAGCGTAGTTCCGTCGGTGCAGACAAGGTCCTCACCCACCAGGTTGTTGAGGGCAGGAAGTTTGGCGGTGCTCATGGACACGGGCTTGCCGTCGACGATGCCGCAAACCAGATCGCCGCCATCGTAGTGCACGATGTGCGGCGCTACGCCGGCGCCCGGCGCGACCTCGGTGGTATCGAGGTGCGCGATCAGGCCCAGGGCGGGCTTATTCTCGGAACCGGCGCTAGCGGGAATGTGCGCGCAGACATAGGCGTTTTCGGTTACATGGGCATCGGTTGCACCCAGCTCGCGCAGTTCTTCGGCAAGCACGTTGGCAAGGTCGAACTGTACGGTGCTCGACGGCACCTGGTCGCAGTTGGCATCCTCGGACTGCGTGTTGATCTGGACATAGCGCAAAAAACGCTCGAGGACGTCGGGGTCCGTGGTGGTGTTTTCCATAAAGATCGCTCCAATCTTGGTCGTCGTGTGCAACAAGAACTCTAGCACGGTATGCCGCGGCATACCACGACGCTTGGATGGGGTAGAATCAGCCATTGAGTGCAGAAGGGACGGATGTTCATGGATACGACAAATAGCTCGCGCGAGCTACACCTAACGGTGGCGAACGAAGACTACTTGGAGTGCATGGTTCGCATTGAAAGCGAAGAGGGGGAAACCAACGGCGTGCGATCGGTCGACATCGCGCAGCGCCTTGGCGTCTCCAAGGCATCGGTCAATAAAGCGGTTTCGGCGCTCAAGGCATCCGAGCTTGTCGAGCAATCGCACTACGGCAAGGTAATCCTGACCGATCGCGGTCGCGAGGTCGGCTCGGCTATCTGGTATCGCCATCGTCTGGTCCGCACGTTTTTGGTTCAGGAGCTCGGTGTCGAATTTGAGCGAGCCGATTCCGAGGCCTGCATGATGGAGCATGCTCTATCCGAGGACACGATGAACCGCTGGCTCGCCTATCTCGAAAAGCAGGGAATCAGCGTCGAGGAATAGCGGGATATATATGGATACGAGTTATTACAACCGCTTTGGTGCCGAGGAACTTACGCGCCGCTTGTCGAGCGAGACCTTGTTGGCGCAGGGCCCCATGGGCAGTGTTCTGTTGAGTGAGTACGATGCCGCCGACATTCCACCGGCGTTTTGGAATCTGGCAGAGCCGCAGACCGTTTCTCGTATCCATCGCTTGTATGTCGCCGCCGGCGCGCAGGTGCTCATTACCAACACCTTTCAGGCATCAAGCTATGCCCTCAAGCACGACCAGATTGCGCCGTCCGTGGCGGAGGTCAATCGCGGGGCCGTCGACGATGCTCGCCAGGCGCACCCACAGCTGCTGCTGGGCTCGATGGGCCCGATTTGTATTGAGTGGTTTGCCGAGGACTCTGCCGAGTATCGTGAAATCCGAGGCATTGCGCGCGAACAAGCGCACGCCTTGCTCAATGCTGGTGTTGACGGTCTGCTGATCGAGACGGTGACGTCTATCCGTAATTTGCAGCCCATGCTTGCCGGCGCCCGAGATGCCGCCGACGGTATGCCTGTCCTGGTGAGTTTTGTCGTTGACGATAAAGGCGACCTGTTGGGCGATGGCCTCAACATCGAGGCAGCCGTTTTGTACGCCGAAAAACACGGCGCAAACTCGGTTGGTGTTAATTGCTGTTCGCTTGCGGCCGCGAACGCGGCGGTGCCCAGGATGGTTGCATCGGCGACTACTCCCGTCACGGTGCGTCCCAATGCGGGAAATCCGGTTCAGACACAGGATGGTCCCGTGTGGCATGAGGACCCCGAAGCCTTCGCTCGCGCATGCGTCGAGTGGAAGCGGGCGGGCGCCGCAATGGTAGGCAGCTGCTGCGGAACCACGGCGGTTACGACAGCCGCTATGGCAGATGCGCTCAATATATAGAACCCGAAAATGGGAGTATCGAATCACCGCCCCCGCTGGGGCGGTTTTTTTGTTGGCGGTGCGCACCTCGACGCTTTTGCCTAAACGGTGAACGAGCGTGCCGGCGGCTTGCCGGATGCCCGTTGCGGGTATACCTCATGCGTACCATGATCCAAACACTGCGAGGTGTCTGCGCGTGTGCGCGATAATTCACTTTGGAACTGACGGTTGGCGAGCTCGCGTCGACGGAGACTTTACTATCAACAACGTCGCTCGTGTCACCGATGCTATCGGCAGGCTATGGCAAAAGACGAATCCCGGTAAAACGGTATATGTAGGATTTGACACTCGGCCACAAGCGCGCGAGTTCGCCGAGCTCGCGGCGGGCGTGATTGCCGCCCACGGGCTCGATGCCGTGCTCGTGTCTCGACCGGTGCCGACTCCCGCTCTTACGTGGGCGGCTGCGTATGACGGCGAGGCATGCGGCGCGCTTATGGTGACGGGCTCACATCATCCGCAGGGCTATCTATGCCTCAAGCTGCGGATGGGTGATGGCTCGACGGCCAACCAGGATGTCATCGAAGAGCTCGAGGAGACGATGGCCGCCGAGCCGCTGGGGCTTGAGGGGCAATACCGCACGGCAGATATCATTCCCGACTATATGCGAGCGGTGGCATCGTTTGTCGACGCGGATGCCATTCGCGCCGCGCATATGCGTGTGGTGGTTGACCCCATGGGCGGAGCTGCGCAGGGATATCTTGCCGACTTGCTTCGAGAGATTGGCGTCGAAGTCCACGAGATTCACGCCGACGAGACGACCGATAGGGGAGATATCTGCCCCGACCCGGTCGAGCCGTGGGTGGATGCTTGTGAGCGCGCAGTTGTCGAAGACGGGGCGTGCGCCGGTCTGGTGACTGATGGCGACGCCGATCGTATCGGCGCGGTTGATGAGCGCGGCAGATATATACATCCACATCAGATCATGGCGCTCGTTTTGGGCGATTTGGTCCAGTATCGCGATCTGAAGGGACGCGTCGTCGTCAACCTTTCATGCTCCACGCTTGTGCGTCGCATTGCCGAGGCGCTCGGCTGCCGCGTGGTCATCAAGCCCGTCGGTTTTAAATATATAGCCGCCGAG
Source organism: uncultured Collinsella sp. (assembly GCA_958413455.1). Classification (GTDB taxonomy): domain Bacteria; phylum Actinomycetota; class Coriobacteriia; order Coriobacteriales; family Coriobacteriaceae; genus Collinsella. The sequence continues at coordinate 630 of CATYUU010000084.1, read as the reverse complement.
ATGAAGAAGGGCGGCGTTCTCGTGGGCGGTGAAGAGGCCGGTGGTATCGGTATCGCCGCGCACATGCCCGAGCGCGACGGCATCCTTGCCTGCCTGATTTTGTGCGAGCTCATGGCCAAGACCGGCGCGCCCTTGGGCGTGCTTATCGATCAGCTCGAGGCGAGCTTTGGCAAGACGAGTTACGGACGTCGAGATTTGCGCCTTGAGGCCGAGGATGCCGAGACGTTGCGCACGCTGCTTCCCGGAGTGAATCCCAAGTCGATATGCGGCAAGGTACCGCAGAGCGTAAGTCATATGGATGGCTTGCGTCTGGCATTTGAAGATGACACCTGGCTGCTGATCCGTCCCAGCGGGACCGAACCGGTGGTGCGCGTGTACGCCGAGGGCTTTTCGGTGGAGGAGCGTGATGAGCTGCTGGATGCCGGCTGCGCTTTGGCCAGGGGTGCATATCGGCTGTAGCCAAGGGGCCTCTCTATATAAAGATGTGCTCGGCGAGCGGTAGCAAACGACTGGCAAACGTCAGTCAGAGGCATAGTTGTGTAGGAAATGTGTGCGCCCAGATTCCCGCCCCCGGGGCCCCTCCGGTCTGGCAATATATCTCCTTGCCGCGCGGCCCGGTGGAACCGGGAA
>CATYUU010000083.1:0-4962 GCA_958413455.1 uncultured Collinsella sp. | reverse complement strand
CTCACGGCGAGGGACCCTATGTTGCGGAACTGGTCGACGACGACGAGCGTGCCGGCGGGCGCGGAGGCGAACAGCGCGTCGAGCTCGGCCTCCCTGTTGCGGACGGGGGCGCTGGCCAGCACCTCCCCGTCGCGGTCGATCAGGCAGGCCCAGTGCGACGACTTGCCGACGTCCAGGCCGAGCACGGCCGCGGGTCTGGTGGATGGCGCTTTCACGGTGGTATCCTTCCGGTAGTCGTTCGACCGGATGGCCTCCCCCTCGGCACTCACATTACCAGCCGCGGCGCCTGCCCGGCACTTTCCTATCAGCCGTCGGGGGCGGCGCGTCCCGCGCCGGCAGCACCCAACGGGCCCTCTCGGGGACAGGGACGTTCGGCCGTGCGCGGGCGCCCGGTCGGCGGCCCGTTCTGGGCGCGCCTCAATCGTAGCCCGAGACGGTCCCGGGCTGACAATTTCGACTGTAATGGACGTTCTTAAATGACTAGTCATCGGGGACGTTCTTAAACGACTGCATTGCATGAGAGTGGATAATCTCCCGGTTTGAGCCTGCATCCAAGCTTAAAGTGGGAGATTATCCACTCTCGTTTCGTTTGTTGAGTTCGATGCCTCCATTTGTAGGAACAGTTCGTGGAGGCGGATGTCTTCATCGAGTTCAGGATGGAAGGTTACGCCGAGCTGGTTGCCCTGACGGGCGGCGACGATACGGCCGTCGACTTCGGCCAGGGCCTTTGCGTCGCCGTGGACCTCGACGATGCGGGGCGCGCGGATAAACGTCAGTGGCACTTCACCGTCGATGCCAGCTACCTGCCCCTTGGTTCGAAAACTGCCGAGCTGCCTGCCGTAGGCATTGCGCTCAACGAGCACACCCATGGTTGCCAGGCGCGGCGTGCCCTTATCGTCATGGGCGGCAAGGTCGTGAGCCAGCAGAATCAGGCCGGCGCAGGTGCCCAGGACGGGCATGCCTTCAACAATGCGGGTGCGAAGCTCCTCGAGCATGCCCAACTCATCAAGCAGCTTCCCTTGAACGGTAGACTCGCCGCCGGGAAGTACCAGACGGTCAAAGTCCTGCTTCAAATCAGCCGCCTGCCTCAGCTCAATACAGCGCGCGCCCAGCTCGGATAGTCTTGCCTCGTGCTCGGCAAATGCGCCTTGGACCGCCAGCACGGCGACCGTTTGGTCTGCATAATCGCTCATGTGCGATCCTTTCTGCCGGACTAGCGTCCGCGCTCCTCCATGATGATTTCGATCTCGTCGGCGTTGATGCCCACCATGGCCTCGCCCAGGTCCTCCGAAAGCTCGGCGATGAGCTTGGCATCGGTGAAGTTTGCCACGGCCTTGACGATGGCGGCGGCGCGCTTGGCGGGGTCGCCGCTCTTAAAGATGCCCGAGCCGACAAAGACGCCCTCGGCGCCCAGCTGCATCATCAGCGCGGCGTCGGCGGGGGTCGCTACGCCGCCGGCGGCAAAGTTCACGACGGGAAGCTTGCCCGCGGTATGGACCTCGCGCACCAGCTCAACCGGAACCTGCAGTTGCTTGGCTGCCTCAAAGAGCTCATCATCGCGCAGGGCAACAACGTCGCGGATCTGCTTTTGGATCTTGCGCATGTGGCGCACAGCCTGGACGACGTCGCCCGTGCCCGGCTCGCCCTTGGTGCGAATCATCGTGGCGCCCTCGGCAACACGGCGCAGCGCCTCGCCCAGATCGCGGGCGCCGCAGACAAACGGCACGTCAAACTGGGTCTTGTCGATGTGATAGACGTCATCGGCAGGGGAGAGAACCTCGGACTCGTCGATGTAATCGATCTCGATGGCCTGCAGGACCTGCGCCTCGACAATGTGACCGATACGGCACTTGGCCATAACAGGGATGGAGACGGCCTCCTGGATGCCCTTGATCATCTTGGGGTCACTCATGCGCGAGACGCCGCCGGCGGCACGGATGTCGGCCGGGATGCGCTCGAGTGCCATGACGGCGCAGGCGCCTGCCTCCTCGGCGATGCGTGCCTGCTCGGGCGTGGTGACGTCCATGATGACGCCGCTCTTGAGCATCTGCGCGAGCTCGCGATTGAGTTTGACGCGATCGGCCTTGCTGGTCTGTTCTGCCATGGTTGCTCCCTTGATTGGCATGTGCATTGCTTGACGGAACATCCTATCGGGGAGCTGGGTATGGCGAAACACTCAGTTTTCGAGATAATAACAAGGTCAGACTAATACCAGATTGAACGGTTCGATATGGTCAGGTGATAAACTCATGCTTGACTACAATTTGGAAAAACGCGGCGAAGCATCGCTCTATGAGTATGTTTACCAGCAAATTCGAGATGATATTGTTGCTGGCCGTATTGCGGCGGGGGAGCATCTTCCGTCTAAGCGCGCCTTTGCCAGTCATCTGGGAATCAGTGTCATTACCATCGAGAATGCATATAGCCAGTTACTTGCCGAGGGCTATATTTGCTCAATGCCACGTCGTGGCTACTACGCTTGCGAGCTTCCGGATGCACCGGTTTTGGCTTCGGCTGCGGAAGGCATCGACCGAGATGCCGCCTTTGCGGGTCCCAGCGCGCATGATGTCAACGGACAGGTCGAGCGATTCGATGCACTTTCTTCTTCCGCTTTGGAGGCGGCGCGGCTTTGGCAAAGCGCACTACGGGCGACGCTGGCATCCGAAGATGAGCGCGAGATCTTTTCGCCCGCACCGGCGCAGGGCACCGCTCGGCTGCGACGCGCAATTGCTCACCATCTGCGTGGGACGAGGGGCATGAATGTCGACCCCGACAACATTGTTATCGGTGCAGGCGCCCAGCTGCTCGATACCATGTTGGTTCAGTTGCTTGGCGCTGACAAGGTGTATGCCGTTGAGGACCCGGGCTATTTGCGTCTGACGCGCATCTATCAGGCTATGGGCTGCCAAGTACGACATATCCCGTTGGATGATGAGGGCGTGGACTTGAGCATTCTGCAGAAAAGCGGGACCGATGTCCTTCACCTGATGCCGTCCCATCAGTATCCGACCGGCCTTGTGACGAGCATTGCGCGGCGCTATGCGCTTCTGAGCTGGGCCGCCGAGCGACCAGGTCGGTATCTCATCGAAGATGACTTTGATTGTGAGTTTCGCCTTGCCGGGAAGCCGATTCCCGCGCTCGCGTCGATCGATGCCGCCCAGTCGGTTATCTACACCAACACGTTTTCGAAGAGCCTTTCATCGGCGTTGCGTTTGGCGTACATGGTGTTGCCCGATGAGTTAATGGAGCGGTTTAGGCGCAACCTTGGTTTCTACGCCTCGTCGGTGAGCTCTGTTGATCAGGTCGCTTTGGCGCGTTTGCTGGAATCGGGTGATTACGAGCGACATGTGAACCGCGTGCGCGTTCGTGCTCGCGAGGCGCGTGATGGCCTGATGGCGCTTGTGCGGAAGGTATTTCCGGCAGGAGAGGTCTCGATCGAGTATGCAGACGCGGGCCTTTACTGTACCGTTGCCCTGGCCGAGGACAAGGCGGGGGAGAGTTTCGCGAAGGCTCTTGCTGACGCTCGTATTTCCTATGTCAACATCGCCGATTGCCTGTGGACGGGTGATCGGGCTTCGACTAAGAACGCTCCATCTCGCGTCCTTATTCAATACGACGACCTGAGCCCTCAGTCACTCATTGTTCTTCAAGAACGGATGCAATAAGCCCACGAAAAAGGCCCGAACCATGTGGTCCGGGCTTTATAAAAGCTAGAGAATATCTCTCAGCGGTTGGCTTAGCCAAAGTAGCGCTTGAGCAGGCCGGCGAAAGCCTTGCCGTGGCGGGCCTCGTCGCGAGCCATCTCGTGCACGGTGTCGTGGATGGCATCGAGGCCAGCGGCCTTGGCGCGCTTGGCAAGATCGGTCTTGCCGGCGGTGGCGCCGTTCTCGGCCTCAACGCGCATCTCGAGGTTCTTCTTGGTGGAGTCGGTCACGACCTCGCCCAGGAGCTCAGCGAACTTGGCGGCGTGCTCGGCCTCCTCGTGGGCAGCCTTCTCCCAGTACAGGCCGATTTCGGGATAGCCCTCGCGATGAGCGACGCGAGCCATGGCCAGGTACATACCGACCTCGGAGCACTCACCCTCAAAGTTGGCGCGCAGGTCGGCAACGATGTCCTCAGAGACGCCCTCCATCTTGGCGACGCCCACGACGTGCTCGGCAGCCCACTCGAGCTGACCCTCCTCCTGCTTCAGGAAGCGAGAACCGGGAACGCCGCACTGGGGGCACTTGAAGTCCTCGGGCAGCTGGTCGCCGTCGAACTCTTCCACATAACCGCAAACGGGGCAAACAAACTTCATGATTCGATCCTTTCGATCGATGGCGATTGTGCGCTCGTCCGGTCCCGTAAGGGCCCTCTCCGGACGTGCGTCTTGACGAGTTCTATTATCCATAAATGCAACCAAATGTGAAGCCTATTAGGAATGATTTTTAATAAAACAATTTCGAGATATGAAGATGTTGATTGATTAACGATTGGGAGGCCGTCTGCGATCTTTGCTGAGTACAATCGGGCGAGCAAATGTTGACCTATCAACAAATGAAGGAGTTTCCTTTATGCATCTAGCCCGTCGTGCCTGGTGCCGAACATATCAGACGGTTTTTCGCATTGCATTGCCGATCCTGCCCTATACCGAGCCGCGCATTTTAGAGCATGCCGAGGATGTGCCCGCGGTGCTTCAAAAGCGCTCGATCCAGAAGGTCCTTATCGTGACAGACCCTGGTATTGCACGTTTGGGACTCACGGCATCACTCGAGCGTGCGCTTACGGCTCAAGGGATTGGCGTTACGGTCTATGCCGAAACGCGTGCGAATCCCACGGTCTCAAACGTGGAGGAAGCGGCGTCCCTGTACCGAGAGAGCGCCTGCCGGGCCATTATCGGCTTTGGCGGAGGATCAGCCATGGACTGCGCCAAGGGCGTGGGCGCACGCATTGCGCAGCCAAACAAGCCCATCAACAAGATGC
>CATYUU010000082.1:0-5093 GCA_958413455.1 uncultured Collinsella sp. | reverse complement strand
CGGGAACGGCCTATTCACTCAATGTGTTCGGCTGAGATCGGAAATCAACCCCCGAAAAACGCGCAACTACCGCGCTCCTAAGAAAGCGTGAGCAGCTCCGGCAGCTGGTCGATAATCTTGTCCGCGGCATCCTGGCTAAAGCCAAAGCGCTCCTCGCGCTTGGCAATAACTGTCAGGCCGGCTCGCTTGCCGGCAGTGATGCCAGGCACCGAATCCTCAACGCAGCAGCAGCGATTCGCGGGCAGCCCCAGCAGGTCCAGCGCATGCAGGTAGATGTCGGGCTCGGGCTTGCTCTCCTTAAACTGCTCGCCGCTCACCACATACTCAAAGGCATCCGACAGCCCGCACGCATTGAGCACTTCCTCGATGCTATCCATGGGAGACGAGCTGGCAAGCGCCACGCGAACGCCACGGCGCGGCAGCTCTCGAATCGTATCCACGGCGCCTGGGTTAATCAAAGCCTGATAGTCGCGCGGACGCTTATGCGCCCACTCGTCCCAACGGATCAACGCTTCCTCGCCAGTTAAATGCCCCTTCCCGGCGCGCTCAAACCAATCGACCAGCATACGCAGGAAGAACTGATGCGAGGTACCAACCTGCCCGTTCAACTCCTCTTGAGTCAGGTTAAGCCCAAGCTCCTTGGCAAACGCGGCAGTCTCGCCCAGGTAGTAATACTCGGTATCGACAATGACGCCGTCCATGTCAAAGATAACGGCGTCGAACGGAAATGCGGACACGGCACCCTCCCTAACAAAAGGGCGCCCGCAAGCGGACGCCCGAGCCATGCACTATCGGCGATTCTAACCCAGCAGCTTATCCAGCGCCACCGCAATGCCGTCTTCGTTATTATTGGCGGTCACCATCTGGGCCACAGCCTTGACCTCATCGACGGCGTTGCCCATGGCAACACCGGTTCCGGCCCACTCAATCATAGACTTGTCATTCTGGCCGTCGCCAAACGAGACGACCTCGCTGGCATCGATGCCGAGCTTGGGCAGGGCACCCTCGAGCGCGCGGGCCTTGTCAATACCGGGCGCCGTGTACTCAAAGTACCAGTCGGCCGTAAACATACCCGAAAGCGTCTGGGTAAAGGGCGCGTACATCTCCTCGTGATGCGCTTGCAGATAGGCCGGGTCGCCCGCCGTCAGCAGCTTGTCCACGGGATAAGCATCAGCGACCTCATGCAGGCTCTCCACCTCGCGAATCTTAAGATCGCACGCGTCGCGCTCATACTTGACGATGTTTTTCTGCGAGCCATCCGGCAGCGTAATCATGCAATGGTACGAGTCCTCGACGTGCAAATCGCGACCGAGCGAAATCATAGGGATCACGTCAAAATTACGCAGGTGATCAATCAGGCGATGCAGCTCGTCAGCCGGCATGGCCTGGTCAAAAAGGACCTCATCGGTCTGAGCGTCGACCACATGCGCGCCATTAAAGGCGACTAGCAGACCGTCATGGTTTTGAAGGTCGAGCTCCTGCGCCAGAGCATGTAGCCCCCATGCGGGACGGCCCGAAGCCAAGATGAGCTTAATGCCCGACTCCTGCGCCGCGAGCAGCTTCTCGCGCGTACGCGGGCTGATGACCTTTTGGTCGTTGGTGAGCGTGCCGTCGATATCCATTGCGATGGCTTTGATTGCCATATGTGCCTCCTTGCATAGTTTTTATCGCGCACTATCTTATCCGAGCCGGGGCACGTTCGCACAGCGCGCGTATGACGGTTGCAAAACCACCCCATTTGAAACAAAGGCAAAAAAGTACTTGCAAAGACGCGTTCCGACATATAAGTTGATAAAAGACCGCCGTTGCGGTTTTAAGTAGATCGAGCATATGAAGTTTGAGTTTTAGCGTGTAAGAGAAGGAAGATCGGCAAAGTACAACCCCAAACGCAATGACAACTTAATGAGGTAACTGCCACATGTGAGGCACCCAGGACATTGCTGTCTCGATTTTGAGCACGATGCCTTCCGCCTTGCATGGGCCGTTCCATCCCGCCCCTGCAGCAACTGCCTCACGGGCTCATTGAAAACCGCATAGCACCCCAACGTCAGCACATCACCCACGGCAAGCACATCACTCACGACAACCAACACATCAACAAACAGCACGAACATCAACCGATTGGAGAAGCTATGACAAACCACCACGCTGAAGACGGCGATAAGAAAAGCATTCTGGATGCCCGAATTGAGCGAGCATATGCAAACGAATATGACGCCGCCTTTGCCGCCGCGACCATCAAGAACTACGCGTCGCTACCGCTCGCGACGATCTTGGCCGACCACCCTCAACTGCTGAAGCGCTGCACAAAGATCATGGGCGACCCCGACATTCGCAAGCTGACAGACCCCTATGCCCCAAAACGCGACAACGATTCGTACGTTCTTACCGTAGGCTGCCTAGCCCATATGCTTACGGCGCTCGACACGAAACTCAAGCTCGAATGGGAACCCGACGAGCGTCATGAACTCGCAAGCAAGCGGAACACCCTGCGCACCGCGCTGTTCCTTCCGCTGGACGGCCTCAGGCGCTGCAACGTCGAGCTCAATACACAGGCGCGGCAAAAGCCCGGGACCACGGGGCAGAAAACTCCAAGACCCCATGCGGTCATCGTCGACCGCAACCGATATAACCGCATGACCGCGCACTTTTCCGCCGAGGGAGCGGCCATAAGGACGCTGATCGACCTGCTGTGCCTCCTGAGCATCAACGAGCTATTTGAGGGCTATCTCGCCCTTGTTCCCGCGACGGCACCCAAGTCGGTAGCAAAGATCATCGAGACCTGCAGACGCCAGTTTGAGCGCCATCGCAATGGCAACGAGATGAACGCCAGCATCGCGCAGTACTACGCGGCTCATTACAAAAATGACGGATGTGCCCCTGTCGAGCATCAGCTGCGGCTCGCCTACACCACGCCCGCCGCAACGCTCCATCGCTTTGGAGCCCTTGGCGCTTGCGAGCCGCACGAACAGGCAGCCTGTCCCACAACCGAGCTCGATCTCAGGCTTGGACGAACCCTGTAGCCCGCCAGCCCCTCCGCGGGCAACAATCCTATTCCACAACACAACCAACAGAAAGGAGTCCTCATGGACACCAATCATTCCCCCATCATCAGCCCCCTCACCATGCGTGAATCCGCCCGAGGTATCACGCTCACCAGCATTTACGATGAGATGCTCGCCCGTCGCGAGCTCTCCGTCATGGGAAACATCGAAACCCCGATGGCCCACGACCTATGCCAGCAGATCCGCCTGCTAGATGCCACCGACCCCAGCCGCCCCATCACCATATTTGTCGCCAGCACTGGCGGAAGCGTGCGATCGGGTCTTGCGATCTATGACGCCATGCGCCTCGCATCGTGCCCCATCCGCACCGTCTGCCTGGAATTCGCCGCGTCCATGGGCGCCGTGATCTTTATGGGCGGCGACAATCGCCGTATGGCGCCCCATGCAGAGCTCATGATTCACGACCCGCTGATCCCCCAGGGGGCAGGCGGCTCGGCACTTGCGCTGCAGGAAACCAGCCGGCGTCTTATGCAGACCCGCAAGACCCTCACGCAAATCCTCTCGGACCGCAGCGGCCTCACGCCCAAGCGCATCCAGTCCCTCACTGCAAAAGACACCTACCTTTCGGCCGAGCGCGCCGTCGAGCTCGGCTTTGCCCACGAAATCCTCTCGACCACCAAGGAGGTCGCCCATGTCTAACCTCACCAGCCGCCTCGCCGCATCTGAGTCCGCATCGTCCACCATCCTCGCCAAGGATCGAACGCTTTCCTGCGACACCCGCCAAACGGGACTCAACAACAACGCACTTGTGATCGGCCCCTCGGGAGCCGGCAAGACCCGAAACGTCCTCAAGCCCAACCTGCTGCAAATGAACGCAAGCTACATCGTGCTCGACACCAAAGGCACGCTCTGTCGCGAAGTGGGACCCGTGCTGGCAGCCCACGGCTACCGCGTGCAATGTCTCAACTTCGCCGACCTCAACACCGTCCCGGCCCTTGCGCCCGGCATCGAGCGCTGCGGCTACAACCCCCTGAGGCACATTCGCCGCAAGGCGGACGGCAGGCCCAACCAGCAGGACATCCTCTCGGTGGCAAAGGCCATCTGCCCCATCGAGGACAACAACCAGCCTTTTTGGGATCATGCGGCGGCAAACCTGCTGTCGTGTCTTATCGCCTACGTCACCGAACAGCTACCCGCCGACGAGCAGACGATCAGCTCGGTCATCAAGCTGATCGAGCACCTGCAGGACGGTGCCACGGGTCGATTGTTTGACGACCTGATCACGACCGACCCCCAAAGCTATGCCCTCTCGCTATGGCGGCGCTACGCCATTACGCAAAATGCCGAGCGCATGCACGCGAGCATCGTCGGCATCCTTGCCGAAAAGGTCATGTGTCTGGGATTCGACGGTGCGGCACAGCTCTATCGTGAGTGCCATCAGGTGGACTTCGCTTCCATGGGACACACCCCCTGCGCCTTGTTCGTAACCGTGAGCGATATTGACCGCAATCTCGATCCGCTGACCGGCCTCTTTATTTCGCAGGCGTTTATGGGCCTCATTCGTGAGGCCGATAGGCAGCCCGACGGCAGCCTGCCCGTGCCCGTGCGCTTTATGCTCGATGACTTCGCAAATCTGCAGATCCCCCAGATCGACAACGCGCTCTCGATTATCCGAAGCCGCAACATCTGGGCAACGCTGCTGCTGCAGTCGACCAACCAGCTCGATGCGCTCTATGGCGAGGCACGCGCACGCTCCATCATGGGCAACTGCGACACGCATCTGGTGCTGGCGTTCCAGGATCCCGAGAGTGCCCGGGTGTTTTCCGACCGCGCCGACGCGCTGCCCAGCACGCTCATGGCGACGCCGATCGATCGCTCGTGGCTCTTTGTACGCGGTCGCACTCCCGAACAGGTCGAGCGCTTTAGGCTCGAAGACCATCCGCTCTACGGGGAGCTGCCCGAGGCGCAGCGAGGCCATGCGGAGGCCGAGATCTAGGCGCAGGGTTCTCGCAGCGCGCGGCGCCCCGGCGTGTTCGGCTTATAGGACAAAATGTGTGTCCCGATAGAACATCCGTTTCTATCCATTAA
>CATYUU010000081.1:0-5517 GCA_958413455.1 uncultured Collinsella sp. | reverse complement strand
CCCGTGGGTTATACCCTAAGAGCAAACCACCCTTTTTAAGGGTGGTTCTGATTGCTATGGGGGAGGGGCTTGTCGAGAATTTCTGTAGGACCTTTGGGCAGGTTGTGAAGGGGATACGTTTGCGGGTGGCAACCGACCGCCTGCTCTGTTCGATGCGGTTGATGAGCGGTCGGATGGTACTCTAATCGGGCTTCGAAACAGAAGTGACACATATGGAGCGCTTTAATAAATTGCAGCGTTTCAATAAACAGCTTTTTGTTTAACTGCAGCTAAAACTCTGTTACGATGCAGTCCAGGCGGGTGCCGGAATGGGACTTGGGCACGCGCGAACCTACTTGAAAGGCTACATTATGGCTATCGAGAAGACCTTCATCATGATTAAGCCCGACGCCGTGCGCGATCGCAAGATCGGCGAGATCGTTGCTCGCATTGAGCGCAGCGGCCTTGTCATCGAGCGCATGGAGATGACCACGCTCGAGCGCGCTACCGTCGAGGAGCACTACGCCCATCTGGCCGACAAGCCCTTCTTTGGCGGTCTCTGCGACTTTATGACGAGCGGTCCGGTCGTCAAGATGGTCGTTTCCGGTCTCTCCGCTGTTTCCAAGATGCGCACCCTTATGGGCGCTACCAACCCGCTTGATGCTGCCCCCGGTACCATTCGCGGCGACTTCGCTGTCGATGTCAACGCCAACGTGATCCACGGCTCCGACTGCCTGGAGAACGCCGAAATCGAGATCAAGCGCTTCTTTGGCTAAACCAGCTTTGACTCCTTAAAGCTGTTAGCGTGTGGCTTTGGCGCCGCGGAATTCCATCCGCGGCGCCCTTTTTATTCCACCCTTTTTATTCCAAAATCTATGAAGGGGCCCGCTCGGACATGTGTTCCGAGCGGGCCCCTGCTGTTAGCTTGTGGTACTGAGTAGTTTAGGCCTCGTCGACGACCTTGAGTCCGCGGGTCTGGTCGATCTCGTTGAGGAGATTGACGCGACGCTCGTGGCGACCACCCTCAAACTCGGCGTCGAGCCACTCGTCGACGATCATCTTGGCGAGCTCGGAGCCCACGACACGGGCACCAAAGGCGAGAACGTTGGTATTGTTGTGCATGCGGGAGAGCTTGGCGCTGAAGGGCTCGGAGCACACGACGGCGCGAACGCCCTCGACCTTATTGGCGGCCAGGCTGATGCCGACGCCTGTGCCGCAGATCAGGATGCCCAGATCGACGTCGCCGTTGGCTACTGCCTTGCCCACCTTGTAGCCGGCGATGGGGTAATCAAAGCTCTCGGAGGTGTCGGTTCCAAAGTTCACGACCTCACAGCCGCGCTCCTTCAGGTGCTCGGAGATAATGTTCTTGAGCTCGACGGCGGCATGGTCGTTGCCGATACCAATCTTCATGAGTGGTTCCTCTCTGGTCCGTGCGGCGGAATTGCTAAAGGTTTTACCGCGTTCGACTGCATGATAGCGCGACTTTTGTGTAAACGCTCGGGCGTTTTTTGGTCAAACGCTTTAGCATGCAACAAGACTTACTTCTCATGAATTAATGCCGTCAGTTTGCGCTTGAACGCCGTCCGCCGGAACTTGGGTTGCGGTTTTTGATGCATTGTTATCAAATAATAGAGCTAACTATTATCGAGAGCCCAGTCCGTTATGTAAGCAGGAGATATCTATGCCTACCGATTCCATCCGCGATGCCGCTTTTTGCGATGTCTTGAACCGCGAGCTTGTCTGCGCGCTCGGCTGCACCGAGCCCATTGCCGTTGCCTATGCGGCGGCACTCGCAAGACAGACGCTTGGCTGCGAGCCCGAGCATATGGACGTTGCCTGTTCGGGCAATATCATCAAGAACGTCAAGAGCGTGACCGTGCCCAACTCGGGCGGTATGCACGGTATTGAGGCCGCGGCCGTGCTGGGTGCCGTGGGCGGCGACGCCAAGAGCGCGCTCGAGGTGCTCGAGAGCGTTGACGATGAAGACCGTGCTCGCGTGGCCGAGCTCCTCGCCGACGCCGGTTACTGCGATGTGTCGCTTGTCGAGGGTGTGCCCAACCTCTACATCAAAGTGACTGCCACGGCCGGGGGCCATACCGCGGTCGTCGAGATTACCGACCACCACACCAACGTCACGTGCCATACGCTCGACGGTATTCCGGTATGCGGCAAGTCGGCGGGGGAGTGTGCCGCCTGCGCCGAGCGCGTGGTGGCCGAGCGTGCGGCAGATAACGCCGACACGCCCATGTCGATTGAGTCCATCATAGACTTTATCGAGGACGGCGACATTGAGGACGCCCGCGCTGCCGTTGAGCGTCAGATCGAACTGAACGGTGCGATTAGCGCCGAGGGTCTGGCGCACGCTTGGGGTGCCGAGGTGGGCCGCACACTGCTGGGCGCACGTGCCGATGACGTCGCCTGCCGTGCCCGTGCCCGTGCGGCCGCCGGGTCCGACGCCCGCATGAACGGCTGTGCACTGCCGGTCGCCATCGTGTGCGGTTCGGGCAACCAGGGCATTACCTGCGCCTTGCCCGTTATGGAGTATGCCGAGTATCTACGCTGCGACCACGAGCGTCTGGTTCGTGCCGTGATGCTGTCCGATCTGATCGCCGTGCATATCAAGAGCTATATTGGTGCGCTCTCGGCGTTTTGTGGCGCTATTTGCGCCGCATGCGGTGCCGGCGCCGCGATTACCTGGCTGTGCGGTGGCACGCACGAGCAGATTGGTGCGACGGTCTCGAACACGCTCGGTAACGTTGGCGGCATCGTGTGCGATGGCGCCAAGGCAAGCTGTGCCGCCAAGATTTCGGCAGCCGTTGACGCTGCGATTCTGGGTCACGATATGGCCATGCAGGGCCGCGGCTTCCGCGCCGGCGAGGGCCTCATCCAGGATACCGTCGAGCAGACAATCGCCAGCATGGGCTACGTGGGCCGTGTGGGTATGAAGGACACCGACGTCGAGATCCTCAACATCATGATCGGCAAAACGCAGGTGTGCTAGTTACGCGGTTTTACCAAACCGCGTAACGAGTCGACGCTGCAAACGCCCCTAAGCGGCAATCTGCCTTTCAATCGTCGGGCATGGCCAGAAGGCCTATGCCCTCCTCTTTCAAGGCACATTGCTCGCTTAGGGGCATTTTCGCTGACTTGTGCTCAACCTGCGGCGCCATTTTGTTTGGAGCGAGGGGTCCTATGACAGTACGTCGGCTACTTGGTGTTCGTAGAAGGCTTCTACTCCGGCGTTAAAGTCGCGGGCGAAGTCTTCCATGGTTCCGCGCCAGGTGGCTCGGCTGGGTTTTCCCTGGCCAACATAGGCGGTTTGAATGCCGCAGGCGGGGCTGGGGAAGTCGCGTTTGGGATCGTTGCCCACCATGAGGACCTCGTGCGGCTCGAGCCCCATCACCTGAAGCTGCTCTAGATAGTAGGTGGCATCGGGCTTGCAGCGGGTGGTGTTTCCCATGTGCGTGACGAGCTCAAAGGGGGCGTCGGCCAGATCGCCCCAACCCATGCGGCACTCGATGGCCCCCTGCGGAAAGCTGGGGTTGGTGAAGAGCGCGCAACGCAGTCCTGCATCCTGTACGGCCTGAAGCGCGGCGTGTGCGCCGGGCATGGCGTGGGCGTTGATGACATCGTCGTTCTTGTACGGAAGAACTTCGCGGTCGTAGTAGGTAAACGCCTCGTAGATGAGTGGGTCCGAGAGGCAAATGCCGCACCGGCGCTCAACCTCTTCTTGGTAGAACTCAAGATTGGTACGATTATCCGTGCCGCTTCGGCGATTGGCGTTGAGGTCGACCAAGATGGTGCCGAGGCGCGCCATCGTGCCACCGTGGCTGCGGCGACCGATATCCGCGAGCATCGACGAGACATCCTTAAAATAGCGAAGGATGAACGCGTTGAGGTTGATGCTAAGAAGCGTTTCGTCCATATCGAAAACGACTGCTTTGAGCACGCGGGCACCTTTCTCGAAAAATCGTTCCAGAATCGTTGGCTCCGGATACTTTACCTCAAAGGCGTATGGGCAAACTGCTTATCGTCAAGTTGTGGAGGCGGCTGTCCATAAGATTACGAAAAAGTCTCCACACGAGTAAAAAATCGCAGTTCACGCTTGAAATCGAACTCATTTCCCCGTAACCTATACGAACGTGATTGCATAAGCGTCACATTAGTATCTGTCGGCTCCCGAGTGTTCCTAAACGTTGTGTGCTTGTCGCACCCTTCTGTAGGTCCTAGCAATCGGGGCCCCGTAGTTCGAAAGGGGTCCACCTTTGAGTGAGATTCAGAACTCGTCCATTTTCTCTCTTGACGATGTCAATGAGGAGGAGATGAACAACCTCATCGACGGTACGATTACCGACTTTGATGAGGGCGATCTCGTTAACGGCACTGTCGTTAAGATCGAGCATGACGAGGTGCTCGTTGACATCGGATTCAAGTCCGAGGGCGTTATCCCGGTCCGCGAGCTGTCCATCCGCAAGGACGCTAACCCTGCAGACATCGTTGCACTCGGTGATCCCATCGAGGCTCTGGTTCTCCAGAAGGAGGACAAGGACGGTCGTCTGGTCCTGTCCAAGAAGCGTGCCGAGTACGAGCGTGCTTGGAACCGCATCGAGGAGAAGTTCAACTCCGGCGAGAACGTCGAGGGCGAGGTTATCGAGGTTGTCAAGGGCGGCCTGATCCTCGACATCGGCCTGCGTGGCTTCCTGCCCGCTTCCCTCGTCGACCTCCGTCGCGTCAAGGACCTCACCTCCTACATGGGCACCCGCATCGAGGCCCGCGTCATCGAGATGGACCGCAACCGCAACAACGTCGTCCTCTCCCGTCGCGTCGTGCTCGAGGAGTCCCGTAAGGCCGAGCGCTCCGAGATCCTGTCCAAGCTCAAGTCTGGCATGCGTCTCCAGGGCACCGTTTCCTCCATCGTCGACTTCGGCGCCTTCGTCGACCTCGGCGGTATCGACGGCCTCATCCACATCTCCGAGCTCTCCTGGAACCACGTCAACCATCCTTCCGAGGTTGTCAAGGTCGGCCAGGAGGTCGAGGTCGAGGTTCTCGACGTCGATCTCAACCGCGAACGCATCTCCCTGGGTCTCAAGCAGACCACCGAGGATCCGTGGCGCGCGCTGGTCAAGAAGTACCCCGTCGGCGCTATCGTCGAGGGCACTGTGACCAAGCTTGTCCCGTTCGGCGCTTTCGTCGACCTGGGCGAGGGCATCGAGGGCCTGGTGCACATCTCCGAGATGGCCAACAAGCACGTCGACCAGCCTTCTCAGGTCACCCACGTGGGCGACAAGGTTCAGGTCAAGGTCATGGAGATCGACCTCGACCGTCGTCGTATCTCCCTGTCCATGAAGTCTGCTGCTGAGACTCTGGGCGTCGAGATCGAGGTCACCCCGCTGCCTTCCGAGAAGAAGGACGAGGAGACCGACGCCGAGTAAATCGGTTTGACGATCACTTGTTTTAAGGGATCCGTCCGCAATGGACGGGTCCCTTTTTGCATTTGTTGCTGAGGTGCGGGCTTATAGGACAAAATGTGTGTCCACG
>CATYUU010000080.1:0-5562 GCA_958413455.1 uncultured Collinsella sp. | reverse complement strand
ACGGCAGAACCCCCGCCGCACGAAGTGCGCAGCGGGGGTCCTGCCATGTCCGAGGACGATTTGGGGGCAAAGCCCCTGGCCTCACCGGCGAGTATACAGGACGGCGACTACAGGTATTCGATCTGGGCGCCTTCCGTGTCGCACGTCAGAATGTGCGTATCACACTTAGGGAACTGCTCACGCAGCTTGACCTGCAGGAACTTTGCCACGATGGTGTCGTCGGTTACAGCCATGAGGGTCGAGCCCGAACCGCTGATCCAGATGGTCTTGGCACCGCCGTTAAGGCAGGTGTCGCGCACGGCGTTGTAGTCAGGAATCAGACGGCGACGATAGGGTTCCTGGATGCGGTCGTCGTTGGCGGCGGCAATCAGGTCAAGGTCGCCAGTCTCCAGGCCGCGCGTCATGCCGGCGATGCGGCCCATCTGCCACACGGCGGTGGAGAGCGGAATCTCCTGCGGCACGACCTTGCGCGCCTCGCTCGTATGTACCTCGTAGGGCGGAATCACGGTAATAAAACGCAAGCGATCGCTCACCTCGTAGCGCAGGCATTGGGGGAGCGAATCGGTCGGCGTAAAGGAGCAGACGGCGCCGCCAAGGATGGCGGGAGCGACGTTATCGGGATGCCCCTCGACCTCGGTGGCGATGCGGACGAGCTCGGCACGGTCGACGGTGTGGCCCGTCAGCGCGGCGGCCGCCATGATGCCGGCGACGACGCAGGTGGAGCTGGAACCCAGGCCGCGGGCGACGGGCACGTCGGTCTGGATGTCGATAGCGACGGGGAAGGCCGGCTCGCCCCATGCGGCCAGCGCATCGACAAAGCTGACGTAGACCAGGTTGTTCTCGTTTTGGAACTCCTCGGGGCATCCGGTGATGGTGAGCTTGTCGGCGCGCTCGAAGGTAAAGTGCGAGTAGAGGCTGACGGCCATGCCGAGGGTGTCGTAGCCGATGCCCAAGTTGGCGCTTGTTGCTGGGACGGTGATTTTGATCATGTGAGTCCTCCTGGCGTGCCTGGCTGTTTAGTTCGCTGCTCGGACAGTCCTGCGCAAGACGGAAAGCACATTAAGTGCTTTCCTTTGCGTGCGGAACTCGCGACGAACTAAACAGCCAGGCACGCTATGCACGTTCGTCATCATCCCAGTGGATATCTGATAAAAGAAGGTGCGCCGGCTTTCGCCGGCGCCTTATAAGGGGTTTTAGTTGGTAGTCATCTTTTTTGCTGCAGACTCGACGTAGTTGGCCATGTCGGCTACGTCGCAGACGTCTTCGAAGCGGACGGGTTTGGATTCGAGTTCGGCGAGCTGGGTCGGGGCGACCGTGTTGGTTGCCTGCTCGAGCACACGCATGGCCTTAAAGTCGTCCTCGGGAACGTTAAGCCCCAGAGCGTCGCAGCAGGCGCGCGGGAACTTGTAGGGGCTGGCGGTCGAAAGCAGCACGCGGGCCTTGGCGCCCTCGGCGGGAGCGACCTGCTCAAAGACGTGATAGCCGCAAGCGGTGTGCGGGTCGATCACGTAGCCGTTCGCGTCCCAACAGCTCTTGATGGCAGCGCGGACCTCGTCCTCGCTGGCCCAGCCGCAACCAAAGACGCTCTGGATCTTGGCCAGCAGCTCGGCGGGTACCTCGTAGCGACCGGTCTGTGCCAACTGCTCCATAAGGCCGGCAACGAGTTCGCAGTCGCCATCGGACAGGAAGTACAGCATGCGCTCCAGGTTAGAGCTGATGAGGATGTCCATCGACGGCGAGATGGTCGTGAAGAACGGGCGGTTACGGTCGTATACGCCGGTGGTCAGGAAGTCAACCAGCACGTTGTTCTTGTCGCTCGCGACGATGAGCTTGGCGACGGGCAGGCCCATGCGCTTGGCATAGTAGCCGGCCAGGATATCGCCAAAGTTGCCGGTCGGTACGCAGAACTCCACGGCGTCGCCGGCCTCGATGGCGCCGGCGCGCAGCAACTGCGCATAGGCGGCAAAGTAGTAGACGACCTGCGGTACCAGACGGCCGACATTGATGGAGTTGGCGCTCGAAAGCACCGTGCCGGCGGCCTCAAGACGCTCAGCTAGCTCCTTATCGGCAAAGATGCGCTTGACGGCGCTCTGGGCGTCGTCAAAGTTGCCGCGGATGCCGCAGACGGCGACGTTGTCGCCCTCCTGCGTGGACATCTGCAGGTTCTGGACGCGGCTAACCTTGCCCTCGGGATAAAAGACGGTGATGCCCGTGCCCGGAGCGTCGGCAAAACCGGCGAGCGCAGCCTTGCCCGTGTCGCCCGACGTGGCGGTGACGATCATGATGCGCTCGGCGCCGCCGTCCTTGGCGGAAGTGCGGGCCATCAGACGGGGGAGCATCTGCAGGGCGACGTCCTTGAAGGCGCTTGTAGGGCCGCCAAAGAGTTCCATCACATAGGTCTGAGGGGCGTCAACACCCGGCGCAGCGTCGAGTTTGACGAGCGGCGTAACCTCTTCACTCGCGAACGTGCCGCGGTATGCCTCGTCGACACACGCCGAAATTTCTTCGGCCGTGTAATCATTCAGTAACATTCCCAACACATCTTGAGCGATTTCAAAGTACGATTTAGCTGCAAGCGAGCTGATATCGACCTGCTGGGTGCCGAGCTCGTCCGAGACAAACAAACCCCCGTCGGGAGCGATGCCAGTGCGGATTGCCACCTTACTTGAGCACGATAAAGTGCGTCCTCGTGTACTATGATAAGTTCCCATATAACACTGCTCCTCGGATGCCTTGGTCCCAATCGGTGAAACCATGGTATCAGAGCACGCAAAATAGGTTCGCAGAGGCTTTTAGAAAGGTAACCTCCAGCCCATGATTAAGATTGCCAAGTTTGGCGGCTCGTCGGTCGCCGACGCCGAACACTTCAAGAAGATCAAGGCCATCGTCGATGCCGACCCTGCCCGCCGTTTTGTGGTGGTTTCTGCCTGCGGTCGCCGCTTTAAGGGCGACACCAAGGTGACCGACCTGCTCTACCTGGTTAACGCGCACGTTAAGTATCACGTGTCGTGCGAGGAGTTGCTCGAGGACATTGGCCAGCGCTATTTTGATATTGCTGACGAGCTGGAGCTTACCTACCCCATCCGCGAGGAGTTCGCGGCCTTTGCCGAGCGCGCCCGCTCGGGCGGTTACTCCACCGAGGAGCTCGTGAGCCGCGGTGAGTACTTCACCGCTCGCCTGATGGCCGAGTACCTGGGCCTGCCGTTCCTGGATGCCGCGACGGTCGTTGCGTTCCATCACGACGGTACGCTCAGCATGAACCGCACCTCCGAGCTGGTGCAGGAGTACGGTCAGCAGGGCGGCTTTGTTATGCCCGGTTTCTACGGCGCGACGCGTGAGGGCCAGATCAAGCTGCTCGATCGTGGCGGCGGCGATATCTCGGGCTCGATTTTGGCTAAGTGCCTGGGCGCCGACCTTTACGAGAACTGGACCGACGTCTCGGGTTTCTATTCTGCGGATCCGCGTATTGTTCCGGAGGCTCAGCCCATTGCGCGCGTTACCTACGAGGAGCTGCGCGAGCTTTCGTACATGGGCGCAAGCGTCCTGCACGAGGAAGCCGTGTTCCCCGTGCGCGAGGCAGGCATTCCGCTGGTCATCAAGAACACCAATGCGCCGCAGGACCCCGGCACCATCATTAGCGAGACGGCTGATGAAGGCGAGGCGGAGCCCATCATTACCGGCGTGACCGGCAAGCGCGGTTTTGTCGCCATCAACGTCGCCCGCGACCGCACCAAGCCCCGCGTCGGCTTTATGCGCCGTGCGCTTTCGGTGTTCGAGCGCTATGACGTTTCCGTCGAGCACATGCCCACCGGTGTCGACCGCTTTGGCGCCGTGGTGCAGGAGCGGGACGTTCACGATTCGCTGTACTCGCTCGTGGGCGACATTCAGCAGGAGGTCGAGCCGCTCGAGATCGAGGTTGTCGAGGGTCTGGCACTTATCGCGACCGTCGGCCGTAACCTGCGCGGTCGTGCCGGCATCTCGGGCCACCTGTTTGGCATGCTTGGCCAGGCTGGCGTGAGCGTGCGTATGATTTCGCAGAGCTGCGACGAGATCAATATCATCATCGGTGTGGAGGAGAAGGACTTTGATCTGGCGATTCAGACCATTTACCGCGCCTTCTCCGACGAGAACGGCATTGTGAAGGTCTCCGATCTGGAGGCTCCCGCGCCGGTCGATCCCGCTCTGGTCGCGCTCCACAAGTAGCTGCTATCCCAGTAGATTTTTGGACTTGCCTCAAAAATCTATGGCGGGGCGTTTCGTTTCGGTTTCGTTTCGACGGGGCGGGTTTCGTGCCCGCCCTGTTCTTGTATACACTGGCAACAATAATCGGCCTGCTTGGCGTGCGGGCAAAAGCCACAACCTTTAAAGGGGGAAGCATGAAACAGTACACGGTTGCTATTTTGGGCGCGACGGGAGCCGTGGGCACCCAGATGCTCGAGTGCCTCAACGAGCAGGAGTTCCCGGTTGGCAAGCTCAAGCTGCTGGCGAGCGCGCGTTCTGCGGGCAAGACCGTCGAGTTCCGTGGCGAGCAGATCGTGATCGAAGAGGCTTGTCCCGAGGCCTTTGAGGGCTGTGACATTGTGCTTGGAGCTGCCGGCGACGACATCGCGAAGGAGCTACTGCCCGAGGCCGTCAAGCGCGGCGCCGTCGTGGTCGACAACAGCCATGCCTTCCGCATGGATCCCGAGGTGCCGCTGGTTGTGCCCGAGATCAATGCCGACGACATCAAGTGGCATCACGGCCTTATCGCCAACCCCAACTGCGCGACCATTATCGGCCTGGTTCCCACGTGGCCGCTGCATCAGCTCGCTGGCGTGAAGCGCATGATCGTCTCGACGTACCAGGCGGCTTCGGGTGCTGGCGCCCCCGGTATGGCCGAGCTCGAGGCTCAGCTGGCCGCCCTGGGCCGTGGCGAGGAGATTCCCGAGCCGCGCGCGTTTGCCGCCCAGCTCGCGAGCAACCTGATTCCGCAGATTGGCGGCGTCAAGGAGGAGGGCTTTACCTCCGAGGAGATGAAGTTGCAAAACGAGGGCCGCAAGATCATGCATCTGCCCGAGCTGCGCGTGAACTGCACCTGTGTGCGCGTGCCCGTGCTGCGCTCGCACTCCGAGAGCATCACGCTTGAGTTCGAGCGGGACATCACGGTGGAAGAGGCCCGTGCCGCGCTGGCTGCCGCTCCGGGTGTCAAGCTAGTTGACGACATGAGCGCCGAGGATGCGCACGACCGCTTCCCCATGCCGATGGACACCTCCGACCAGGACCTGATTTGGGTCGGTCGCGTACGCCGCGACATCTCGAACCCCGAGGCCGCGCGTGGCATCACCTTCTGGTGCTGCGGCGACCAAATCCGTAAGGGCGCGGCAACCAACGCCGTCCAGATCGCTAAGCTGCTCTGCGAGTAGTGTGACCTGTCCGGCGGGGGCCGGGCTTGGTTTTCAGAACGTCCTCGACCATGTGTGGCGCCTTGTCCTGCTCCTTCGGAGCCGCGGACAAGGCGCCACACTGGTCTGACGCTCCTATTTGGCAAGGTGTTTTTTAGAATTCATTTTGCGCTCGGCCTCG
>CATYUU010000079.1:0-5801 GCA_958413455.1 uncultured Collinsella sp. | reverse complement strand
CGGGGAGGAGGCGGGAACGCACCGAGTAGACGGAGGGGTGCGGAGCGCGGTCGCGTCTCGACTGACGACGTTGCCCATCGACAACCCTATTGTACTGCATGGCGTGTTTCTTGGTTTATCGTGTCGAACGCTTGTGTTGTACCATTGCCTGCGGCAACGGTGTGCTACACTCTTGCACTGCTGAGTGGGCTAGACGGTCGCGCGATGTGCTGCTTGCAGCACGCGTGAGGAAAGTCCGGGCTCCAGAGGGCGGGATGCCGGCTAACGGCCGGGCGGAGTGATCCGACGGAAAGCGCCGCAGAAAAGAAGACTCCCACCTGCGCCGCAAGGCGTAAAGGGAAAAGCTGAAACGGTGGTGTAAGAGACCACCAGCGTCGTGGCAACACGGCGGCTTGGCAAGCCCCATCCGGAGCAAGCGCGAATAGGAACGCTATGGGCCGGCCCGGTCCGCGTTCGGGTAGCGTGCGTGGAGCTGCATGGTAACGTGCAGACAAGATAAATGACCGTTCACGACAGAACCCGGCTTATAGGCCCACTCAGCTTTCTTGTTGTCGCTGCGACGGCGTCAGCTGGCCGATTTGGCGCTCATTCGTCGGTCGCCGCCATAAGGCGTGCTCCCTCCTCTTTCGGGCCAAATCGACTCAGCTGACGCCGTCTCGCTGTCTTTGCCTGATCATCGACAGCCTCATTTTTGTTGCAATCTCGACTTTCAAGGCACCTTGCTTGCGCTGACGGGTTCTCGCTGTTGGTGACGGCATCATGGGCGTTTCCGTTCTTGTTGGCGAGGTCAACGGTGCTGTCTTTGCCGTATTATTGAGGCTGTTTGTTGCTTTGCTTGTTGTTTAGGGACTTTGTTGGACAGCTATTTTACTCTGCAATCGAATATTGAGGCTTCGGGCGAGTTTATGGAGCGCAAGAGCCGGTTTATTGCCCAGCTGGTCCATATTGAGTCCGAGGATGAGGCGAATTTCTTTATCGAGACCGTTCGCAAGCGTCATTACGACGCTCGACACAATGTCCCCGCGTGGATTTTGGTCGATGGACGTGAGCGCCAGAGCGATGACGGTGAGCCGAGCCGCACGAGCGGCATGCCGACACTCGAGGTGCTGCGCGGTGCAGGGCTCAAAAATGTTTGCTGCGTGGTGACGCGCTATTTTGGTGGCACGCTGTTGGGGCCCGGTGGTTTGGTGCGAGCCTATACCGTGGCGACGCAGGCGGCGGTGGCAGCTGCTCAGGAGGCTGGGCAGATCGTCGAGATGACGAGTGTCGTGCCGGTTGATGTGCATGTGGCGTATCCGCAGTATGAGCAGGTGCTTCGTTTGGCGCAGGATTCGGGTGCCAAGGTTTCGGATACCGATTACGCGGATGCCGTGACACTTCATTTGGTGTTCAAGGCGGGGGAGCAGGAACCGTTTTGCGCTAAGATGCGCGAGCTTATGGCGGGGCGCGAGGAGATTGAGGTCGGCGCTCCTGAATTTGCCGAGTTCTAACGGCGACGGCCGGCGTGTTTTTGGGTGAATCCCAAGCACGCCGGCCGTCGTTTTCTGTTGCCGCCGTTTACTCGGCGAGCTGCTTTAGCACATCGCAGGCGATCTCGACGGCATCGTCGATGCAGCCGGGGCAGCTGCGGAGCGGACCCTTGTCCGATCCGATGCCCTTGAGCGTGCCACAGACAGTCGTCGTGTTCTTCTCGCCAAAACGCTTGGCAATCTCTCGCGACAGCTTGTAGGTCTGACCCTTGGTCTTGGGGTTTTCCATGCCGTCGCTCATCACGAAGCCCATGATGGCCACGGCGCCCGAGATGGCGCCGCAGGTCTCGGTCATGCCGCCCATGCCGGCGCCAAAGCCCTCGGTGAGGGTAAAGGCGACCTGGGGGTCGAGCCCGACGGCAGGCGCGAGCGTACAGGCGACGGCCTGTGCACAGTTAAAGCCACGGGCGTGGTATTCGGCAGCTTGAGCCTGACAGGCGGTGATGTCGAGCTGGGCCGCATCGATTTGCTTCATCGTTGTCTCCTTGGTCATGGTGTACCCGCCTATGGTACCCGTGACGGTGCGTGTAATCATCGAGAGCTTCATGGATGCCTCATTTTTATCTATCGAGCAAATGCCCAAGGCTTGAGATAAATACCCCTGATCAATTTGTCCCATAACCTACCTTGGGGATGGGTTGAGAGGGGTGCAGGGTAGCGGTATCGTGAACCGGATAAAACGTAACCCAGGCAAGGGAGCAAGATATGAGCGAGCAGACTATCGGTACCACATGTGTTCAGGGCGGCTATCGCCCGGGCGACGCGGAGCCGCGCCAGGTGCCCATCTACCAGTCCACCACGTGGAAGTACGACACGTCCGAGCACATGGGCAAGCTGTTTGACCTGGAGGAGTCGGGCTATTTCTACAGCCGTCTGCAGAACCCCACGTGCGATTTGGTTGCCGCCAAGATCTGCGAGATGGAGGGCGGCACCGCAGCGATGCTCACGAGCTCGGGCATGGCTGCGAACTTCCTCGCGATCTTTAACGTTGCCGGCGCCGGCGATCACGTGGTCGCAAGCTCTGCCATCTACGGCGGTACCTACAACCTGCTTGCCCATACCATGGGTCGTATGGGCTTGACCTGCACCTTCGTTGCCCCCGACTGCACCGACGAGGAGCTCGAGGCAGCCTTCCAGCCCAACACCAAGCTCGTCTTTGGCGAGACCATCGCCAACCCCGCCCTTGCCGTGCTCGATATTGAGCGCTTTGCCAAGGCCGCGCACGACCACGGCGTGCCGCTGATGGTCGACAACACCTTCCCGACGCCCGTGATGTGCCGTCCCTTTGAGTGGGGCGCTGACATCGTTACGCACTCCACCACTAAGTACATGGATGGCCATGCGGCTTACCTGGGTGGCGTGATCGTCGATCACGGCCAGTTTGACTGGATGACCCATGCGGACAAGTTCCCGGGTCTCACCACGCCCGACGAGAGCTACCACGGCGTGACGTATGCCGAGGAGTTCGGTCGCGAGGGTGCCTTCATTACCAAGGCCACCGCGCAGCTCATGCGCGACCTCGGCCCCATGCAGAACCCGCAGGCGGCATTCTTCCTGAACAGTTCCCTCGAGAGCCTGCATGTGCGCATGCCGCGTCATTGCGAGAACGGTCTGGCGGTCGCCAAGTTCCTGCAGAGTCACCCCAAGGTGCGCTTTGTGAGCTATCCGGGTTTGGAGGGCGACAAGTACTATGACCTGGCTCAGAAGTACATGCCCAACGGTACCTGCGGCGTTGTGAGCTTTGGCTTTAACGGTGGTCGCGCGGCGGCCGAGACCTTTATGAAGAGTCTCAAGCTCGCCCAGATCGCCACGCACGTGGCCGACGCCCGCACTTGCTGCCTGCATCCCGCTAATGCCACGCATCGCCAGATGAACGATGAGGAGCTCATCGCCTGTGGCATCTCCGCCGACATGGTGCGCCTGTCGTGTGGCCTCGAGGACACGGCCGATCTGATTGCCGACCTTGAGCAGGCACTCGAGCAGTGCTAGGCTAGCTTCCTACAAGGTGCCGATGCTGGCAGAAAGCTTCGGCGACCTTTCGTTCCGATTCCGTAGGCGGGACCCCAATCGCGACTGTTCGCAGGCGATCGGGGCCCCGTTTTTGCGTTGCGCCACTCGAAAGGATGGAAATGGATAAAACCGCAGAGCAGCTGCGCCGCGAGCATGTTGCCCTAGAGGGCGACACCCATGGCAAGAACAAATGGGCGATTCTGTTTACCGTGCTCATCATGACGTTTATGGCGTGTCTGGATTCGACCGTCGTGACCGTGGCGCTGCCCGTGATGCAAAAGGAGCTGGGCGTGGGCCTCGATCGCATTCAGCTGGTGAGCTCGGTGTATCTGCTTGCGACATGCGTGGCTATGCTTCCGTTTGGCCGTCTGGGCGACGTGCGCGGCAAGGTGAATGTGTTTCAGCTGGGCGTCATCGTCTTTTCGGTCGGTTCGCTGCTGTGCGGTCTTTCGGCCTCGCTCGAGGTTCTTATCCTGGCACGCATTGTTCAGGGCGTCGGTTGCGCGGCGGCCATGGCCAACAACATGGGTATCATCACCGAGTCGTTTCCGGCGCGCGAGCGCGGTCGTGCTTTGGGTATTCTCGCGACCTTCGTGGCCCTCGGCATGATGTGTGGCCCCGTGCTCGGCGGCATGCTGGTGGCAAGCTTTCCCTGGGAGAGCATCTTCCTCATCAACCTGCCCATTGGCGTCATCTCGTTTATCGTGGGGCTCTACACGCTGCCGCATGTTAAGCCGGAGGCCGGCGAGCGCCCCATGTCACTGGCGGAGGCCGCGCGTCGCTGCTTTGCAAATTCGGCCTTCACCATCAACCTTGCCTGCATGCTCATCGTGTTCGTTGGTATTGGCGCATCCGAGTTTATTCTTCCGTTCTATTTTCAGGATGCGCACGGGTTTGGTTCTGACATCTCTGGACTGCTCTTTTTGGCACTACCGATGGTGAATGCCTTTATCGGTCCGCTATCGGGTACGGTTTCGGACCGTGTTGGCTGCGAGGGTCCTACGGCGGTTGGCCTGGGCGTGTACGTGTGCGGTCTATTTGCGGTAAGCACGCTCGACGAGCACTCTTCCATCCTCGTGATTGTGTGCTGCGCCGCATTTATGTCGTGCGGTACATCGATTTTCCAAAGCCCCAATAACTCGCTGTATATGGGCTCGGCTCCGCGCGAAGCGCTTGGCTTTGCGGGCAGCCTGGGTAGCCTTGCGCGCTATGCGGGTATGGCAGTGGGCATTACGGCGGCATCACATATCCTATATGGGCAGATGAGCGTGGCGATGGGCGAGACTGTGACCAGTATTGTTGCAGTTCGTCCGGATGTGTTCCTGTTTGGTTTTCGCTCGGTGTTCTACGTGCTCATGGCTGTGGCCGCTGTGGGCTTTGCGCTTGCCATGGTGCGTTTGGTGAGGACGCGCACCCGGCATTAGCGTGTTGGGAGGCTGTCTGCCACGGATCGGGCCTTATCTACTGGTCTTGCAGCTTTATGGTGCGATGCGGCTTGTGGGGCGGGCGGGGGTCGGTCCGTGGTAGACTATCGAACAACGTTTATTAATCGCGCGGTATCGTTGCCGCGAGAAGGGGTTGCGCCATGCAGGAGCTTGAGGATCGTATTCGCCATGACGGCATCGTAAAGGCCGGTAACGTCCTTAAGGTTGATGCCTTCCTCAACCACCAGTGCGACGTTGAGCTGTTCGACCACATGGGCGCCGAGTGGGCCCGTCTGTTCGAGGGTGTCGAGATCAACAAGATCCTGACGATCGAGGCTTCGGGCATTGGCATGGCTTGCATCGCGGCTCAGCATTTTGGCGGCGTGCCGGTGGTCTTTGCCAAGAAAGCGCAGTCCATCAACCTTGACGGCGAGCAGTATGCCACGACCATCTACTCCTTTACCAAGCAGAAGGAGTACCCGGTCATCGTTGGCAAGCGTTTCCTGTCCGAGGGCGACAAGGTCCTGATCATCGACGACTTTTTGGCCAACGGCTGCGCGCTCGAGGGTCTTATCAAGATCTGCGAGGCTGCGGGTGCCGAGGTGTCCGGTATTGGCATTGCAGTGGAGAAGGGCTTCCAGGGCGGTGGCGATAAGCTCCGCGAGCGCGGCTTCCGCGTCGAGAGCCTGGCCCGTATCGCCGATATGGACTGCGAGACCGGCGAGATCACCTTCGCCTAAGCGCGCAACACAAGCGATTGGTATTCGATGTGACAAAGGGACTTTCCCTTTGTCACATTTTTTGTATGAGGGGAGGTGTTGATATGGATGAGAATAAA
>CATYUU010000078.1:0-5941 GCA_958413455.1 uncultured Collinsella sp. | reverse complement strand
GGGGCTGCGACGGGGGCCATTACATTCCCGGGTACAAACGAGCCGAATACGCCCTGGAAGCTGTACAACCACCTGATCGCCGGCGTTCCCGAGGACGTCGTGGTGCGCGACTATTGTCTGGGTACCCACTGGTCCTATGTGGAAGCCGACAGTGGCATGGGGGTGAGCTTCACCACGACCGGCGGCGCGCGTCGCGGCTATACGGGCGATTTGCGCGGGATGTCCCTGCGCGAGGTGGCGGAGCTTTCCAAATCGTGGTGCTTCGAGGAGGCGAGCCTGGGCGTGGCGGCGCTGAATGCGTGGTACTCCCAGCGGGCGCTGCTGGACCCGTTGGGGTGCACCTACGATGCGGCGGTGGAGGTGCCCGACGGCACTATTCGCAAGATGGACGCTTTCGAAATGTACCGCCCGCAGATCAGCGCTGCCGGTGGAGACGCGCGCGTGGTTGTCGTGGGGCATTTCCCCCATGTGGAACGCATCGAGGAGTACGCGCGCCTGACGGTGCTCGAGCGCAAGTGCTCTCAGGCGGGTGACGTGCCTGATCCGGCTTGCGAGTACGTCATCCCCGGCGCCGACTACTTGTTCATGACTGGTGTGACCCTCATCAACAAGACGGCTCCGCGCCTGTTGGATTTGGCCGCGAACGCCACGACGGTGTTCGTCGGGCCAAGCGTGATCATGGCGCCGTTCCTATTCCGTTGGGGCGTGGATATGCTGGCCGGTAGCGTGGTCGCCGACCCCGACAAGGCCCGTTTCGCTGTGAAGAACGGTGCCGGCCAGTTCTTCGGCGAGGCCCTCACGATGGCCGCCCTGCGCAACCCGGAGGCGTAGGGGGCGTTTCGTGCAGAGGATTGTCTAGGAGCGGCACAGCGGAGACGGTGATGGTGCGGTCGTGCGCGATGCGCGAATGGAAGAGGTTCGAATGCTGTTTCTCTTAACGGGCGAGGTGCAGATTGGGAAGACGCGCTGGCTGGAATCGCTGGTGACGGAGCTGGCCGATCGCGGGGTGCCCTGTGCCGGCGTGCTGGCGCCAGGTCGGTGGGTGCCTTCAGAAGGCGAGCATGCGGATGAGAACGGTTACGAGAAGCTGGGCATCGACAACGTGCTTCTGCCCGACGGCGAGCGTATCTCTTTCGCCCGTCGGGGTGACTTGGCCCGAGCCGACGGCACCTTCGACGAAGAGAGCCAGGCGGCGAAGGCGGAGTTGGCCTGGCACATAGACGATGAGGCAATCGCTCGCGTGAACACCCACTTTGATGAACTTGCCGCGCACGCCAGCGCGGCTGCGCCCGTCGGTGCCAAACCGCATTCCGAGCGGAGTGCCGAAGGTGCAGAGTCGAAGGATCCCTCCCGCGCTCCCGGCCTCCTCATCGTGGACGAGCTGGGCCGCTTGGAAATCTGGCGTGGTGGCGGCCTTACCTCGGCCATGGCCCTGCTTGCCCAGGGCCCAACGCCGGTCTTCCCCCATGCGTTGGCCGTCGTGCGCGATTATCTGCTCGACGACACCGAGGCCCTCCTTGCCGAAGCGTGGCCTGACCGCTGCCGCATTTCTCCCGATGATACAGGTCGAGCCGTTATCCTGTCCGCCTGTGAGTTTGGGGCGTAAGGGACAGCGGCTCGACAAGACGGGTTTTGGTCGAGATGGCTACTGGGCAGCCAGATTCTGAGCAATCATTCGTGCGAAAGTTACTGTCCTGCCGCAAGCGTTGCCGGTCGACAGGTTCGGATAAGTCATGGAATAGTATCCTCCAGAATCGTTGCCTGTGACATACAGGCCTTCAATGGCGCTTCCATCTTCGCGCAGTGCTTGACCTTGGGTGTTTATCACGATACCGTCCATGGTGCATAGCAAAGCGCCTGTGGTACGTACGCCGAAGAAGGGAGGTTTGCGTACAGGGGAAAGCCGGAATGGTTCCTTGCCGAAGTCGTCATCGCGCTGGTTGTCGTAATTCTGGTTGTTTCGTTCCACCGTTTTCGCGAGGGCTTCTGCAGGAAGACCAAGCTTTTCGGCGAGCTCCTCGATGGTGTCGGCTTGCTGAATGTGTCCGGCTTTAAGTGCCTCCTCGTTCATGGCCGTCACCACTTCGATGGGCAGGTTCGGAGCCGCTCCATTATCAAAGGGGAACATGCGCGAGCAGCCATGCATGTCGAACTGTTGAGCGTAGGTCTGCCAGTCTGCATCCCAGAGGCACACGTGGATATTTCCTGGTTGCGATGCATCGGCGTGCAGGATGAAGTCATAGGTGCCGGACTCGTTGCAGAAGCGCTCGCCATTGAGATTGACTTTCAACCAGGGTTGGCTTCCCATCCAGAATACCATGGCAGTACCACAGTCGGCGCCTCCCAGGGAGTCGGCGGGAACGCTTGCTCGGTCGAAAAGCATGCTAGAATGTGTTTCGTCCATTTTTGCCCCAACGCGAAGGCACGCCTTTATGCCGTCTCCCTCACAGCCTGGCTGCGCTGAGTTGTAAGCGTAAATGCTGGTCGTGTGAGGCTGGAGCTGCTTAAGAAGGTCGAGATTCGCGGCGTAACCGCCTGTGCATACAAGAACGCCCTTGCTTGCGTTGACACGAATGTAGCCGTCAGCGCCCTGCCCTATAGCACCGGTCACGCGATCGTTTTCGACGGTGAGGCTCACCATGGGCGTTTGGTAGCGGAACGTTACATGGCCCGTCTTCTCTGCGTAGTCAGTCAGCACAGTGAACCCGTCGAGCGATCCATCGACTGGCCAGGCGGGAGAATGCCCTGTAGCCCAATGTCGGTAGTTGACTTCATGCTTTTCCTCGGCAGCCTCATGCCAAAGCGCGATACCGTAAGAAGAGAGAACGCTTTCGTACCAGTCGATGGTCTCGCCCGATCGCTCAAGCCAGACCTTGTGTAACGCGAGATTGCATTGGCCCGCAGCGTAATGATCCATATCTCGCAAATAAGCAATTGCGTCGATTTCATAGCCGCTCTCCTGCTGCAAGCGAGAGTTGACGCCTGCAAGATCGTCACGCACGACGCCACCGTTGAACTTCTCCATGACGAAGGTTTCCATGCCGGCATCTCCAGCAGCGCAGGCCGCAAAAAGACCGCCCGTGCCAGCGCCGATCACCAAAAACTCCGTGTCAATGGTTTCGACAATCTCATCATCGGAGATGTTCGGGGCATCTCCGATCCAGTCCGAGGAATCTTGCGATCCCGCCTCAGGCGAAGTGTTTGCTAGGGGATCCGCAGTCTGCGGGGCGCATCCTGCAAGGCCGAACAAGGCGCCGGCTCCCGCGAAGGCGCTACCTGCCAAAAACCCTCTGCGGCTTACAAGTCCATTATTGTCCATTTCAGTTCCTTCCTTTTCTCCATGAAAGTGTGGGATTGCGCGGCAAAAGCCTTTGGAGCTCAAGTCCGCACTGAGCTTGTTGCTGTTTAAAAAACGGTCGGGCGGTTTTACCCGCCCGACCAGGGAGGGGAGGGCTTGATCTATCGTAACGCGTGTTCTTAGACGTTGTAGATTGATTGCGCCACCGCATAGCCTGCGCCGAGCGATCCGACACCGCGGCCGCCGCAAGCTGCTTCGCCCACAACGTAGAGTCCCGGTACAACATTTCCGGCCGCATCGAGCGCGCGGTGAGATGAGTCGGTCGAGATGCCGTCCATCGTGATATGCATCGCCCAGGTGCGGGGTGATGCATAGAATGGAGGATTATCCAGGGGGGCATTGGGCCCGAAGCTGGATCGGCCGAATTCTGGGTCGTTGAAAGTACGAGTCATCTCGTTGTAATCGTCGACAGTTTTCAGGAATGTCGCCTCGTCGACGCCCATGAGGCCCGCCAGTTCTTCAAGTGTGTCGGCGCGGTAGAGGATGCCCCGCTCAATGGCGTACTCGACGTCCATGCCTGTGTGGGTCTTGCCGTCCGTGATCATGGAGCTGTCGTGGTCGACCACCTGGAAACCCACACCCCCATCCTGCTCCATCAGGGCGATCGTCATGTCAGTTCGACTGCCGCCCTCGTCGCAGAAGCGTTTGCCGGCCTTGTTCACGTAGATGCTCTCATTGGTGGTTCCGACGGTTGTTTCGGTGGCGTAGAGCACGGTGTCCACGAAGGGGAAGACCATCTGGTTAAAGGGCAATTCGGCGAAGGCGGCGCCTGCTTCTGTGGCCATGCGGATGCCGTCTCCAGTGTGTCCGTAGTTGTTGTCGCAGTGGAAGGTGTCGAGATCTTTCCAGTTCCACATCTTGTCGTGCTCTTTCAGCATATCCTGGTTGTCGGCATAGCCTCCAGAGGCGATAACGACACCGTCTTTAGCGCGTACGGTGTACGTGCTGCCGTTTGCGCTGCTGCCAATGACGCCAGTCACGCGACCGCTTTCAGTGATGAGCTCGGTTGCCGGCGTGGCGAACAGGATGCGAAGATCGAGTCCTTCCATCTCTCGTTCGAACACGTTGAAATAGCCTTCTCCATTCACGTCTTCTGAGGAACCCGAGAAATGCGCCCAAGAATAACCGGGAATTGCGACGAGTGGCATCCAGGGAAACTGCATGGTGTCGAGCCATGCCGTGCCCCCCTCCACATCCGTTGCATAAGTGTGTTGGAAGTCGTAGGTGTTGCCCTCAAGCATGCAGAGTTGCAGCGCAAGGAATTCGGGCGAGCTAAAGAGTTTGGTGTTCCCGTTTGCGTAGTAGTCGTCCCATTGTTGCTGCACCTCATCTACCAGAGAGGCGTCAAGCCCGGCGTCTCGATTGAACTGAAGAACTTCTTGGAAGATCTTCAGGTAGCCGTCGTTCACTTCGACGCGTAATTCTTCGGGTGCGTTGGCATACTCGATGAAACCGCCACTCACGAGGGCGTTGCCGCCCATGCTCGAGGACTTCTCGAACACGACGACCTTCGCTCCCTGCTGAGCAGCTGCTAGTGCAGATGCCATTCCAGAAATGCCGGCGCCTATGACGGCGAGGTCGCATTCGATCTCCTCGTCGGCTGGCTGCTCTTTGGGAACCTCCGCACGCTTCAACGCGCTCACGTCGCCATCGGCTTGACGCGCGCAGTCTTCTACGGCCGAGAGCAGCGCGAGGGATGAAAGCGTCGCTCCTGTCACCGCGTCGACGGCGAGTGATTGTGATGCTACGATGATCTCAGGGATCTTCTCAAACGCCGGTGCGGCGATGCGTTCGGTTTCTCCGTGATCGACGACGCGGACGCTGTCGATGGCAGTGTCGGAGAAGACGACCTCGACGGTGATATCGCTCTTCTTGCCGAGTGCCGTGGCCTGGTAGGTTCCTGCGACAAATTGAGTTGTCGTGCCGCCCGTCTCTGCGACGGGGTGTGACGAAGCGCATCCCGTCGCGCCTAAGGCCAGAGCTGCCGCTGCGACCGAGCTTGCTTGCACAAACCGTCTGCGATCGATGACGTGGTTCTTTCCGTGTCCCATGTTCCCTCCTATGTTCGAATCTTGTCGGCGAGACGCCCTCGCCCCTGCTGCCGTTCATTATGAGATCGGTTCGCCCGAGGGTCTTTTGCAAGTTGTTGCGTGATTTGTGCACAAACCGTACAATTCGCTACAACGACAAAGGGGATCAGGGGGTTGTGGTGCTCAACATGGAATATGTGCCCGAGTTGCTCGTGCTGGCGGAAACGCTCAGCTACACGGAGACGGCGCGAAGGCTGCACGTGTCTCATTCGGTTGTGAGCCGTCACATCGATGCTGTGGAACGGACGCTGGGGGTTCGGCTATTTGATAGGACGACTCGTAAAGTGGAGCTAACCGATGCGGGACGGGCGGTTATCGCCGACTTCTCTGCCATGCAGGCTCATTACACTCATGTGCTTGATGAGCTTGGTCGGCTTGCGGGGGATGCGTCAGTCATACGACTGAGCTGTCCGGATTTTTGGATACCGTGTTATCTTGAGCCGTTGTTGGCGTTTCTCTCTCTCGAGCAGCCTGCTCTTCGTGTCAAGTTGGA
>CATYUU010000077.1:0-6146 GCA_958413455.1 uncultured Collinsella sp. | reverse complement strand
GACCGGGCCCTTACCCTCGGTAGAAAGCAGCCCGGTCGGCACATCCCAATAGCCGTGACGAATCCACAGCAGGTCATCGGACGACTGTACCGCGAGCATCTGCTGCAGCAGCTCGCGATCGGCACCCACCGCTCCAACGCCATCGGCACAATCGACGCCATGCTCAAGCAAAAACGCGCGCGCCGCCTTCATCTCGATTCCAGCATGTACCAGCAGATACGGGCGCTCCTCGGTCTCGACCACTGCGTAGAGCGGCAGCGCGGCCATCCATCGCACGAGCTCCTCGTATGCCTCAAATTCCATGTCGTTGAGCTGATCGCGCGTCGTCCAGCCACCGTTGATATCCCAGGTCTCGGCATCGAGCGGATCCTGACCAATGATGGCATCGAGCATGATCTGCTCGTGATTGCCCTTGAGCACGCGGGCGTTGGGCAGCGAGCGCACGAGCTTAATAACGCCGACCGGATCGGGCCCGCGATCGATCATGTCGCCCAGCACGTACAACGTGTCGTCGGACGTCAACGAGATCTTAGACAGGGCCTCGTCAAGCGCACGCACGTGCCCGTGAGCATCAGATGTCACATAGATCGCCATGGTACGCCTCTCCTTGCATTGCGGCCGAAGCCCGGCGCCGCAACTAAAACTTCAAGTTGAACTTAAACGTTACCCATTGTACTCCGTTGCAATAAAGCTGGAAAGGGTTTCCGAGCAGAGGCAAAGACGGCAGCCGTCTATGACGATATCGCGCACGCCCGCAATCCAACCCCATAAACCCACCATCTCTGGGTACAAATGACCGCAGACAACTGACCGTGCCACGCCAACCACCCAGGAGCGGACACTATCCATGAACCAGATCCTTCTCTTTATCGGCCTCGTCATCATTTTGTGCCTGACCATCAAACCCGTCGGCAAAAAACTCCCCTTCCCCACCCTGCTCATCTTTATCGCGCTGGGCATGCTGTTGGGCGTCAACGGCCCGACGCATATCGACTTTAGCGACTACGCACTCACCGAAACCGTCTGCAGCACGGCGCTGCTGTTCATCATGTTCTACGGCGGCTTTAACACCAATATCGACCGCGCCAAGCCCGTCGCTGCGCCGGCGGTGCTGCTGAGCACGCTCGGCGTCGTCATCACTGCCGGCATCACCGGCGTGTTCGCCCACTTCGCGCTGGGGATCGACTGGATCGGCAGCCTGCTGCTGGGATCGGTCGTGGCATCCACCGACGCGGCGAGCGTCTTTAGCGTACTGCGTGAGCACAGCCTGTCGCTGAGAGGTGGCACCGACTCGCTGCTCGAGGTCGAATCGGGCTCCAACGACCCCGTCGCCTACATGCTCACCGCCGTGCTCGCCACACTCGCGGCCGGCGGCGACATCAACATTCCCGCACTGCTGACCAAGCAGATTATCCTGGGCGTGGGCCTGGGCCTTGCCATCGGCTGGGCGGCGGGCCGCCTGATTGAACGCGCGCACGCAACGGCCAAGGACGCGCAGACCATCTTTTTGTTCGCCGTGGCCATCGTCGCCTACGCGCTGCCGAGCTACCTGGGCGGCAACGGCTTTTTGGCTGTATACCTGGCCGGCATTGTGCTGGGTGCGAGCGACATCACCGGCAAGGTCGAGATGGCGCACTTTTTTGACACCCTCACCGAGATGGCCGAGATGACCATCTTCTTTTTGCTGGGCCTGCTCGTCACGCCCGCGCGCCTGCCGCAAATGCTGCTGCCGGGCCTGGCGCTCATGGCGTTTATGCTCTTCGTGAGCCGTCCCATCGCCGTCGGCGTGCTCCTGGCGCCCTTTAAGACGAACCCCCGCCAGGTCGCGCTCGTAAGCTGGGCGGGCCTGCGCGGCGCAGCTTCGGTCGTATTTAGCCTCTTTGCCGTAGTGGCCGGTGTCCCCGGCGGTCACGACCTGTTTGACCTGGTGTTTGTGATTGCCGTGTCGAGCATTGTGGTGCAGGGCTCGCTGCTGCCGGCGGTGGCGAAGAAGCTCGATATGATCGATGCGTCCGGCGACGTGCGCCGCACCTTTAACGACTACCGCGACGAGGACGGCATGTCGTTTGTAAAGCTCAAGGTGGGCGCTGGACATCCGTTTGCCGGACGCTCGCTCGCGGACATTGGCAGCGCCACAAATATGCTCGTGGTCCTGGTGCTGCGCGACGGGGCGCACCCGGTACTGCCCAATGGCGACACCGTGATCCAGGAAGGCGATCTGCTGGTGATGGCCGCGCCGACGTTCGAAGAGCGTACCGAAGTTACGCTGCGCGAGGTCACCGTGACTCCCCACGGTCGCCTGGCCGGCCAGCGCCTGTGCGATGTGCCGCAAGGCAAACATCCGTTTATTGTGGTGATGCTCAAGCGCGAAGGCCAAACGATCATCCCCGACGGCAACACCCTAATATACGCCGGCGACGAAGTCGTCATCGCCACGCTAGCATCGTAGTGACTAGGAGGTAGCTAATTTAGGACGAAGAGATCAAGCGCCTAGAGAACCTCATGTCTTCGCTCGCAGATTTGGATTTGCCTGAGGAGTAAGGTCACCCCTCCCCCATGTAACCATCCTGTAAATCATAGCGGCGCACTCGAGTTTTACCGTGATGCGGTCGCGCCTGGCGCTCCACTGTGCTAAAGTATCCCGAACGTCCAAACGATTATGAGGGGGAACTAGAAGATGGCACGTGTGCACAACTTCTCAGCTGGCCCGGCCGCACTGCCTACAAGCGTGCTCGCCGAGATCGCCGACGAGATGATGGACTACCGCGGTTGCGGCATGTCCGTGCTCGAGATGAGCCATCGATCTAGCATGTACCAGCAGATCATCGACGACGCCGAGGTAACCCTGCGTCGCCTGCTGAGCATCCCCGACAACTACCGCGTCCTGTTTTTGCAGGGCGGCGCCACGCTGCAGTTTGCGGGCATCCCCATGAACCTCATGCGCCGCGGCCGCGCCGGCTACGTCGTGACCGGCAACTTTGCCAACAAGGCGTACAAGGAGGCCGCCAAGTACGGCGAGACCGTGCTGCTCGCGAGCTCCGAAGACACCAATTTCGACCACATTCCCAACATGGCCGACATCAACGCGCGCATTGCCGCCGAGGCCGCGGGCGACGGGCTCGACTACGTCTACATCTGCCAGAACAACACTATCTTTGGCACCATGTTCCACGAGCTGCCCGATTGCGGCGACGTACCGCTGGTCGCCGAT
This sequence comes from uncultured Collinsella sp., assembly GCA_958413455.1. GTDB lineage: Bacteria > Actinomycetota > Coriobacteriia > Coriobacteriales > Coriobacteriaceae > Collinsella. The sequence goes on along the minus strand of CATYUU010000077.1, from coordinate 2,935 downwards.
GTCTCGAGCTGCTTTTTGTCACAGCCGCTCGACGTTGAGCGCTACGGGCTCATTTACGCCGGCGCGCAGAAAAACGCCGGCGCCGCGGGCGTGACTGTGGTCATCGTGCGCGACGACCTCATCGCAGATGGCCCAGCCTTTGCGCAGACGCCGCAGTACCTGGACCTTAAGGCCCAGGCCGCCAAGGGTTCCATGCTCAACACGCCCAACACCTTTGGCATCTACGTGTGCGGCAAGGTGTTCCGTTGGGTTGAGCAGACCGGCGGACTTGCCGCCATGGCCGAGCGCAACTGGACCAAGGCTAACCTACTCTACAACCTGCTCGAGCACAGCGAGCTGTTCCATGGCACCGCGCAGGCCGACAGTCGCTCCATCGCCAACGTCACCTTCCGCACCGACGAAGCCGAACTCGACGCGGCCTTTGTCGCAGGCGCGGCCGAGCACCAGATTCAAAACGTCAAGGGCCATCGCCTGGTGGGCGGTATGCGCGCCAGCGTCTACAACGCCGTGACCATGGAAGACGTGCAGGCACTGGCCTCGTACATGAAGGACTTCGAAGCGCAGCATAGTTTGAGCCCGCGATCTAACTAGCCCGCAGCACGCGGGCCGACCAGCCATCTCAAACCACCCTGTTTAGATTAAAACCTGCTAAGGAGTTTTTCATGCGCAAGATTAAGACCATCGACGACATCACCAAGGACGGCAAAGTCGAGTTTGGCGAGGGCTACGAATTTGTGAGCACCGCCGAAGAGGCCGACGCGATCCTGATGCGCTCGACCGACCTGCACGGCTACGGGCTGCCCGAGGGCATCCGCGCCATCGCCCGCTGCGGCGCCGGCGTCAACAACATCCCCGTCGAGGAGTACGCCAAGAAGGGCGTCGTCGTCTTTAACTCCCCTGGCGCCAACAGCAACGCCGTCAAGGAGCTCGTCCTGGGCATGCTGGTGCTCTCGAGCCGCGGCGTAGTGCAGTCGATGAACTGGGTGCGCGACAACGCCGACGACCCCGAGATTCAGGTCGATGCCGAGAAGGCCAAGAAGGCCTTTGTGGGCCGCGAGCTCAAGGGCAAGCGCATCGGCGTCATCGGCCTGGGCAACGTGGGCTCCAAGGTCGCCAACGCCTGCGTCGACCTGGGCATGGACGTTTACGGCTACGACCCGTTCATTTCCGTCGAGCACGCGTGGGTGCTGAGCCGCGAGGTGCAGCGCGTGGGCACGCTCGAGGATCTCTGCCGCGGCTGCGACTACCTCACCGTGCACGTGCCCAGCAAGGCCGACACCATCGGCATGATCAGCACCGAGCAGATTAACCTGCTGGCACCCGACGCCGTGCTCATCAACTACGCACGCGAAACCATCATTGACGAGGACGCCGTCGACGCCGCCCTGCGCGAGGGCAAGCTCAGCTGGTTTAGCTGCGACTTCGCCACGCCCAAGACCGTCAAGATGCCCAATACGTTTATCACCACGCACTCGGGCGCCGGCACCGGCGAGGCCGAGGCCAACTGCGCCGATATGGCCATCAGCGAGCTCAAGGATTACCTGGAGAACGGCAACATCGCACACAGCGTCAACTATCCCGCCTGCAGCATGGGCAAGGCGCGCGCCGCGAGCCGCATCGCCTGTCTGCACGCCAACGTGCCCAACATGATCGGCCAGATCACAGCCATTCTCGCCAAGGACAACGCCAACGTGCAGCGTATGACCAACGAGTCCGCTGGCGAGAACGCCTACACCATGTTCGACACCGATGAGCACCTGGACAGCAGCACCATCGAGGCGCTCAAGCAGATTCCGTCGATGTATCGCGTGCGCGTAATCAAGTAGCGCCGGCTGATCTGACGGGCAGTTCCCCATGTGGCCTGCCCGTTACTGACATTGAATGCCCGCGGGAGCGCCTTTCGCATGAGAGGCGCCCCCGTTTTTGTAAGCACTCCATTAAATGCACCGAGCCGCTTCTTGGCATACAATCTGTATGTTGACCTAACTATCTGTGAGGTGCCTATGGTTGATACAGATTTTGCTTGGCGGCTTACGCAAAGACTCGTGCGGATCGACAGTTCCGACCCAGGTGCGTATGAGGGCGAGATTGAACGCTATATCAAAGCGTTGGTTGAGGAACGGTTAGCGCAGCTGAGCCATCCGGTACTCGATGCCGTGCAAATTGCAGAGCTCGAAGCACTCCCCGGGCGCCGCAACCTTATGGTCACCGTGCCGGGACTGAGCGACGAGCCACGGCTCGTCTATATCTGCCATATGGATACCGTTACGCTGGGCGATGGCTGGGACGCGGACATTCCGCCGCTCGGAGCGATCGTGCGCAACGATAAACTCTATGGCCGCGGTGCCTGCGATATGAAGGGTGGCCTGGCCTGCGCCATTGCCGCACTGGTCCATACGCTCGAGCGCGTGGCGGCAGAAGGCGAGCTGCCCCGCCGTGGCTTCTCACTCATTTGCTCGGTCGACGAGGAGGACTTTATGCGCGGCTCAGAGGCCGCGATCGATGCCGGCTGGGTCGGCTCGCGTGAATGGGTGCTGGACACCGAACCCACCGACGGACAGATCCAGGTGGCGCACAAGGGGCGCACGTGGTTCGAGATTGAAATGGCTGGCGTAACGGCGCATGCGAGCCAGCCGTGGAAGGGCGCGGATGCCGTCGCCGCCATGGCCGAGGTCGTGTGTTCGCTCCGTCGCGCGTTTGTGGCGCTGCCCGCGCACGATGAGCTGGGGCCTTCGACCATCACGTTTGGCCAAATCGAGGGCGGATATCGCCCCTATGTCGTGCCCGACCGCGCCAAAGTCTGGGTCGACATGCGCCTGACCCCGCCGACCGATACGGCCGCCGCGATGCGCATGGTAGAGCAGGCCATCGCCGTTGCCGAAGCCGCGGTCCCCGGCTGCCATGGAAGCTACACCGTGACAGGCGACCGCCCCGC
>CATYUU010000076.1:0-6188 GCA_958413455.1 uncultured Collinsella sp. | reverse complement strand
GTTCACCGCATCGATCATGGCCGTATCGCCGTCCTTGGCGAAGCCCACGGCGTAGTTCTCGGTGGACAGCGGCTCAAGCTTCACGAACATGTCGGGCTTGGCAGCCATCTGGTAGTCGGCGATGGACAGGTCGCAGGCCACGGCATCCACCGCACCGGACTCCAGCTGCATGAAGGCGTTGTTGTAGTCGCCGATGGTCTGGGTCTTGCCGCCGGCGAAGGTGTCGGCCAGATCCTTCTGGTCGCCCTCCAGCACGTCAAGGGCGGCGGAATCGACCTGGGTCATAACGTTCTTGTCGGCCAGATCATCCAGAGAGTTGATTCCCGAGTCCTTCTTCACGACAACGACCTGCTCGTTGTGCATGTAGGGCTTCGAGAACGCGTAGTCGGCCTCACGGCCCTCCATGGTAAAGCCGTTCCAGATGCAGTTGATGGTACCCTGGTTCAGCAGCGCGTCCTTAGCATCCCAGTCGATGGCTTCAAGCTCGAGATTCCAACCATTGCGCGCGGCCACCTCGGTGGCCAGATCAATGTCGAAGCCGGTCAGGTTGCCATCGTCGCCGATGAAGCCATAGGGCGGGTAAGCGTTGTCCAGGCCCACGATGAGCGTCGTGGCATCGGGGTTAGCGGCAGCGCCGTTGTCAGCCGCGTTGCTTGCCGCATCGTTCGAGCCCGAGCAGCCGGCCAGAAGCGCGGCCCCCAGGCACAGAGCCGCAGCCGCAGCGGCGATCTTCGTCAGTTTCTTCATTCGGTCCTCCCTAAAAAGGTACGCCAGGGAAGTCTCTCGTCTTCCCCACTTTACTTCTTTACTGTGCTAAAGCACTAGAGCGTTGGCTAGTATAGCACAGACCAATGCAATAAAAAGGGGCGAAAGCCACAGGTTCGCCCAAGGAACCTACTTGTTCCGGTTGAACAGCTTGTTGCCCTTCTTAGCGGCGGAGATCTCCACGAGACGCGGCTCGAAATCGAACAGCTCCTTCATGGAGACGACAGGCACGATCTCGATGCACTTCTTCAGACAGGCGTCGGCGCACAAATTGCACTGGACGCAGTCGGAAACCTGGAACTCCAAGTACGCCTTACCCTCGTCCGGGTGCCGATCCACCGCCTTGCGCAGCGCGTCGGTGGGACAGAACATGACGCACATACCGCAGCCGGAGCATTTCTCGACATCGATGGCGATGTCGCCGAAGATGCGCGTGAACATCTCGTCGACGACCGGCTCGTCCGGATCGCCGATGCGGCTCATGGCATCCAGAATGGCGATGTTGCGCTCGGCCTCGATGGTGGGCATCTTGCCCGCACCGTTCTTCACGCCCAGCTTCTCCCGCAGCGACTGCTCCTGCTTCTGCAAATGAAGCTGCGTCAGCTTGTCGTTCACGACCTTCTCGGCCGCCGACTTCGCCACGTCCTTGGCGTAGTGGCCCGAGGAAGTGAAGAACTCGCGCCGGGCGGCGCCGACGGCCTTTCGCATGTCCTCCACCTGCACCGAAGCCGGGAACTCCGAGGTGCGCGTGATCTGCGCGTCCGACCCCATGGCCTCGATGAGGGTGCGGGTCGATTCCACGGTATCGTCGATGGCGGGCACCGCGCCCCGGTACTTGCAGGTGCGGCAGTCACCGTCCACCAGGCAGATCTCGGGAATACCGCGGGCCACCAGTTCCACCAGCAGCTCTTCCTCCATGCGAGCAAGGCAGGGCACCACCGCGTACTTGTCGGGGTCGCCCACGTTGCGGGCCGCTTTGCGAGCGCAGGCGATGACCGTCAGGCCATCAGCCGCGTTGGTCGTCTCGGCCACAGCGCCGGCCAAGTCGTCGGGCATCGGATCCATGGGAACCAACGCCGAGGTAGGGCACACCGCCACGCAGGCCCCGCAGGCCACGCACGCCCCAGCGTCGATGTTCAGCTCGTTCTTCTCGATGGTGATGGCGTCGGCCAAACACGCGTCGACGCATTTGCGGCAGGAGGAGTGGCGGTTGCGCACAGCCACGCAGAACGTGGGGATCGTGATGATGGCCTTCGTCTCCAGGGCGTCCATCATCTCCATGATATCGTTCAAGTTCGGCATGGCGCGAACCCCTTTCTGCTATTCGCCGAGGTAGGACTGCTCGATGCGAGCCAGCTCTTCGGGCGTGTTGGCGTTGATGAAGCAGCCACCGCGGGGCTCGACCTCCAGGACGCGGTCCTGGTTAAAGGGCAGCACCGTGACGGCCGGGTCATCGAAGAAGCTCTGCACGCGCTTCTCGCCCCGCTCGGTGCGAGCGTGAACAGCGCCTAGGCAGCCCTCTTTGCGGTACATGGCATGCAGCGGCTCGAAGCCGTGCTTGTTGGAGGGAGCCACCACGTCGGCTCCGCTTTCGTGCATGGCAAGCGCCTCGGCCACCACCAAACGCGCGCTCGCGAACACCATGTCGCAGGCCACAACGGCCACGTACGGGTTCTCGGCAGCAGCAAGCGCGGTATAGAGCCCGGGCAAAGCGCCTCGTTCTGCATAGGCGTCGCCCACGAGCCTGATGGTCAGATCGGGGTACATATCATGGAGAAAGCCCAGCTTGTCGGCCTCGTTGGTGGTGATGATAAGCTCATCGGCCACGGGCGACAGACGCTCGACGAGACGGCAGATGAGGGGACGTCCCGCAAAGGGCACCGTTGCCTTCGACTGGCCCATGCGCCGCGACTCGCCACCGGCCTGAATGACCACCGTGACGCGCGGCCGCACGTAGTGCTCGGAAAGGAAGTCGGCCAAAGCGGCCACATCTTCAAGACCGATGGCGGGAATGCCATAGAGCGCCGCAGCCTCCTCGGCCTCGGGAATGTCGGTCACCACAGCCACCGTGTTGGTGGAAGGCATCTTGGCCGCAGCATCGGCGGCAGCCGAGTAGTCGGACGCGCCCGGCATCTCGCCCAAACCCGGTACTTCGCCCGCGCCGTCGCGCCCAGCCGCGTTGCCCGCGCGGTCGACCGCGCGACCCAGCTGCGTGAAGTCCGTCGTCAAAGGCAGGCCCTCCCGGGCCGCCTTCACGAACAGGCGAGCCGCACGGCAGTCGGCCTCGTTGCCCGAGCGCATGATCTCGATGGTGGGCAACCCGCTTTTGCGGTAGCCCTCCACCACAATGATGTCGTGATTCGGCATCGAGCGCACCAGCTCGCTGCACTCCACCTCGTCTTCCACGGTCTTGATGCGCGCCACCTGCCCCGGGGCCGCAATAACCGTTTCGGAGGCGCCGGCGGCCCGGTGGCGGTAGGAGTCCTTGCCGGGAATATCGATATCGAACCCGCGATGGGAATGGTGTTTGATGGAACCCACGTCGAGCCCGCGGCCCACCAGCTCGGCGATGAGCCGCTCGATGAGCGTCGTTTTGCCGGAGTTGTGCCGCCCCACGACGGCCACAGCCGGACTTGGAATATCGATCATAGCTGTTACGCCCTCCCCTAATGCGGCCGCCTGGGCCGCCGTTTTGTTCCGGGAAAGTATAGCACTAGGGCGCAAGGTGTCGATTGCAGGAACGGACGTCCCGTCAGGGCGATGCCAAGCACCGCTTGTTCACCGCTGCTGGAAGGGGCGACCTTGGTCGCCCCCTACGAAGGTAAACACGCTAATAAAAAGCGGCGACCCTTGCGAGCCGCCGCCCTTTCGGAAACCCTTTCTGACCCAAGGCGATGCGCCGCCCTGCGGAGGAGATACCCAGGTTCTTACCTCAACCCCTCCGAGTCGAGCGATGCGGCTTCCTCGATGTACTCCTCCACCGGATTGTCGCCGAAGTTCGGCAGATCCGCGGTGGTCCAGCACTCGCAGGCGGGCATGCCGGGCACGCTGGCGGCGATGAACACCGGATCCTTGCCCTCCTTGCGCTGGCGAGTGTAGTCATCCAGCGCGGCCAAGGCCCACTTGCCGAGCAGCAGAATGGCCACAAGGTTGATGATGGCCATGAAGCCCATGAAGATGTCGGCCAAATTCCACGCCAGATCGAAGCTGTTCACGCAGCCGTAGAAGATGGCGGCCAGACACAGCACGCGGAAGATGAGCATGCCCCACTTGGTATTCTTGAAGATGTAGCGGAAGTTCGTCTCGGCATAGAAGTAGTTGCCGATGAGGCTGGAGAACGCGAAGGCGAAGATCGCGAAGGTGATGAAGTGGATGCCAACCTCGCCGACGGCGTTGTTCACGGCCATCTGCACGAGCGGCATGCCGTTGAGCGCCATGGCAGTCTCGGGATCCTGCACCCAAAACACCATGACCATCATAGCCGAGCAGGTGCAGATGAGCAGCGTATCGATGTACACGGACAGGCTCTGCACGAGGCCCTGCTTCACCGGATGCGACACGCTGGCGGTGGCGGCGGCGTTCGGGGCCGAGCCCATGCCGGCCTCATTGGAGAACAGACCGCGCTTGATGCCGAGCATAACCACCGAGCCGGCAAAGCCGCCCGCGATGGACTGGAAGTTGAAAGCCGACTGGAAGATGGTGCCGAACACGGCCGGCAGCTCGCCGATGTTGGCGATCGTGGTCCACAGCGCAATGAGAATGTAGGCGATAGCCATGATGGGCACGATGATGGAGGTGATGATGGAGATGCGCTTCGCGCCGCCGAAAATGACGAAAGCGGTGAACACGATGAGCACGATGCCCACGCCGACCGCCGTGCCGTTGGTGGCGTAGTCGGGGATGTAGTACTCGAGCGCCGAAGTCATGTTGAACGCCTGCAGGCCGTTGAAGCCGAAGGCGAAGCACAGGATGAGCGCCCAGGCGAAGATGATGCCGAGCCAGCGCTGCCCCAGGCCCTGCTGAATGTAGTAGGCCGGACCGCCGCGGAACTCGCCTTCCTTGCCGCGAATCTTGTAGATCTGCGCGAGCGTGGACTCGATGAAGGCTGAAGCCGCGCCGATAAGCGCCATGAGCCACATCCAGAAGATGGCGCCCGGACCGCCCGTGGCCACGGCCGTGGCGATGCCGGCGATGTTGCCCGTGCCCACGCGCGAGGCGGTGGACACCATGAGGGCCTGGAAGGACGAGATGGATTTCTCGCCCTGGACATGCTTTTTCTCCGTCAGCTGAGTGAACATGTCCTTGATGTAGCGAATTTGCACCGCCTTGGTGCGGATGGTGTAGTAGATGCCCACGAACACCAGCAAGATCACCAGAATGTAGGTGTACATAAAGGAGTCGATCTCACCAGTCCAAGCGACGAGCATCTCGTTCAAATCGGCCATAGATGCTTCCTTTCCGAAAGCGCGCCAGGCCCTGCAACCTGGATCGCCTTCCAAACGGGCTCGCCTTTCTGCGGTCGAATCCAACAGAGCGCGATAAGCACGCCCGAACCAGGGATTCGTCGCAGGAAAACGGCCTCGGATATACGCGCCGACCCTCGCCGACGCAAGACATGCCCGTATTCTACCCTACAGCGGGCTAAAGTTAGGCGATATTATCAGGGTATTTTGAACGCCCCGCGAAAAAGTGGCGCTGTTTTCCGCCGGTTTCCCGTCGATGCGAAACCGAGCCGCTACTTCAGGGCGGCGGCGACCTTGCGGGCGGCGGCGGTGATGGACAGATCGTTCACATCCACAGTGATGTCGGCGTACTTCTCGTAGAGCGGCAGGCGCTCGTCGTAGAGGTCGCGCAGGCTCATGCCGATGCCGTCGCGCATGACCACGCCGCGCTCGGAGAAGTCGGCCAGACGGCACTTCAGCTCGTCGAAGCTGATCTTCAGATACACCACGCGGCCGATCTCGGACAGGTGGTTCATGGCCGGCTCGCTGTAGATGGCCGAGCCGCCGGTGGCGATGACGGAATGCTCGAAGGACATTTCGGAAAGCACCTGGTTTTCAATCTCGAGGAAGGCATCGGGGCCCAGAGTGTCGATGAGACGCTGGAGCGATTTGTCGCAGGACTGCTGAATGAGCAGATCGGCGTCGACGAAATCCATGCAGAGAATCTTCGCCAGCACGATGCCCAAGGTCGACTTGCCCGCACCGGGCATGCCGATGAGCACGATGTTGTCGCGACCGGGTTCGAAGGACTTCTCTTTCATATCAAGACCTTTCTCGTAGAAGGTGCCGACGGCCGGGCTATGGTCGCCGAAACGGATGGGCAGCTTCGCCCCTATGATACTTCAGCGCGCTTATGGGCGGCACGTAACGCTTCGTCTAAGGATTGGGAAAACACCGGAGCCAGGGTGGCGAGGAACGCCG
>CATYUU010000075.1:0-6188 GCA_958413455.1 uncultured Collinsella sp. | reverse complement strand
CCTGCGTCGACGATGTCTGGCTGACGGCGGGACAGCTCTATCTGTATGACATCGCGCGCCTGAGCGACACGGCGGTCGATGGGCCGGGTGCGGTGCATCCGGAGGACCTGCAGGACGGCTTCGACACCTCGTGCATCAGCTTCTTTTTGCGCTTGGTCCGCGACATCATGGGCGCCCAGGGGCGCTACGTAAAGTCCCTCAACATCTACGAGCAGGAGTGGGAGTAGGGGATGTGACTGGTGCCGCCCTACAGCCCTGACTTTGTCTCAATCTGTAACGTTTGGCGGCTGTTTGGGCCCGTAACTGTTACAGATCGAGACATTCCCCTGATGTTGCTGGGGTGGGACTGCAACGTATTCCGTCCCCCACATCCCCTCTTCCCTCCGTTAACCGATATGTCTGTGGCAATCGGGCTACACTGGATAATAATGGACAGATGTTCAAGTTTTCTGAGGGGGAGGAGCTCGATATGGCGTCTGCCGATCGTTCCACGTTGTTTATCAATGCGACCGTCCTGGATGGTTCGGAACATATGGAGCCGCAGCCCGACATGGCCGTGGCCGTTGAGCGCGGTGTCATCACATGGATGGGGCCGAGTGCTGTGGCGCAGGCGCCTGCGGGTGCCGAGGTCATCGACCTGGCAGGTGCGTATCTCATGCCCGGTCTCATCAATATGCATGTGCATCTGTGCGGTTCGGGCAAGCCGGTTTCGGCGGGCGATGCGGGCGCGCTGATGAAGAAGCTCGATAATCCCGTGGGGCGCGCCATCGTGCGCCATATTCTTAAGGGCAGCGCCCAACAACAACTGGCAAGCGGCGTGACCACGGTGCGCGGCGCGGGCGACCCACTGTTTGCCGACATCGCCGTTCGTAATGCCATCGACGCCGGCAAGTATCAAGGTCCTCGCCTGGTGGCGCCGGGAACGGGCGTCACGGTGCCGGGCGGCCATGGTGCGGGCTTGTTCGCCCAGGTGGCAAACAGTCCCGCCGAGGCAGCCGAACAGGTGCGCGACCTGTATGCGCGCGGTGCCGACGTCATTAAGCTGTTCGTAACGGGCGGTGTGTTCGATGCGACCGAGGTGGGCGAGCCGGGCGTGCTGCGTATGCCGGTGGAGGTTGCCGCGGCGGCGTGCAAGGCGGCGCACGATATGGGCCTTCCGGTCATGGCCCATATCGAGAGTACCGAGGGTGTGAAGGTTGCGCTTGAGGCCGGCGTTGACACGATTGAGCACGGCGCTCCGTTGACGTCCGAGATTCTGGAGCTGTACCGTGGCGCCGCGGGCACGCAGCTCGAGGGGCGTGCGCCCAGCGTTACCTGCACTATCAGCCCGGCGCTGCCGTTTGTATTGCTCGACCCGGAAAAGACCCATTCGACCGATACACAAAAGAAGAACGGCGACATCGTGTGCTCGGGCATCATCGAGAGCGCCCGTGCCGCACTGGAAGCTGGCGTTAAGGTGGGCCTTGGCACGGACTCGAGCTGCCCGTTCGTGACGCAGTACGACATGTGGCGTGAGGTGGCCTATTTTGCCAAGTACGTGGGCGTGAGTAACGCCTTCGCGCTGCATACGGCCACGCAGGTCAATGCCGAGCTGCTGGGGCTGGGCGGCGAGACCGGCACAATCGAGTGCGGCAAGGCCGCCGATATCCTGGTGACGCGCAAGAACCCGCTCGATGACCTGCGCGCACTGCGTGAGCCGGCGTACGTGATGTGCCGTGGTGATCTGGTGCGCAAACTCAAGGTGAAGCGTATTCCCGAGGTGGACGCCGAGCTCGACACGATTATGGCCATGCCGTCCGAGGCACTGGCCGAGGAGCTCGCCCGCGACGGCGTGGCATAGGTGTGACAAAGGGGCAATCCCTTTGTCATAATCAAAAAAGCCGAGGTCTCAGTGCGAGGCCTCGGCTTTTATTTGTCCCATGGTATGGCGGCTAGGAGCGCGTCTCCATCTTGGTGTGGCACTTGGGGCAGGTGACGCGGATCTTGCCCTTGCCCTTGGGGACGGAGAGCATCTGGCCGCAGTTGGGGCACTTGAGATAGGCCGTGGTCTTGCGGCCCTTCCACATCTTCTTGGCTGTGCGCTTGGCACGTTCAAAGTCTTCCTTGCTAGTACCGGCTGCGCGCGAGGCGTTGGCCGCTGCGGCTCCGCCGCCCAAGCTGGCGACGAACTTGCCCAAGCCGGGAACATTGGCGGTCGTGGCGACAAAGGCCTCGTTCTCCTTGCGACGTGCGTCGATATTTTTGGACAGGCCGCGCAGCACGCCAATCACGATTACGGCGATGGCAATCCAGCTGAGCCACTGGATGCGGGCTATCGATCCGATCATCGCGATGACGATGCCGGCAAAACCCATCACGATGGTGAGCTCATCGGCGCCATTGCGACCCTTCATAAAGTCATTCATGCAAATTGCCTTTCGTTCGATATGCTGCACGCCTTTATACCCGATTTAGAGCAAGGGGGACAGGTTAATCTGCACCAATGTGGTGCAAACATACCTGTCCCCGGAATACCAAGACGGTGCAAAGAAGTCTGTCCCCAATGCCCCAATTACTTGGAGAGCTTGTCGACGACGCGTTCGATTTCGGCGAGCTTGGCGGCTTTGAGGTCTTCGTCGCCCGATTCGATTGCCGAAGTCACGCAGCCCTCGATATGCGCCTTGAGCACGTCGGCGTTAATGCGCGCGAGGAGCGCCTGTGTTGCCATGAGCTGCGTGGAGATGTCGACGCAGTAACGGTCCTCCTCGACCATTCGCAGGATGCCGTCGATCTGACCGCGTGCCGTCTTGAGCATGCGGGTCACCGATTTATGGTCTGCCATCATGGCGGGTCCTCGTTTCTGGTCGATCTTCCGGATGCCCCCCCCTGTCAGTTGCGGTGAAATACGGACTGTTTAAGGGCCTAGGGCGGCTCAACAGTCCGTATTTCACCGCAACTTCTGAGGATTGAGTAGGCAGCGTCTGCTACGCGGCGGTCACGGATAGGGCGTGGAACTTCTCGCCCGCAGCCTCGACAGCGGCGGCGAGCTGCTCGGCGGTCACGGTGTCGGCACACTCCACTTGGACGGTCTGGGTCTCGTGATCGGCGTCGGCGTCGGTCACGCCGGCAACGTTGAGCAACGCCGTCTCGACGGTGGCGTCGCAGTGGCCGCACATGAGGCCGGAAGTCTTGATTGTGTAACGCATGGGTGTACTCCTTATCGATTGAGAATATCTGACAGTTTAGTCGTGAACAGGGTCATCTTAAAGGTGTGCTGAGGTGCCCGAGATTGCCCCGAAAGAGGAGCGAAGCGTACTTGGGTACGCGAGCGACGGTTTGAGGGGCAAGGTCGGGTGCTTCAGCGCGCCGTCTTGGGCTTAAAGGATTTTAAGCGCAGCGCGTTGCTTACGACGCAGACGCTCGACAGGCTCATGGCCGCGGCGCCAAACATCGGCGAGAGTTGCCAACCGGTGAGGGGGAAGAACACGCCCGCCGCCAGCGGAATGCCGATGCCGTTGTAGAACAGCGCCCAGAACAGGTTCTGCTTGATGTTGCGAATTGTGGCGCGCGACAGCTCGATGGCGCGGGCGACGTCCATGAGGTCACTGCGCATGAGAACCACGTCGGCGCCCTCCTTGGCGATGTCGGCGCCGGTGCCGATAGCAAGGCCCACGTCGGCGCGCGCCAGGGCGGGGGAGTCGTTGATGCCGTCGCCCACCATGGCGACCTTGCCGCCCACATCCTGCAGCTCGCGGACGTGGCGCTCCTTGTCGGCAGGGAGGACGTCGGCGATGACCTGTTCGCTGCTCAGCCCCACGCGGCGGGCGATGGCCTCGGCCGTCACGCGGTTGTCGCCGGTGAGCATGCGCACGTCGACGCCGAGCTTGCGGAGCGCGGCGATGGCCTCGGCGCTCGTCTCTTTGACCTCGTCAGCCACGGCGATGGTGCCGACAAGCTCGCCGTTCTTGGCAAAGAACAGCGGCGTCTTGCCCTCGGCTGCGAACTGTTTGGCAAGGCCGGCGGGAACCTTCGCGCCTAGCTCGTCCATCAGACGCACGTTGCCGGCGGCGATGACATTCTGCCCCTCGCGTGCCGTAACGCCTCGCCCGGGCACGGCGGCAAAGTCCTCGACCATGCGTGCGACGATTCCGCGCGTCTCGCACTCGGCCATAATCGCCTCGGCCAGCGGGTGCTCGCTTGAGCGCTCCAACGCGGCGGCCAGCTTGAGCAGCGCCTTTTCGCCCATGGCGGGCGAGCCGTCGGCGTGCGCGGCAACCACAATGTCGGTCACGGCAGGCTTGCCGCGGGTGACCGTGCCCGTCTTATCGAGCACCGCGGTGCCCACGCTGCGCAGGTTCTCCAGCGCCTCGGCGCTCTTAAAGAGAATGCCCATCTCGGCGCCCTTGCCGGTGCCGACCATAATGGCGACGGGCGTGGCCAGGCCCAGCGCACACGGGCAGCTGATCACCAGCACGGCGACGGCGGAGGTAAGCGCTTCGTTGATGCTTCCGGTCAGCGCCATCCACGCCACAAAAGTTATGGCAGAGATTACAAGCACCACGGGCACGAACACGCCGGCGACCTTGTCGGCCATGCGGGCGATGGGCGCCTTGGTGGCGTTGGCGTCCTCGACGAGCTGGATAATCTTGGCGAGCGACGTGTCGGCGCCCACACGCGTGGCGCGGAAGGTAAACGAGCCCGTGCGGTTGACCGTGGCCGCGTTGACGGTGTCGCCGGCGGTCTTCTCCACGGGGATGGACTCGCCGGTCAGTGCACTTTCGTCCACGGCCGAAGCGCCCTCGAGTACCACGCCGTCGACAGGGATGGACTCGCCGGGGCGCACACGCAGCACCTGGCCGGGCAGAATGGCATCGACGTCGACGGTGGCCTCGGTGCCGTCCTCTGCCACGACGGTCGCGGTCTTGGGCGCTAGGTCGATGAGCGCCTCGATGGCGCCGCCGGTCTTGGACTTGCTGCGCGTCTCGAGGTATTTGCCTACGGTGACGAGCGACAGGATGGTGCCGGCGCTCTCAAAATACAGATTGTCCATGCCCGTCATCATGGCCTCGTGGACCTGACCCGCGGCTAGCTGGTCGGCCATGATAAACATGGCGTAGAGCGACCAGGCGATGGAGGCGGTGGCGCCCACGGCAATAAGGGCGTCCATGGTAGGCGCGCCGTGTGCGAGTGATTTAAACCCGTTGATAAAGTACGCGTCGTTGACGTAGACGATGGGAATGAGCAGGACGAGCTCGGTGAGCGCGAGCGTCATGCTGTGGATGTGGTCCGTGAAGATGCCGGGCAGCGGCCAACCAAGCATGTGCCCCATGCCTATGTAGAACAGCGGGATGAGGAAGATGATCGAGATGATGAGGCGGGTGCGCATGGCAGAGGCGGCGGCCTCCAACTTTTTGGTCGGCGACTCCATATGGGTGACGCCAGACCTGGCCTGCGAGCTGCCGCTTGAGCCGGCGGCACCGGTGCCCGCATCGACGGGCGAGGCCGAGTAGCCGGCACGGTCGACGGCGGTGCAGATATCGTCGGGGGAGACCTGCGCGGGGTCATAGTCGACCATCATGGAACCGGCGAGCAGGTTGACCGCGACGCTCTCGACGCCGTCGAGCTTGCTCACGGCGCGGTCCACATGCGCCTGGCAGGCGGCGCATGTCATGCCGCCCACGTCGAACTTATCTTGAGCCATGGCTGCTCCTTTCCGTGGTTCGGTGTTGGAATTGTTAACCTGCCGATACTATACACCCATACCCCCTGGGGGTGTCCAGTACAGAAAGAAATGTATGACATTTCGTTACAGATGAGGGTGGTTGGTTGGCCGATGAACCGCCCCAACCAATCATCTCAATCTGTAACATCTGGACCGGTTTTTGAACCATAGTTGTTACAGATTTAGACGAACTGTTGAGTGGCAGTCCAAACGTCTCGATTTGTAACAACTAGACCCCGTTTTACCGAGTATTTGTTACAGATTAAGACAAACAGTTGGCAGGAAACTCAATGTCTCAATCTGTAACATCTAGCAGCAAATATGACCTCTAACTGTTACAGATCGAGACAGAGCGTCTGCGGTCAACTCAAATGTCTTGATCTGTAACATCTAGAGAGGTTTTTGACCCCTTACTGTTACAGATTGAGATGCTGTCTCGCGGGGTTGGGGTTTGTCTCGTTCTGTAACATCTAGACCCGTATCTGCC
>CATYUU010000074.1:0-7003 GCA_958413455.1 uncultured Collinsella sp. | reverse complement strand
CTCCAAGGTCAAGGCTGGCGAGACCCTTTGCATCATCGAGGCCATGAAGGTTCTCAACGAGGTGACGGCAGAGGCGGATGGCGAGGTGCTCGAGATCTGCGTGGCCGACGGCGACCTCGTGGAGTTCGGCAGCTGCCTCATGAGGATCGGATAGGTGATATCCATGAACAAAGAAGAGCTCAAGAAGCTGTTACCGCATCGCGAGCCGATGCTTTTGCTCGACGAAGCCGAGCTGGTGGGCGACGAGGCCCACGGCAAGATCACGATTACGGGCGACGAATACTTTTTGCAGGGGCATTTTCCGGGAAACCCGGTGGTCCCCGGCGTGATCCAGTGCGAGATGCTCGCTCAAAACTGCTGCGTGTTGCTGATGGGCGATGAGGAGGCGCGCGGCGCGACGCCGTTCTACACGAGTCTGGACAAGGTGCGCTTTAAGCGTCCGGTGCGCCCGGGCGATACGGTTGATCTGGTGTGTTCCATCACGCGTGCGCGCGGGCCGTTCCGCTTTGCGACGGGTACTGCAAGCGTCAACGGTGAGGTCTGTTGCCGCGCCGACATGTCTTTTGCACTCATGCACGAAAGTTAAGGAAGGCTTCATGTTCGACAAAGTGCTCATCGCCAACCGCGGCGAGGTCGCGGTCCGTGTTATCCGCGCGTGCCGCGATATGGGCATCAAGACCGTCGCCGTTTATTCCACGGCCGATGCGGACGCGCTGCACGTGCAGCTTGCCGACGAGGCGTATTGCATCGGCGGTCCGCGTCTTGCCGAGAGCTACCTCAACGACGATGCTGTGCTCACCTGTGCCGTAAAGTCGGGAGCTAAGGCAATTCATCCCGGCTATGGCTTTTTCTCCGAGAAGGCGAGCTTCGTGCGCGACTGCGACAAGTATGGCTTGGCGTTTGTTGGTCCTTCGGCCAAGGTGATCGACAGCATGGGCGACAAGGACGCCGCACGTCGAACGGCTGCCGCGGCGGGCGTGCCCATCGTGCCGGGCTGCGATTTGCTCAAAAGTCCCGAGGAGGCAACGGCCGAGGCCGAGCGCATTGGCTGCCCCGTGCTTATTAAGGCGCGTGCGGGCGGCGGCGGTCGCGGTATTCGTAAGGTCGAGCGCGTGGAAGATGCGGCAAAGGCGTTCATCGAGGCGCGTGCCGAGGGCGAGGCCGTTTTTGGCGACGGCGAGTGCTACATGGAGAAGTTCGTCGCGCCGGCGCATCACGTTGAGGTGCAGATTATGGCCGATAAGCAGGGCCATGTGTTTTCGCTCGGCGAGCGCGAGTGCTCGGTGCAGCGGCGCAACCAAAAGCTAATCGAGGAGAGCCCCGCGCCGTGCCTCGACGGACACGACGACATTCGTGCTCGCATGCACAAGGCAGCGCGTGACCTGGCTCGTGCCGTCGGCTACGAAGGAGCCGGTACCATCGAGTTCCTGTATTCGGACGACGGCAATTTCTACTTTATGGAAATGAACACGCGCTTGCAGGTGGAGCATCCGGTTACGGAGTTTGTGACCGATACCGACTTGGTCAAGTGGCAGCTGCGCGTGGCAGCCGGCCAGCCTCTGCCCTTTGAGCAGGAGGACATGCCGGTCCGCAACCACGCCATGGAGTGCCGCATCAATGCCGAAACGCCGGACTTTCTGCCGTCATGCGGAACGGTCACCGCGTTGCGTGTGCCGGGTGGTCCGCGCGTGCGCTGGGATTCCGCCATGTTTACCGGTGCGAAAGTTCCGCCGTACTACGACTCCATGCTTGGCAAGCTCATCGTGTGTGCGCCCACGCGTGACGGCGCCATTCGCAAGATGCGCTCGGCCCTGGGCGAGCTCGTGATTGAGGGCGTGAGCGAAAACAGCGAGCTTCAGCTCGACGTGCTGGCAAACGACGAGTTCTTGTCGGGCATGTATCACACCGATCTGATGGGGCATCTCTATGCTGATGAATAGAAAAGCGAAGACGGTCAACGTCCTCGAGGGACCGATGACCGAGTCGTGCGCCGAGTTTCCCGCGCGCCACGTGTTTATCAAGTGCCCGGAGTGCCGCCGCGTGATCGATGAGGCGCGCCTGCACGACAACCTCGAGGTCTGCCCTCGTTGCGGCAAACACTTTCGCGTGAGCGGGCGCGACCGCATGCGCATGACGATTGACGAGGGCACGTTTGAGGAATGGGATGCCAGTCTGGCGCCGGAGGACTTCCTTTCGTTTCCCGGCTATGCCGACAAGCTCAAGAGCGTGAGCGAACGTTCGGGCGAGCGCGATGCCGTTGTGTGCGGCAAGGGCAAAATCTGCGGTTGCGATACGGCGCTCTTCTTTATGGACGCCAACTTTATGATGGGCTCGATGGGTTCCGTGGTAGGCGAGAAGATCTGTCGCACATTTGAGCGAGCGACCGAGCTTGGATTGCCAGTTGTCGGCTTTACCGTTTCGGGCGGTGCGCGCATGCAAGAGGGCGTGACATCGCTTATGCAGATGGCCAAGATTTCTGCGGCGGTTAGGCGCCATAGCGAGGCGGGCGGCCTGTATATCACGGTGCTCACCGACCCCACGACCGGAGGCGTAACCGCGAGCTTTGCCATGGAGGGCGATATTATCCTGGCCGAGCCCGATGCCCTGACGGCATTTGCCGGCCCGCGCGTGATCGAGCAGAACATGCACAAGCGCCTGCCCAAGGGATTCCAGCGCTCCGAGTTTTTGCTGGAGCACGGCTTTTGCGATGCCGTTGTTCCGCGTGGCGAGATTGCGCTCACGGTAGGCGAGCTGCTGGCACTGCACGAAGGGCACGCGCCCGGCCTGGGGGCACCGCATGAGATCGTGCATACGGGTCGTCGCGGCAAAAAGCTGGGACACTTGTTCAAGCGCTCGACCGCACCAAAAACCGCGCTCGAGATTGTCAAGCAGACCCGCTCGGCAGATCGCGCCACGGCGGGCGAGATGATCTCGCTGGGCCTGGATGGATTTGTGGAGCTGCATGGCGACCGTTACTTTGGCGACGACGCCGCCGTGGTGGCTGGCATTGGCTGGAAAGACGGGCGACCCGTGACGGTTATCGCCGTCGAGCGCGGTACCACGACCAAAGAGCGCATGCGTCGCAACTTTGGTATGGCACATCCCGAGGGCTACCGCAAAGCGCGTCGCCTTATGCGCCAGGCCGAAAAGTTTGGTCGACCGGTTCTGTGTCTGGTCGATACTTCGGGCGCGTTTTGCGGCATCGGTGCCGAGGAGCGCGGCCAGGGCGAGGCGATTGCCCAGAATCTCATGGAGATGAGCGGCCTCAAGACGCCGATTGTCTCGGTGGTGACAGGCGAGGGCGGCTCTGGTGGCGCGCTGGCGCTGTCCGTGGCCGACCGCATCCTGATGCTCTCGAGCTCGGCCTATTCGGTCGTGAGCCCCGAGGCCTGTGCGTCGATCCTGTGGAAGGATACCGAGCGCGCGAATGCGGCCGCCGAGGCGCTTAAGCTCACGGCCCCCGATCTGTTGGCGCTCGGCATCATCGACGGCATTGTTGACGATAGGGGCCTGTCGCATGAGGAGATCGCCGGTGCCGTCATGTCCTCGGCATTTGATGCCTTCGATACGCTTGGGCAGCTCGACGACGCGACCCTCACAAACCTCCGCTACGAAAAGTACCGCGCAATCGGTCAGTACCGCACGATGTGACAAAGGGACAGCCCGCATGTCATATTGGGAAAGGCGTTCCATGTCACAAGTTTCTAACACCTCGTTTACAACGACGGTTTCATCAAACGCCATGGCCGTGGTGGATTATCTGTCCAAAAGCATGATGTCGGCGCTGCCGTTTATTGTCTGTGCGGCGTTGTTTCGCACCGTCGCCGTCATTATGGGCGAAGGCATGCTGGGCCTGTGGTCTGCCGATTCCGAAATCTATCGCCTGTTCTACAGTTGGCTCTATAACGCCGGCTACTACTTCTTGCCCATTTATCTCGGTTGGGCGGCCGCCCGCCAGCTCGGTTGCTCGGAGCAGCTGGGCATGATGCTGGGCGGCGTATTGATTGCGCCCGATCTGCTTAAGCTTGTCGATGCCGCATCGACGACGGGGGCATCGATGACTTCCGTGTATGGCCTGCTTCCCGCGCCGGTCAACGATTACACGACGACTGTTATTCCGGTTCTCCTCTCGGTGCCCGTGCTATGGCGAGTGGAGTGTTTCTTTCAGCGCGTTATCCCCAAGGCTGTGGCGTTTTCGTTTGTTCCGTTTGCGACCTTGCTTGTCATGGTTCCGGTTTCGCTGTGCATTACGGCGCCGGCGGGCAGCTATCTGGGCATGCTGTTGGGCCAGCTTATGTTTATGCTTGGCAATTCCGGTGGCATTGTGTCGCTGCTCACGCTCATGGGGCTTGCCGCAGGCTGGGAGTTCCTAAAGATCGCGGGCGTCAGCAACGTCGTCCTATCGCTCGCCTATGCGCAGTTTATGAGTGTGGGAACGGATTCGTGCATCCTGATCGCCGCGACGATGGCGACGTTCGCCGTTTGGGGCATGCCTTTTGGCGCGTCGCTTCGCGTTGCGGATAAGGACGAGAAGGCGCTCATGCTGGGCTATTCAATCTCGGGTGTTCTTGGCGGCGTAAGCGAGCCGGCGCTGTACGGTTGTGGCTTTAAATATGGCAGGTGCCTGACGTGCATGGCCATTGGCGGCGCCGTCGGAGGCCTTGTTGCGGCCGTGGGCCACGTTACGGCCTATACCATCGGCATGACGAATGTCCTCATGGTCATTGGCTTTGCCACGGGCGGCATTTCGAACCTGCTGTGGTGCTGCGTTGCCGGCGGCACGGCATTTGCGGTGTCTGCGGCGCTGAGCTACTGCTTTGGCGTGGTGCCGACGAAGGGGCAGACGACGGGGGACGGAGCCGATTCGCCCGAAACAGTGGCGAGCGCTGCTGAAGTAAGCGCATAAATCGATCGACAAAGGGACAGTCTCACATGTCACATTCCAAGGTCGTGGCCCGTGTGGGTTGCGGCCTTTTTGTATCTGGGGGACAAAGTGGCTACACTACAATCCGTTTGAGCAATAGATATATAGGTAGTACCGTGGGGGCGGATGTAGATGGTCGAGTGGATTGTTAAGCGCGCACAGGGCGACCGTGCGCGCGTGGGCACGTTGACGGGCGTGGTGTGTATTCTCGCCAATGTTGCGCTTTGTGCTGCGAAGGGCGCAATTGGTGTGGTTTCGGGATCGGTTTCGATCGTGGCGGATGCCATGAACAACCTGTCCGATGCCAGCTCGAATATCGTGAGCGTGCTGGGCTTTAAGCTGGCGAGCAAGCCCGCCGACCCCGAGCATCCATACGGCCATGGTCGCTACGAGTACCTCTCGGGTCTTGTCGTGGCGGCGCTCGTGCTTCTCATTGGCCTTGAACTGGTGAAGTCCTCGTTTGAGCGCATCATCCACCCCGAACCTGTCGAGTTCTCGCTTGCCCTGGTGGCAGTCCTGGCGCTTTCGATGGTTGTTAAGCTGTGGATGGCGGCGCTCAACCAAAAGCTCGGCGACCGTATCGAGTCCGAGACACTGCATGCGACTGCCCAGGATTCCAAGAACGATGTTCTTGCCACAGGCGCCGTGCTGGCATGTGCAATTGTTTCGCAGGTGACGCACATCAATCTTGACGCATGGGTCGGCCTTGCCGTTGGCGCCTATATTGGTTGGAGCGGCTTTGAACTTATTCAAGATACGGTGAGCCCGCTTTTGGGCCAGACGCCCGATCCTAAGCTGGTCAAGCACATTCGAGACAAGATCATGAGCTACCCCGGCGTTTTGGGCGTTCACGATCTGATGGTTCACGACTACGGCCCGGGCAGGAAGTTTGCAAGCGCTCACGCCGAGATGGCAGCCGAGGCCAGCCCGCTGGAAAGTCACGACACGCTCGATAACATCGAGCAGGCGTTTAGGAACGAAGACGGCATGATTGTCACGCTCCATTACGACCCCATCGTGACCGACGACCCTAAGGTGGCGAGCATGCGTTTACGCATCAATGCCATGGCCCAGGAGATCGATAGCAGCCTTTCGATTCATGATTTGCGCTGCGTGCCGGGCCCCACGCACACCAACGTGATTTTTGACTGCGTGCGTCCCTCGGATCTGCAGATGAGTGCCGAAGACTTAAAGCACGCGCTGGCACAACGGGTCGAATCGGAATATCCCAAGTCGATTGCCAAAATTACGATCGACGAAGACTACGTAGGACATACCCACGAGTAGGGCTGTGCCGGCAAAGCAGGTTATGCAGAAGGGGAGAGCATGAAGAAACTGTATCTACTCCGCCACGGTCAGACGGAGTTCAACGTCAAAAAGCTGGTCCAGGGCCGCTGCGATTCACCGCTGACCGACCTAGGCCGCAGACAAGCGGGAATGGCAGTCGCATGGCTCAAGGGCCACGACGTTGTCCCCGACAAAGTGGTCTCATCACCCTTAGGCCGAGCCATGGACACGGCAAGTCTCGTCGCATGCGAGCTCCTCGGCCCGGACGCAGCAGTCGAGCCCTGTGAAGGCATTATCGAGCGCAGCTACGGCACCTTCGAAGAAGGCCCCCACGACGCCCTGCCCACCGACGTTTGGGATCCGGGCGAGGACCTGGTCCCCTTCGGAGGAGAAGGAAGCCGCGCGCTGCAAGAGCGCATGGTAGACACCCTCACCAATCTCATGGGCGCCGAGGGCATAGAAACCCTCCTAGCAGTAAGCCACGGCAGCGCCAGCCGCCAATTCATTAAGGCTGCAGCCCCAGAGGGCTTCGAGCTCCCAACAAAACTCCCCAACTGCGCCATCATGATCTTCGATTTTGACGAGGAAAAGTCGGGAGAAGAGGGCGACACGTCTCAATCCAAGTTCACCTTGCAGCAAATCATCGATCCCCAACAAAGTCATTAGCCTGAGCGAGCAAGGTTTAGCAGACATCAACGTGTCGTCTCCCGAGCTTTGGCGGAGGGGCGGGGCCGAGAGTAGTTAAGGTTGTCGCGAGTTCCGCACGAACAGGAGAGCACTTAATGTGCTATC
>CATYUU010000073.1:0-7144 GCA_958413455.1 uncultured Collinsella sp. | reverse complement strand
GGGGTCAGCCCGTGGGAGGCCAGGGCGCCGCTGACCGGTGGACGGCACCGAGCCGCCATTGGGAATGTAGAAGGGGGAGACCTCGCGGCCTCCCCCTTTTTTGCGCTTATAGGGCCATCACTCCACTGTCGCTGTGTTTTTGACCCTCGTTTGTTGCATCTTCTGCGAACGGGCTACAATGTCATAGTCTGTGCAGCATGGAGGTGATTATGGCCGAAGCCGGAATCGGCGTTGATATCGTCGAGATTTCCCGAATGAATTCAATCCTTGAGAAGACGCCCGCGTTTGCTCGGCGCGTGTTTACCGATGAAGAGCGTTCGTATTGCGATGCCTCGTCTCGTCCTGCCGCGCATTATGCCAGTCGTTTTGCTTCTCGCGAGGCGGTACTTAAGGCGCTTGGTACGGGTTTTAGCCAGGGCGTTGGCCGTAAAGACGTTTCCGTAACGCGCGATAAGCTCGGCAAGCCAAAAGCGCTGCTTTCGGGCCGTGCTCTCGAAATCGCCCAGGAATTGGGCGTTGTCGAGGTCGCTCTTTCTATTACTCTGACGGGTGACTTGGCTGTTGCTAATGCCATTGCGATCACCGAGGATGCTCGACCTAAACCCAAGGAAGAAAAGGTGAGCACGAAGGAGCGCGTTGCTCAGACATTTAAAGAGGCTCGTTCTGTCTTAGACGAGCTCGAACAGCTGCAACAATCTGCTTTGTCGGAACATCTGGATGATGATCCGCAAGATGCGCTAGGAGCATAGATGAAACCGGTTTTGAGTACCGAGGAAGTCGTTCGCCTCGAAGATATTATCGAGCGTGAGGGTACCTCGAAGGCCGAACTCATGGAGTTGGCGGGCGAATTTGCTGCCAACGAGATTTTAAAGCTCAACCCCGATCGCGTTCTTGTATTGGTCGGTTTTGGCAACAATGGCGGAGATGGCTGGGTTGCCGCTGACATTCTGACGCATAAGGGCGTTGATGTAGATATCGTCTCTCCGGTTGAGCCGGATGAGATCCCTGCCGCTCTCGCTCGTCATGTCGCCCGTCGTACTGCTGGTCGCGACGTGCATGTGTGTGTCGGCCCCTCTCGTGATGAGCTGGAGGTGCTGATTGATAAGGCTGATGTTGTAGTCGATGCCATTTTTGGTACCGGTTTTCATGGTGATCTTCGTGCGCCGTTTTCAATCTGGATCCCCACGGTCAATGAAAATGCCGATCGCGTTGTCTCCATCGATGTTCCTTCGGGCCTGAATGCCGAGACGGGTGTGGTGGATGACGACTGCATTCGTGCCGAGCGTACGGTGACGATGATTGCTCCCAAGATCGGCTTATACAGCGCTGACGGTCCCGAATATGCAGGCGATCTGGTCTGCGGCGGTCTGTATGACCGCCTTGATGAGGTTATTGACGATGTCGACCATGCTGCCGAGATCGTGGAACCCGGTGACCTTGTGGACTATTTTGCTCCGCTGCCTACGAATATCGATAAGTACTCGCGCGGCTCGGTGCTCATTGTTGCCGGATCGGCGCAGTATCCTGGTGCGGCCATTATGGCTGCCAAGTCCGCTGCCCGCGCAGGCGCCGGCTATGTGGCAGTCGCGACTCCGGATGCGTGTGCCAACCTTATCCGCATGGCGCTCCCCTCGATTCCGGTCTTTGCTATTCCATCTGATTCCCGCGGTTCTTTTGGTGCCGCTGCGCGCATGACGGTATGTGAGATTGCCAAGAAATATAGCTGCGTGCTGTGTGGTCCCGGCATGACGACATCTGCCGGTGCCATGCAGGTGGTTTCGGGTCTGCTTGAGCTCGACGTACCGCTTATCTTGGATGCCGATGCTCTCAACTGCCTTGCCAAGATTGCAATCGATGGCATCGACAGTAATCCCGAGATGTATCGTCGTGAGCAGCCGCTCGTTATGACGCCGCATTATCGTGAGCTTTCGCGTCTCGTCGCCGGTGATGAGGTCAATGACCTTGGAACCGCGATTGCCGCCGCGCAAAAGGTTGTCTGGGCCGCCGGTTCCGATAACCTCGTTGTTATCGCTAAGGGCCCGACGACGGCCATTTGCGGTGTTGAGCGCGTGCTGCTGCCGCTCTCTGGCCCGGCGTCGTTGGCGACCGCTGGCTCGGGTGACGTCCTTGCGGGTATTCTGGCCGGCACGCTAGCCACCATGCGCGATGAGATGGACCGCTGGGAGCTGCTGTACTCGTATGCCGTCGCGCTTCATAGCTATGCCGGTTTTGCCGCGGCGACGGAGTTTGGCGAGAAGAGCGTTATCGCGACCGATCTTATCGACTTGATCGGTCCCGCCATGGAGTTGGCGGCAAAGGATGCGCTCGATGATCTGGGAATCACGGACGAAGGGTCGGATGACTAATTATGAATAAAGCCGATTTGACGCGTTGGTCCTGGGTCGAGATCGACCGCGGGGCGCTTCGCCGCAACACGAGGGCCTATAAGAATTTGCTGAATCCGCGTCAGCGCCTGTGCTGCGTGGTTAAAGCCGACGCTTATGGTCATGGAGCTGTTGAGTGCGCCAAGATTATGTATTCGGCCGGCGCCGACATGTTTGCCGTGGCGACGGTTAACGAGGGCGTTGAGCTCCGACAGGGCGGGATTACGAAACCCGTCCTTATCCTAAGCGAGCCGCCTATCGAGGCCATTCCGACGTTGCTCGAGTTCGATATCATGCCCTCGGTCTATACGTCCGACTTTGCTCTTGCGTATGGCGAATGTGCCGTCGCGGCGGGCAAGGTGGGCAAGTATCATCTCGCCATCGAGACGGGTATGAATCGTATCGGCGTACATTACACGCAGGTGCTCGACTTTGTCCGCGGTATTGATTTCCATCGCGGTATTCAGTGCGACGGCGTATTTACGCACTTCGCCACGGCCGATGAACCTTCGGGCTGGGACTACAAGCTGCAGTGCCAGCGCTTTACCGAGGCCGTTCAGGCCATTAAGGATGCGGGTTTTGAGTGCGGTATCGTGCATTGCGCCAACACGCCGTCCTCGATGCTCGACCCCTCGATGCATTTTGATATGATTCGCGCCGGCGTTGGCTTGTATGGCATGCAGCCGTGCGAGCTGAGTAGCCGTGTGATGCAGCTCGATCCCGTTATGAGCGTTCATGCGCGCGTGACGCGCGTGGCGCACCCTGCGATGGGCGAGGGCGTGGGCTACGGTTTTACCTACCGCGTACCGCGTACGCGCGTTCAGATCTGCACGCTGCCGATCGGTTATGCCGACGGCCTATCGCGTACGCTTTCCAATCGTATGGATGTGCTGTATCGCGGCGAGCGCGTGCGTCAGGTTGGCAATATCTGCATGGATCAGTTTATGGTCGCCATTCAGTCCAACCCGGCACACGAGATTCCCGAGGCCGAGTATGGTGACGAGATGATTATTGTCGGCCGCGATGGCGATGCCGAGATCACTATGGACGAGATGGCCCGACTGCGCGGAACGATTAACTACGAGGTCGCCTGCGGCTTTGGCATGCGTCTCGACAAGGTCTACGTGTAGGAGCCGCTATGGGCGTCATGCACATTCCCGGCCATACCCATCAGGCGCCACGTGAGGTCGCACTCGAGGAGATTGAGGCTGTTTTAGGCGACTGCCATCTCTGCCAGCTCTATCAGTCGCGCCATAACATCGTGTTTGGCGTGGGAAACCCCCACGCTCGCGTCATGTTTATTGGTGAAGCACCGGGTCGCAACGAGGATTTGCAGGGCGAACCTTTTGTGGGGGCGGCGGGTGAAGACCTCAACGGCATTTTGTCCCTGGCAGGTCTTAAGCGCGAGGACGTCTATATCGCCAACGTGCTTAAGTGCCGCCCGCCGGGAAACCGCAATCCGCGTCCCGAGGAAGTGCTGGCTTGCTCACCGTTTTTGCGCGAGCAGATTCGAAGCATCTGGCCCGATATCATCGTGACGCTCGGTAACCCCGCAACGCACTTTGTGCTCAAGACCGAGATCGGCATTACCAAGCTGCGCGGCAGGTTCCATCAGATGGGCCACTTTGTGGTGATGCCGACGTTTCATCCTGCGGCGGCGCTGCGCAATCCGGCGTGGCAGGAGTTGCTGGAGGAAGACTTTAAGATGCTGGGCGACTATCTGGAGCGGCACCCCGCGCCGGAGACCGCCTCGGAATAATAATAAGGAGCGTATATGTCCCTGGAGCGCCTGGGGGTAGGTACCTATAGAACGGCCCGTACTGCCGATACGGAGCATTTTGGCGAGCTGGTCGCACCGTGTCTAGAAGATGGCGATGTGCTGATCTTGACCGGCGGCCTCGGGGTGGGCAAAACCCACTTTACCAAGGGCGTTTCGCGCGCTCTGGGCGATGAGCATATGGTCACAAGCCCTACGTTCGCACTCATGGCCGTTCATGACCAAGGGCGTATTCCGCTGTTCCATTTTGATCTGTACCGCCTGGAGCATGCCTACGAGCTTGAGGATACGGGCATTTTTGACGTGCTGGGCTATGAGGGTGTTTGCCTGCTGGAATGGGGCGAGCAGTTTCAGGATGAACTGACAGATGAGTATCTTTCGGTGACGCTTAAGCGCGATGAGGACGACAGCGACGTGCGAACGATAACGCTCGAGGCACACGGCGAGCGCGCGATTGAGCTTTCCCATTTGATAGATAAGGCTGTACAAGATGAGCTTGCATAACGACAACGCGCTGGTGGTGGCGCTCGACACATCGACCGACATGCTTGCCTGCGCGGCAAGCTGGATTGACGTGCAGACAGGCGAGGCAAAGCTGGTAAGTGGGGACCATCTGTGTCGCCGCCATGCCAACGTGGAGCTCGTGAATACTGTTGATGACCTACTGAAGCAGGCCGGCCTGGATCGCAGCGATGTCGGCTGTTATGTGGTCGGTCGCGGTCCCGGCTCGTTTACGGGCGTGCGTATCGGCATCTCCACCGCAAAGGGTCTGGCGCACGGTGCCAATGTGCCGTTGCTGGGCGTGTCGACGCTCGATGCTTGCGCCTGGACGGCATGGAAGGCCGGCGTGCGCGGCAAGCTTGGTGTTCTTGCCGATGCCATGCGCGGCGAGGTGTACCCGGCGCTCTATGTGCTGGGGGATGAGGGCCCCGAGCGTCTGTTTGAGCGCGAGTGCGTGGTCAAGGCCGCCGTGGCGCTTGATGAGTGGCGCCAGACCGCGGACTGGGATCAGGTTCAGCTGACTGGTGACGGTCTCGTGCGTTATGGCAAACTGCTGGGCGAGGATGAGACGGCGCGCTGCGTGGAGCGAGACCTGTGGTGGCCCTCGGGCGAGGGCCTGCTGATGGCGCACGCCGCAGGCGATGGCGATCCGGCTCGCGTCTTGCCGATCTATACGCGCCTTTCGGACGCCGAGGAAAACGAGCGCAAGCGTCTGGGCCTTGCCGAGAGCGCGCAGAGTGAGGTGACAGGTGTTGCCGACGAGCTTGCCGGACGTCATCTGCAATTCCGCCCCATGGGCGCGGCGGATGCCGAGGGCGCGAGCGCACTGGAGACCGCCTGCTTTGAAGGCGCCGGACACGAGGCGTGGACGCCGGGCATGTTCCTGTCCGAGCTGGGCGAGGACGTTGCCGCGCCACGTAGCTGGTGGGTGGCGCACGACGACGGCCGTCTGCTGGGTCTTGCCGGCGGTATGGTCGTCGACGGGGACGTGCAGATTATGGACGTTGCCGTCGATCCGGCGCATCGCCGCGAGGGCATCGCCCGCAAGCTTCTGTCGCACGTGAGCTATGACGCGCAGATGCTCGGCTGCACCACGGCTTCGCTTGAGGTTGAGGACGGCAACGAGGCCGCAATTGCGCTCTATGCCGCTCTGGGCTTTACCGAGGCGGGTCGTCGCCGTGGCTATTACGGTGCCGGCAAGGATGCCATCGTCATGACGGCGCCGCTGCCCCTGGTGCTTCCTCTCGACAATGCCTCGCCCGAGCCGACGGCTGCCGAACAACGCGTATGGCCGCTGCCCGCGCCCAAGCGCTCTGCCGAGGAACGTGTCGAGATTGAGCGTCGCCGCCTAGTACTCGCTATCGAGAGCTCCTGCGACGAGACGGCGGTGGCGATTATCGATGCGGACGGCAATATGCTGGCCAACCAGGTGTCGACGCAGATTGATTTTCATGCCCGCTTTGGCGGTGTGGTACCCGAGATTGCCTCGCGCAAGCACGTTGAGGTCATCGTGAGCGTCGTGGACGCGGCACTCGAGGACGCCGCAGCGTCGCTGGGCCTTACGGGCGGAGCCATTGCACCAAGTGAGCTTGCCGCCGTGGGCGTGACGCAAGGTCCGGGTCTGGTGGGTGCCTTGGTGGTGGGTGTCGCCTTTGCCAAGGGCTTTGCGTATGCTGCCGGCAAACCGCTGGTGTGCGTCAATCATCTGGAGGGTCACCTGTTTGCCAACCTGTTGGCGCAGCCCGACCTCAAGCCGCCGTTTATCTTTACGCTTGTTTCGGGCGGGCACACCATGCTCGTGCACGTAAGGGCATGGGGCGACTACGAGGTGCTTGGCGAGACGCTTGACGACGCCGTGGGCGAAGCCTTCGACAAGGTGGCAAAGGCACTGGGCCTTGGCTATCCCGGAGGCCCCATCATCTCCAAGCTTGCCGAGACGGGCAACCCTAAGGCGGTCGATTTTCCCCGCCCGCTTAACAGCAGGGGAGACTACCGCTTCTCGCTTTCGGGCCTCAAGACGGCGGTGACGCTCTACATCGAGCAGGAGACCAAGGCCGGGCGCACGATTCACCTTCCCGACCTAGCGGCTTCGTTTGAGGCGGCGGTCTTTGACGTGCAGTACAAGAAGGCCAAAAACGCCCTGCATGCTACCGGGTGCAAGGAGTATTGCATCGGCGGCGGCGTCTCAGCCAACCCGCATCTGCGCGAGATGATGATCAAGAAGCTCGGTCGTCAGGGGATCCGCGTGACGGTGCCGCCCTTGTCTGCCTGCACCGATAACGCAGCCATGATCGCGGAGGTCGCCCGCCGTAAATTCGACCGAGGTGAAATCTCGCCGTTCGACGTCGACGCCGATCCAAACATGACGCTGTAGTCGTATGGGTGCGGTCCCCGACACTGCCCGGGCGCCAGCGGCCGCATATGAACTTTCCTGCTCTACAGTCCTGCTCACGACGGAGGCCACATTAAGTGGCCTCCTGTT
>CATYUU010000072.1:0-7209 GCA_958413455.1 uncultured Collinsella sp. | reverse complement strand
GGGTGCGGAGCTGAGGAAACGCGCAAGCGTTTTCCAGCGCAGCACGCAAGGAGCGGAGCGACGCAGCAAAAGCGGGCGGCGCCAGCCGCACGCGGACATCCCGCTGGGGGCACCATTTGAATTGAAGAGCCCGTTACCCTCGCGGTAGCGGGCTTTTTGCTACCGATATGCCGGGATTCGAACCCGACAGGGTGCGGATCCCGGCATCATCGCAAGGCCTGTGGTCAAAAAATGGCAAATATGAGTACTGTTACCATTTTAGTTACAGCGATTTCATGCCTTCAGAAGGCGATTTAGCCGTCAGGCGTCCTACGGCGGAAAAATTGCAGACGTTTATCGGCTAAGTACTTGGACATATGTTGCGTAACACTTCATATTTTGCAAATAAATAATGCTACAGGACTTGTGACAGTACTCATATTTGACGTTTTTTGCCCACAACCCTTTATACCTAGGCATATCGGTAGCAAAACGGGCTTCAAAGCGCCCTTCGCAAACAAAAACCGGGGCCCGCATGATGCGGACCCCGGCTCAATACCGTGACGATATGTCAGTTACGCTCTACACGTAGAACAGGATGTCGTCGTAAGTCGGGACCGGCCAGTAGTCGGCAGCCACGATCTCCTCCATGGCATCCACGGCGGCGCGCAGCGTATCCATAGCGGGAACGACCTCGTGCGCGTACACATTGGCCTGCTCCTGCCCATCGAGGGCTTCGGCCTTCTGATGCACGGCGTCGAGCGCCTTGATGGAGTCGTTGATGGTGGTGATACCGTTGCAGAGCTTGTTGAGCGTGTTCTGCTCGCACTGCATGGCGGCCTCAGCACCGGCGGCACGAATAGTCTCAAGGCCCTTAGCGACCTTGGTGGCGTAGGCGGTAATGACCGGGCGATAGGTACGACGCGCCTCGCGAACCATCGTGGTGGCCTCGATGTTCATGAGCTTGTTGTACTTCTCGAGCTTACAGTCGTAACGGCACTGGGCCTCGGCCTTAGTCAGGACGCCCGTCTCCTCAAAGAGCGCGATAGCCTTATCGGAAACAAAGGCGGGCAGGGCGTCGGCCGTGGTCTTGTTGTTGGCAAGGCCGCGCTTCTCGGCCTCAATGGGCCACTCGTCGGAGTAACCGTCGCCGGAGAACAGGATGCGCTGGTGATCGGTCAGCACCTTCTTGCAGTACTCGAGCGCGGCGTCCTGGAACTTATCCTCGGGCGTACCCTCGAGTGCGTCGGCGAAGGACTTGAGCGACTTGGCCACGGCGGCATCGAGCACCAGGTTGGAGTCGGAGACGTTCTGCTCGGAGCCGCAGGCACGGAACTCGAACTTGTTGCCGGTGAAGGCGAACGGGGAGGTGCGGTTGCGGTCGGTGTTGTCCTGCATCAGCTTGGGCAGGGTATCGGCGCCCAGGTCAAGCACGCCGCGCGTGGCATGGACGGAAGCCTTGCCATCGATGATCTTCTCGACGACCTCGGTAAGCTGGTCGCCCAGGAAGATGGACATAATCGCCGGAGGAGCCTCGTTGGCGCCCAGACGATGATCGTTGCCGGCCGAGGCAACGGAGGCACGCAAGAGCTCCTGATAGTTATCGACGGCCTCGATCACCGCGGTGAGGAAGACGATGAACTGCAGGTTGTCGAGCGGGGTGTCGCCCGGATCGAGCAGGTTCTCGGACTCGGTGCCAAGCGACCAGTTGTTGTGCTTGCCCGAACCGTTGATGCCCTCGAAGGGCTTCTCGTGTAGCAGGCAGACCAAGTCGTGACGGGAGGCGATGAGCTTCATCTTCTCCATCATGACCAGGTTCTGGTCGATAGCCTCGTTGACCTCGCCATAGACAGGGGCGAGCTCATGCTGGCAAGGAGCGACCTCGTTGTGCTTGGTCTTGGCGGGAATACCAAGCGCCCACAGCTCATCGTCCAGGTCCTTCATATAGGCCGAGACGGTGGGGCGGATAGCGCCAAAGTAGTGCTCCTCGAGCTCCTGGCCCTTGCAGGGAGCAGCACCAAAGAGGGTGCGGCCGGTGATGACCAGGTCCCTGCGCTTGCGGTAAGCGTCCTTCTTGATCAGGAAGTACTCCTGCTCATCGCCCACGGAAGGAACGACCTTCTTGGGGGTCTTGCCAAACAGCGCCAAAACGCGCTTGGACTCACGCGAGAGCGCGGTCATGGAGCGCAGCAGCGGGGTCTTCTTGTCCAGGGCCTCGCCCGTGTAGGAGCAGAAAGCCGTGGGGATGCACAGGACATCGTCCTTGATAAAAGCGGGGCTGGTGGGATCCCAGGCGGTGTAGCCGCGGGCCTCGAAGGTGGCGCGCAGGCCGCCGTTGGGGAAGCTGGAGGCGTCCGGCTCGCCCTGGATGAGGTTCTTGCCCGTAAACTTGGTAATGGCGGTGCCGTCGTGGTTGGGCTCGAGGAAGCTGTCGTGCTTCTCGGAAGTAATGCCCGAAAGCGGCTGGAACCAGTGCGCGTAGTGCGTCGCGCCCTTGGAGATGGCCCAAACCTTCATGGCGTGGGCAACGGCGTTGGCCACATCCAGGTCGAGCGGCTCACCGTCCTCGAGGGTTGCAGCAAGGCGCTTCCAAATGTCCTTGGGGAGGTAGTCCTTCATGACTTCCTCAGAGAACACCATGGTCCCGAAGCGGTCAGTAAGTTCGGCCATACGGAACTCCCTTCGTATCGGCACCGCGTGAGATGCGGTGTTGATTACTAACGAACGAGTCATAGCTTAGACTCGCCGTGTTTCCGCGACATTACCGTTATGTTGCTGTCGCGAAACCAATCAATGAGGTTACCGCATCACAGCGGCGCTGCCGCCCTTAATGGTCAATCAACTGTATAAATTGCAGACCTCTCCCCACGATTTAAGGGTAGTCAATTTGGGACGGAGCTTTCTTAACTGGTATTTCGCATCAAATACCATTCAATATAGCCCCATCTTAGATTGACTACCCTGTTATAGGAAATGCCGATAGCGAAGCATTTTCGATTGGTATCCCCAAATAGCGAGAGAAACTCCGCCTTAGCGCAGTGGTGCTGTAGAATCCTTGCAACAAAACATCGCACCCAGGCATCTAAAGGAGCACGATATGCGCGTCGACGAGGTTTTTAAGCAGGCAGCATCCCAGGGCACCGCACCCGTTTCGTTTGAGATGTTCCCGCCCAAGGGCGAGCTAACCCTCGACACGGCTCGCGAAGTGGCAGGCAATCTGTGCAAGCTTTCGCCGAGCTTTGTCTCGGTCACCTGCTCGGCCGGCGGCTCGGGTAACGGTGCCACCACCGCCCCCATCGCGCATATGATTTCGAGCGAATTCGATACGCCCTCGGTAGCGCATCTCACCTGCGTAGGCCGCACCCACGCCGACATCGCCGCCAAGATTGACGAGTATCGCACCGCCGGCGTTGAAAACATCCTGGCCCTGCGTGGTGATCTTCCCGCTGGCGCGACCGAGGACGACAAGCCCGCCTCGGACTACGCCTACGCCCGCGACCTCATCCCCGAGCTCGTCGACGCCGGCTTTTGCGTGGGCGCCGCAGCCTACCCCGAGGGCCACATTGCCTGCGAGGATCTCAACGTCTCGGTCGAACACCTCAAGCAAAAACAGGACGCCGGCGCAAGCTTCTTTGTGACACAGCTCTTCTTTGATAACGAGTGCTTCTATCGCTTCCGCGAGCTTGCCGACAAGGCCGGCATCACCGTGCCCATTACCGCGGGCATCATGCCGTTTATGGGCAAGTCGCAGATCAGCCGCATGGTCTTTATGTGCGGCGCGTCGCTGCCCTCCCCCGTCATCAAGATCCTTGCCAAGTACGAGAACGACCCCGAGAGCCTGCAGGCAGCCGGTGTAGATTATGCTGCTCGTCAGCTTTGCGACCTTAAGGAGCACGGTGCCGACGGCCTGCACCTGTACACTATGAACCGTCCTGCGATCGCCGCGACCATTATGGAGCGCCTGGGGTAATGGAAAAACCGCACATCGATACAACCGCTGTCGAAGTGCCGGCCGACCTTGCGTCGCCGGCGCTTTACCGTATCGACGCTGCCCACCACCCTCGTGTCGACCGTGCCGAGATGCTGCGGTATCTGGGCTACGGCGGCCAGCAGATTGAGCCCGAACTGTCACGACGTATTGAGCTTGTGGTCGAGCGCCTAGAGCTGGATATCGAGCCCCGCGGCGTGCGACGCGTGTTTGCCGTCGATGCCACGGGCGTTGGCGAGCAGGGCGAGCCCTGCATCCGCTTGGTTGGCACCAATGTCGAGCTGCGGGGTCGTGATATCTATCGCCACCTTAAGGACGCCCGCCTGGCGGCGCTCATGGCATGTACCCTCGGGATGTCTGCCGAACGCCGCCTGCGAACCACCGGAACCCAGCAACCCCTGGAAGGCGCCGTGCTCGACGCCGCATGCTCTGCCTATGTAGAAGCCGCCGTCGAGCAGATGGACCAGCAAGTCAAGGCCGCGGCCGCCGCACACGGGCTCGCCGGCAACTGGCGCTTCAGCCCCGGCTATGGCGACTGCCCGCTCTCTGCCCAGCGCTCGATCGTGGATGCACTCAACGCCACGCGTCTCATCGGGCTTACCGTCACGCCGACCAGCCTGCTCATGCCCACCAAGAGCGTGACCGCGGTGATTGGCCTGTTCGACGGCGAAGTCCACGACGCCCAGAGCCGCCCCACCTGCAATATCTGCCGCATGCGTGAGCACTGCCGCTTCCGCGCCGCCCACACCACCTGCTATTCCAGCCATTAGGAGCCATCGATGTTCACCCCGCTTATCACCCATGATTCCGACGGCACCGCGCTGGCGGCACCCGTCAATGCTGCGCGCTGCAACGGTGCCGCGTACAAAACGAGCACGATCGACGACCTTCGCATTAAGGACGATCGCCTGCGCGCCGCCATCGAGGGCACGGGACACCTGCTGTTCGACGGCGGCATGGGCACCATGCTGCAGGCCGCCGGCATGAAGGCAGGCGCCCTGCCCGAACTGCTCAACTTTGAGGAGCCTCAGGTCATCACCGATATTCAGCGTCAGTACGTCGAGGCTGGCTGTGACGTGATCACCGCCAACACCTTTGGCGCCAACGCCCACAAGCTCGACGGTGCCGCCACCGTGGCAGACGTCTTTGCCGCGGCCGTCGCCTGTGCCCGCGCGGCCGGCGCCCGCTACGTCGCCGGTGACATCGGCCCCATCGGCGCCCTGCTGCGTCCCCTGGGCACCCTCAGCTTTGACGAGGCCTACGACCTCTTTGCCGAGGAGGTGCGCGCCGGCGTCGCCGCGGGCGTCGACCTCTTTATTATCGAGACCATGACCGACCTTGCCGAGATCAAGGCGGCCGTCCTCGCCTGCCGCGAGAACTCCGACCTGCCCGTCTTTGCCACCATGACCTTTGAGGAAGACGGTCGCACCTTCTTGGGCACGAGCCCCGAGGTGGCCGCCATCACCCTCGACGCCATCGGCGCCGACGTCCTGGGCATCAACTGCAGCCAGGGCCCGGCCGAGCTCCGAGGACTCGCCGCGCGTATGCTCACCGTCACCGACAAGCCCGTTATGGTGCAGGCCAATGCGGGACTGCCCCACGTGGACGATGACGGCAATACCGTCTTTGATATCCAGGCACCCGAATACGCCGAGGCCGTCGCCGGCATGATCGAGGACGGCGTGAGCGTCGTCGGTGGATGCTGCGGTACCACGCCCACGCACATGGCGGCCTTGCGCACGCTTATCGACAACCACACGCCCAGCCCGCGCCGCCACAAGCCCAGCATGTCGGTCACGAGTGCCCAAACGGTCGTGGACCTTCCCTGCGACGGCCACAAGATCGCCGTCATCGGCGAGCGCATCAACCCCACCGGCAAAAAGCGCCTGCAGCAGGCCCTACGCGACGGCGACCTGGACTACGTCGTGAGCCAGGGCATCAGCCAGCAGGAGCAGGGCGCCGACATCTTGGACGTCAACGTGGGCCTGCCCGAGATCGACGAGGTCAAGGTCATCCAGCAAGCGACCGAGCAGCTCCAAGGCTCCACGCTGTTGCCGCTGCAGATCGACTCCACCGACCCCGCCGCCGTCGAGGCCGCCGTACGTCGCTACGCTGGCAAGCCCATCATCAACTCGGTCAATGGCAAACAGCAGATCATGGATGAGATCTTTCCGCTGGTCGCCCACTACGGCACCAACGTTGTCGGCCTTACGCTCGACGAGGGCGGCATCCCCGATACCGCCGAGGCCCGCTTCGCCATCGCCGAGCGCATCGTGGCCGAGGCCGCCCGTTACGGCATCGGCCCGGACCGCATCCTCATCGACTGCCTGGTCATGACCGCCTCGACCAACCAGCGCCAGGCTGAGCAGATTCTACGTGCCATGTCCCTGTGCAAGGATCGCCTGGGCGTCAAGTGCGCACTCGGCGTGTCGAACATCAGCTTTGGCCTGCCTGCCCGCCCGCTGCTGGGCTCGGTCTTTTTGGCCGCCGCCTTTGGTGCAGGTCTGGACGCCCCCATCATGAACCCGGGTTCCAAGCGCTTTATGGACACCGTCTACAGCTATCGCGTGCTGAACGTCGAGGACGAGGGCTCGACCGGATACATCGAGCGCTACGCCGGCTGGACCGACCCGTACAAGATCGCCGCCAACCCGGCGGCCGCTCAGTCAGCATCGAGCGATGCCGCGCCTGCCGCA
The DNA here is from genome assembly GCA_958413455.1 of uncultured Collinsella sp. Taxonomy (GTDB): domain Bacteria; phylum Actinomycetota; class Coriobacteriia; order Coriobacteriales; family Coriobacteriaceae; genus Collinsella. Next base: position 546 of record CATYUU010000072.1, on the reverse strand, counting down.
AGCACCACCGCAAGCGCCGATGATGACCCCATCCGCCACATGGTCGTCTCGGGCCGCAAGGGCGAAATCGCGGCCGAGACCGAGCGTCTGCTGGCAGATCACGACGCCATGGACCTCATCAACAACCACTTTATCCCCGCCCTCGACGAGGTCGGAGTCCTCTTTGACCAGGGCAAGTTCTTCTTGCCGCAGCTTATGGCCTCGGCCGAGGCCGCGCGCGTGGGCTTCGATACCATCAAGCGCCTGATGCCCGCCGGCGAGATTGCCGATAAGGGTAAGATCTGCGTGGCCACCGTTAAAGGCGATATCCACGATATCGGTAAGAACATCGTTAAGATGCTGCTCGATAACTACGGCTATACCGTCTTTGACCTAGGCCGTGACGTCGACCCGCAAGAGGTGCTCAGGACCGTACAGGAGCGCGACATCAAGCTCGTCGGCCTCTCGGCGCTTATGACCACCACGGTCGTCGCCATGGAGGAGACCATCAAGCTACTTCATGCCGAGGTCCCGGGCGTCAAGATCATCGTGGGCGGCGCCGTGCTC
>CATYUU010000071.1:0-7443 GCA_958413455.1 uncultured Collinsella sp. | reverse complement strand
TGCAACCTAAGAAAGAATGCGAGAACCCGTGTCCAGTCCGTTTACCAGCTTTTTAGCCCAGCACTTTGACCAGATTAACGACTATCTGGCCACGTTCTTTGACGGACAGGCAACTTTCGCCGATATCGAGCGTTACCTGTATACCCCGCTCTCAGCATTTACGGCCAATGCCGGCAAGCGCCACCGCCCGCTCATCTGCATGCTCGCCGCCACCGCGGTAGGCGGCAGCTTTGAGAGCGCCCGCAGCGCGGCGGCAGCTATCGAGCACTTTCAATCGGGAGCGCTTATCCATGACGACATCGCCGACAACGGCCAACTGCGTCGCGGCAAGCCCTGCATGCACCTTACCGAGGGCACGGGGCTTGCCATCAACTGCGGCGACCTAGCGCTCACCATGGTCACCAAGACGGTTCTCGACGACCCCACGCTCGAGGCAGACGTGAAACTCCGCGTGCTCCACGAGCTCACCGAGATGATCGTCCGAACCATCGAGGGTCAGGCGCTCGACCTGGGTTGGGTCCGCGACGGGCGCTTTGACATCTCGGTCGACGATTATCTGGACATGGCGACGCACAAGACCGCGTACTACAGCGGAGCCACGCCACTTGCCGCCGGAGCCATTATCGGCGGCGGCAGCGAGGAGCAGATTGAGGCGCTGCGCGCCTTTGGCCTGCACACGGGCCTTGCCTTCCAAATTCAAGACGACCTGCTCAACTTGATCGGCACCAAAGAGGCCGCCAACAAGGACTTCCGCACCGATATCACAGAGGGCAAGCGCACCCTCGTCGCCGTGCACGCCCTGTCAGACGAGCGTTATCACGACGAGGTCGAGGCAATCCTTTCCTCGGGCACCGAGGACCCCGTGCAACTTGCACGCGCCGTGGAGATCTTCCAGCAGACCGGCTCCATCGATTACGCCCACACTTACGCGCTCGACCTGACCGCTAAAGCCAAAGCGGCCATCGAAAACGTTGAGCTTGATCCGCACGCACGCGAGCTGTTCCTCTCCATGGCAGATTTCTTTGTGGAGCGACTCAACTAGCGGGGGTTATAAAACCTGTCAGCAGCGTATTTGGGTACAACTTGCTACACTGTTGAGTGCATGTTTATGCATCCCTTTGCGTTGTCTATCCGACACACGCTCAAATAGTACGAATGGTACGCCGAAAGGGGTTCGTTCATGGAACCTATTACAACGGGCATGCAGGGAGCAGCCGTCGAGGACGTCCAGTCCCGCCTTCTGCAGCTCGGCTATACAATCGATGACACCGAGGTCGCCGATAAGCGCTTTGGCGCCACCACCGAGCAGGCCGTTGGCACCTTTAGGCTCGACAGCGGTCTTGCCGCCGGTCACGCCGTTGACATTCCCTGCTGGAGTGCCCTGGTCGACGCCTCGTATAAACTGGGCGATCGTACGCTCTATCTGCGTATGCCCAATTTCCATGGTGCCGACGTTCAGGCCCTGCAGCGCGCGCTCAACGTTTTGGGCTTTGCCTGCGGTGAGGACGACGGCTATTTTGGCCCGCACACCGAGGCCGCTCTGCAGCAGTTCCAAGAAAATGTCGGCCTGTTTGCCGATGGCATGGCGTTCCAGGATACCTACGCCTATATCAACCGCCTGCATCACGTGTGGGAGGGCAAGCCCTCGGTTACCGAGGCCGAGTCGCGCATCGGCTTTGCCCGCGCCGCCAACGTTCTCGAGCGCTTCCAGATTGCCGTCATCGGTGAGGACCCCATCGCGCGTAGCGTTGCATCGCGCATGTGGAACATCGCCACGGCGACGACCGACAGCAGCGGCATGATGCTTTGCGATTCCGAGGTTCCGACCGACGTGGATCTGGTGCTCGAGATCGCAAGCGATGAGCTGCCCGCAGATGCTGCGCCGCGCGCCACGATCGCCCTTGCCGAGTGTCACAACCTTGCACAGCGCATCCGCACCGCCAATGTCGCCGCGCAGCAAAAGCCCGCGCGCATCCGCATTGAGCTCACGGGCATGACGCGCTACAACGGAACCTTCACCGCAAGTGATGCGCAGACACTCGCCGTACGCCTGCTCGATGGCGTTTGCGATGCCCTCGCAGATTAGGTAAACTAAACGGGTTGCTTTTGGGCAACACCACACATTGGGACGTAGTTCAACGGTAGAACTCCGGTTTTTGGTGCCGGCTGTTGGGGGTTCGAATCCCTCCGTCCCAGCCCCAAAGAACATAGCGCTCCAGGCTCTTATGAACCTGGAGCGCTTTTTCGTGGGCATGCGGAGGGATTCGAACCCGCAAGGGTGCGGAGCTGAGGAAACGCGAAGCGTTTTCCAGCGCAGCACGCAAGGAGCGAAGCGACGCAGCGGGGCGCGGCCGCCGGCAGGCGGACGCGGAATCCCTCCGTCTCACATCGACCGAGAGCTCCTCGCGTTAAGAAAATCGAGCCAACGCCGCCAAGCGGAGGGATTCGAACCCGCAAGGAATCTACCTATATAAGACAGACGCCCCAGGCCCATAACGACCAAGAGCGCCTTGCATCTAGAATTATCAGCCCTGTTCCGAAAAGCGAGCCGCATGCAACAACCAAGTAACCACAGGCCCCGGGAGAGCGGGGACACCGGCTTAGGTTTATCGCGAGTTCCGCACGAACAGGAGGCCACTTAATGTGGCCTCCGTCGTGAGCAGGACTGTAGAGCAGGAAACCTAAGCCGGTGTCCCCGCTCTCCCGGGGCCGGCGGAATCTAGTTGTTCAGCATGCGGTCGAAGCTTCCCGAGTCGCCATCCCGATAGTCGGCGGTCATCAGAATCTCCTGCGGAATGCGTCCGCCCTCGCGCAGCACGTTGCGGAACTGCACGCGCGTGACCATGGGCAGATCTTTGATCGTCGCAGCCAGGTTCTGCGGCACACCCTGGTTGGCAGCTGCGGGCTCGCACTCGCCGCCAGCTTTCACGCGACGCTTGTGCTCGGCGAGCATGGCGCGATACATACCGGCATGCAGGCGAATCTCAACCACATTGGCGTTACGGGTCTGCTCGACAATGCGCGCACCCTCTCGGTCAATGTCGCCCACGTAGTAGACATAGTTAAAGCGATAGCCGATCTCGGCCAGATAATCATCCAGTGCGTGTGAAACGCTCGCCTTGCAGCCGCCGCCAAAGATCACGCCACCCACCTTGGTGCCAAAAAGCTTGGCGTGCTTGCGGCCGCGCAGGAGCTTGACGATCTCGTCATAGGTGTCCAGGTTCTCAACCATAATGAACGGCTTGTCGGCGCCCAGCGTAAAGAAGCCCGTAAAGTGCACAGGACGGTTGGGAGCAACCTTGATTGCCTGCATGCTGATGCCCTTTTCGGTCATACGCCGAATCAGGCGCTCGCCGTGTTTGCCGTCAAAGGCCTTCTCATCGTTAAAGATCTGGTAGGCGCGCTGGCGACGCGAAGCGACCGGCGTGTCGGCGCCGCGATTCTGCTCTATCCAAGCCTGGATGATCGCAATCTCCTCGGCAATCTTGCGGTTGGACATCTCGTTGTGCTGAGTGCGCTGCGGAGCCTTATTGCCGTCCTTGCCCTCGACCTTAACGATTTGAGTCTGCTGCTCCTTAATCTTGGAGAGCGCCGTAGGCGTGGGAACGACCTTGAGCAGCTGCCTGCCCAGGACACGGGCCAGAGCAAACGCCGAAACCTCGCCATGAGCGGGCAGCTCAGGCTGCTGGGCGGCCGCATCGTTTGCAGTCGGTTTGGGCTGCGCCTGGGATTTGCGCTTGGAATCCGCCTGAGCTTTGCGCTCTTGCTTTGGCGCGGACGGACCCTTTTGCGAGCGCTCGGGCTTGTCCCCCTTCGCCGGCTGGCGCTTGGGCTGCTCCACCAGGGCCTCAGCCTTCGCATCCTTGCTTTGCATCGCTGCCTTCTCGGCCGCGGCCTCGGCATTTGAGCCACGACCGCCGCGGTGACGACGGCGGCGGGGCTTGCTTGAGGCGCTCTCCCCTGTCTGCTTATCAGCGGACTGTTGAGCTTTGACCTCGGTGTCAGCCGCAGACTGCGACTCGGAAGGTTGCTGCTCGCAAGCCACCGGCTCAACGGTTTTCTCAGTTTGTTCGGCCTTATCGGCCTGAGCGGTCGAAGCCGGCTCGCCCTTCTCCTGACGCTTTATGGGATACGCGCGCCCCGCAAAACCGCGGCCGGGACGACACGAACCCGAAACCCTCTTGGCAGACTCCTCAGCATCGCCTGCAACCTCGGAAGGCTCTTCAGCCTCATGCGCGACATCCTGCTGCACAGCCTTAAAGTGAGCACCGCGACGACGCTTGGGCTCTTGGGCCTCCACGGGCTTTTGCTCCTCCACGGGCTTTTGCGACTCAGCGGCAACCTCGGTCACAACAGTCTCGGTATCGAGTTCATCCTTTTGAGCCACGGCACGACGGAAGCGCTCCTGCTGGGCACGGCGCTGAGCATCGCGCTTTCCGCCCCCACCAAAACCGCCGCGGCCGGCCTTGGCCGTAAAGGCGCGAACGACGTTCTCATCGAGCAGCTCGTCGGTATCGACATGCTCGCGCGGGGCCGTTTCCACCGAAGCGGGCGCCTCGACAGCGTCCTCGACGGCCTCTTCGACAGCCTCGGCAAGCTGCTCCTGAGCATCACTTATCTCGGCATGAATGGTATAGAACGCCGGACGTCCGTTAATGCCGCTGCCCTCGATCTTGGTAACGATCTTTGCCGCGATGAGTTCGTCGCGCATCGCCTTGGTGTCGCATTCCTTATCGACGGAGCGGAAAATCTGCGCCAGCGCGCTCGACTTGATCTTGAGTGCCTTGCGGCAGAGCAGGTCGTAGGCAACTAGCTTGGCGCGCTCGGCAGAAAGCGACGTCTGGCTGCTCAGACGCTCAGCCAGGGCATCGACATTATTTTGGTTATCGGAATATACCGTCTTGGCCACGGGGCCCCTTTCATATGTACACATATACGTCTATATGGTACAACGCGCGCCCTTATCCACGCAAAACATCTGCTAGAACACTCGGGCATCGCCCGCTTTTGCATGAAAAAAGACCGAGCCCGCGCAGCCGCGGACCCGGTCTTATCGAGTTGTATAGATGTGACGTTCAACTCGTCAGGTCGATTACGCCTTGGCAGCCTCGGCGTCGGCGGGAGCCTCGGCGGCAGCGGCGCGGCCATACTCGACTTTGCCCATCTCGGACCACTCGGGCTCCTCGTCGGGCATGGAACCGGCCTCCTTGCCGAAGAACTCCTTGAGGCAGTTGACGGCAACGATGAGGCCCAGGACCATCAGCAGGACGGCGAAGACGAGCTGCAGGCCCTTGGTAGCGGCGACGGAAACGGCAGCCGTGGTGGCGGTAGCCGGGATGGTGCCGAAGAAACCGTAGGCCTGGACGGCGGTCATGCAGCCCATGGCGCTCTGGACCAGCGAAGTGAAGGTGCAGCAGAGCAGGAAGGCGACGGGCACGTAGAGCATCCAACCCTTGCGGCCGGTGCACTTACAGAACACGGCGAGGGTGATCATGGTCATACCGCCGAGCAGCTGGTTAGAAGCACCAAAGAGCGGCCAGATGTTGGCATAGCCACCAAAGGCGAGGGCGAGGCCAGGAAGCAGGGTAACGACCGTGGCGAACCAGGGGTTGCCGAGGACCTTCATGTAGCCGGCCTTGGACTCGATGGCCAGGGCGTCGTTGGTCTGGGCAAAGAACTCGGAGAACGAGGTGCGAGCGATGCGGGCGACGGCATCGAGCGAGGTCAGGGCCAGAGCGGAAACGTTCATGGTCATGAAGACGGTTGCGAGCGTGCCGTCAACGCCGAAGGCCTGCATACCGCGGGAGATGCCGGCGGCGAAGATCTGGAACGGGGTGGAAGCGACACCGGCGTTGAGAGCGCCAGTACCGGCGGTGTTCATATCGGAGAACATGATGCCGGCGACGATGATGGCAAGGATGCCGACGAAGGACTCGACGATCATGGCGCCGTAACCGACCTTGACGGCGTCCTGCTCCTTCTCGACCTGCTTAGAAGAGGTGCCCGAAGATACGAGGCTGTGGAAACCGGAGAGAGCACCGCAAGCGACGGAGACGAACAGGACCGGGAACATCATGCCGGAGGCAGTGGAGAAGCCGGTGAAGACCGGAGCGGTGATAGTGGCCTGACCGTTGACGCCCAGGACGACGATGCCGAGGACAGCGCAGACGATCATGACGATCATCATGATGGAAGTAAGGTAGTCACGCGGGGTCTTGAGCATCTGGATGGGCATAGCGCCAGCGAAGACCAGGTAGACCATGACGACGGCGAACCACTGGAACTTATCCAGGTAGACCGGGAACTGCATACCGACGGCGAACATGAGAACCATGAGGACCACGCCGGTGACGAACTCGGCAGCGCCGGTGAGGTTGAACTTCTTCTGGGCCCAACCAAAGGCGATAGCGACGAAGGTGAACAGGATGGAAATGGTACCAGCGCAGCCGGCGGCATAGGACTTGGTGAAGTCGATGGCACCGGTAGCAGCACCAGAAGCGTCAACGGCCGGGGTGAACATGAACGTCTTGCAGACCATGTCGGTGAAAGCGGCGATGACAATGATGCAGAACAGCCAGCAGAACAGCAGGAACAGGCGACGGCCGGTCTTGCCGATGTACTTCTCGATGAGCTGAGCCAGGGACTTGCCGTTGTTCTTCATCGAGGCGTACAGGGCGCCAAAGTCGTGGACGGCGCCAAAGAAGATGCCGCCGACGAGGACCCAGAGCACGACGGGAAGCCAGCCAAAGGCCATGGCGACGATCGTACCCGTAACAGGGCCGGCACCGCAGATCGAGCTGAACTGGTGCGAGAACGCGGTGAAGGCGGAGACGGGTGAGAAGCTGTTGCCGTCCTTCATGCGCTTGGCCGGCGTGAGGGCCTCTTTGTCAACGCCCCACTTGTTGGCCAGCCATCGGCCATAGCCCAGATAGCCGCAGGCGAGCACCGCCGCGGCCACAACCATGAGCAAAACTCCGTTCATTACATTTCCTCCTCTAAAAAGAACTTCCCAGACATAAAAAATGAGGGCCGTCGGTTGCGCTCGACGGCCCTCATCTTCATCAGCCGCCCGTTATCGTACGGGCTAGCTGTATGTGCTAACCCGCATCAGATAATTACTACGCTGATAATGTTTAGCTGATGCGTGAACATGTCTAAGAAATCCTCTTCAATCATGATGCGAACGATCCGTGCGTGTTCACATCCCCCAGTGGTTGAAAAGGAGTATGAAACTTTAGTTACCTAAAGTCAACGCAAATTTGTAATGAATTTTCAACTTTTTTGGATTTCTCGGTATAAAACGCCACTGACCTCGGTCTTTACCCCACGACAGTTTTTGCATGAGAGATGCCCCTGAGAGCCGCGGGAGCCGGGCGGCGCATATGAACTTTCCTGCTCTACAGTCCTGCGCAAGACGGAAAGCACATTAAGTGCTTTCCTTTG
>CATYUU010000070.1:0-7832 GCA_958413455.1 uncultured Collinsella sp. | reverse complement strand
TGTCTCGCGGGGTTGGGGTTTGTCTCGTTCTGTAACATCTAGACCCGTATCTGCCGAGCTAGTGTTACAGATCAAGACAATTGCCGGGGAGGGGTCCCGTCACGGCAAGACGCCCGCTCGCTAGATGCAGAATCCGGGGATCACACAGGTTCGTTTGTTTGGCTTGTCCGCAGGCGTTGCGTACGTAAAGGCGTCGCCGTCGTGGCCCACACGGTTTATGTAGAGCGTGCCTTCGGTCTCCGATGAGTCGGGGCTCACCGTGCGCTCCCACCAGCAGGTGTCCTTGCCCTTCCACTGGCGGACCATCGTCTCGTTCGTGGAATACGGGCTCACCTTGAGCTCGCGGAAGAGCTGATACTCCTTGCCTTCGCCGTTATAGATGTCGGCCAGGTAGTGAAAGCCCTCGGTAAACGACTCGGGCGGCTGCACTCCGCACAGCTCGACCATGGCGGGCAGCCAAAGAGTTGCGGGCAGCTCGCTCAGGCACGATGCGCTGTTGGCGGCGCCCACATTGTTCGAGACCTTCTTGACCCCTTTAATGAGTGCGCGCAACTCGTTGGGCAGCAGCTTAAGGCCGTCGCCGTTGAGCCATTCCCGTAGCTCGCAATCTGCCCAGCCGGCGCTCGGCGGTTCAGCCGCAGCGTTGCGCTCGGCAATACCCGCATCGAACATAAACGTCAGTCCGGCCTTGCCCGTCCCGTCCAGAAGCTCATCGTGGCGGATGCCCACAAGCTGCGCGCCAACCTGCAGCCCGTTGGTGAGCGTGACACGTTTGGTACACGGATAGGGGATATGCCCATCGGCATCGAGCAGGTGATAGCGCTTGGCAATCTCGCGTGCCTCGCTACGGGTCTCGGCGGCCTTAATCTTGAGCGAAATCTCCTGCAGCTGATCCCAGGTGTAGTCGTCAAGCGAACCGCGGATGCCGTCCAGGTAGTCGGGGATGCCAAAGCCATGGGTCGCCGCCCCAATGACGCTGAGCCCCGCAACGGCTGCAACGACGCCACCGATAATAAACCGGCGGCGGGTCATGGCATCGTGCCGGGCCTGCTCCAGGATCTCTCGCGCGCGCTTGCCGGCGACGTCGACCTTAAAGTGCGTACCGGAGTCGATGTCGATTGCGGCGTCACTGCCCGCGCCCTCGCGGCCCTCGGATTCGGCATCGGTGAGGTATGCCGAGAGCACCTCGAGCATCTGCTGCTCGGTGGGACGATCGCACTGCTCGACTGAGAGACCCTTCATGATGATCTGGACGAGCGCCTCATCGCCCTCGCAGCGCGGCTCGAGCGGTGCCGGCTTGGTCTTGGTCTTTACGAGATAGAACGAGCCGGTTGCAGCGGCGTCCGTCGACTCAAAGTCAAACGGTTTGCGACCGCTGTAGAGCTGGTACAGAATGCTCGAAAGCGCATAGACGTCGATTGCCGGCGAACGGCGAAGGGCCGCGATGCCTTCGATATCCTGCGTGAGCATCTCGGGCGCGGCGTATGCGGGCGTGGCAAAACGCCAGATGTCGGCGCGCCGGGTGATCGTGTCGTCGCCGAGAGCCATGGTCGCGGAGCCCATGTCGATGAGGCAGGGGTCAAAGGAACAATCAGCAATCTGCTGCTCGAGCGTTCGGCTAGTGGTGCGGAACATGATATTGGCAGGCGACAGGTCGCGATGGATGACCGGATTCACGAGGCCTTGGGTCATCAAGAGCGCACGAAGCACGGCGTTTCCGACGGCGGCGACCATCTGGGTGGTCAGCCCGCCCGAGGCGTCGTGCGGAAGCAGGGGCAGCGCCTGCTTGAGCGAGGTGCCCTCGACCCACTCCATGAGGATGAGAGGGTCATCCTCGCACGATCCGTAGCCATAGACGCGCGGAAATCCGCGCAGGTGCGAGACGGTACACAGATGACGGTACTCCTCGAACAGCGCGGCGGTGCTGGCCAGGTGCGCTGCCGATTGCTCGGCGGAGCGGTCGGGGGCTTGGCCGGAAAGGATGGCGTTGTCCTTGAGTAGCTTGACGGCAAAGACCTCGCCGCTCGTGTTGGTCGCGCGCAGCACGTGCCCGATGTTGCCGTTGTTGCGGTGGGCCGTCTGGAGAATAAGCGTCATAAACCGACGTTTGGCGTCGTCCTCGGCGCTGGGGTCGACCGCCACGGCGGTATCGAACGTATCGAGACGGATGAGTTTGTCGCCATAGGCGCTATCGGTAGTATCCATGGCGTTCCTTTGTCTGGCATGGGTTGCCGCACGTATACGCGAGCAGTGCGGATATCGGTAAAGTACCATGATAGCCGCACTGCCCACGTATACCGCTGAGCATTGTCGTTTACGACGCAGAAGGTAGAAGACGAAAGACGGACGGCGACCGTCTTTCGATCGCCGTCCGCTCTAGTCCACAATGACAAGGAATGTCGTGTAGAGACCCAGATGGAGCCTGTCGCTGTTTTCGATTTCCACTGGGGGATAGATCTTGCCGGGCTCGCGTTGGTCGCGCGGCGGCTCAATCACAATATCGCCGTCGCCTGCACCCGATTCGAGTACCGTGCCGTTGGTCGATCCAAGGCCCTGGGCGTACCAGTGCTCACCCTCAAGCCAAATGCGAAGATGCTCGCGCGATGCGTCGGCGCCCACATCGGTGATGCTGGGCGAGGTTTTGGGCAAAGAACCAATCACGGTGCCGCGCGGATCGCGTGTGAGGGGATGGATTTGCATGTCGGCGCAGTTGTCGGCATGGGTTCTGAGCAGACCGAGGTTGGGGGCGACGGTGCGCGGCTGCTCCAGGCTGCTCATAAAGCCACGTCCGACGGTAGTTTCGGTGGTGCCAAAGTGCCCGCCCGTCTTGTTGTCGCAAAAGCGCTCGACTGTGGCCACGCCCTGAACGGGATCGGCGAGCGCCCCCGTTGCCACAAAGAGCATAAGGTAAAGCGTGCTTTTCTCGCGCACGGTATTGCCGTCAAAGTTGTCGATGCGATTGAGGGCATTTGCATATAGGCGGCTGTCCAGCTTGTAGCTGGCGAGAGCCGACATCATTTCGTTGGCGGCCGGACCGCGATAGTGCTCGGCGATTGCCCGATAGGCGGACTCGCCGCCGCCGAGCTTGCTGCAGATTGCCGAGGAAAGGTTGAGCGTGGTGACGGTAAAGTCGCTGTAGATGGAGGGCGCGCACTGGTCAGGCTTGCGATGGACGATGTAACGGGTGAGATACGAGCGGTTGGAAGAGCATTTCTCGAGCAGGGTACTGCCGAGATAAGAGTTTCCATTGATAAGCATTCGGGCGATCTCGAGATGTTTAAGACCGCCGAACGAGCGAATATCGTTATAGAGGACCGAGCAAGGCGTCTCTGCTGCCACGGATACCTCCTTTGATTGCTTCCTAGCCAATATGGCGATAGGAATTAATGGCCCCCGGTGGGCGACGTATTAAATGGCCGCGCAATATATAGCGTAACCAAAGCAACATTATAGGCCACATGTTCGAAATTACAGGAAGACTGAGAGATTTGGTTTGGACTGGACGGAAATCCCCCTCTGTCTTGATCTATAACAATTAGGACCGATTTTACTCGGTAATTGTTACAGATTGAGACGCTTGTGAACCGTGTCGACCGTTTGTCTCGATCTGTAACACGTAGAGGAAGATTTGCCCTGTAGATGTTACAGATTGAGACAATCAGCCGGGCCCACCTCGTCCGCCTCGTCATCTGTGGTTTACGTGGGGGCATGCGAAGCACGGGTATACTAACCGGCGGCGAATCTGCTCCATCGCTTAGAGCTGCTGCGTCTGGACGGCGCGTGATAGGGCTGCCAAAGCGATCGCCAGCGTGCTGAGCAACGTCCTCTCTGTGCGCACCTGTTTTTGTATGTATTAGCGCACTACCAAGCACGCCCGCGCGGCCGCATGCCGTGCCCTTTGCGCGTGCAGATAAGGAACAACAACATATGCGTAATTCTGTATCCGACGTCACCGACGCCGAGATTCTGGACGAGACCCGCGAGGCCATGACCCAGGCTGCCTTCGATGCCGCCGATGAGGCCAGTGCCGCCCAGGCCGTCGAGTCCGCTACCGAGAGTCTGCCCGCCTTTGACGAGCTGGGACTTTCCGACGAAATGCTTCGTGCCATCGAGAACCTGGGCTACACGGCGCCGACGCCTGTTCAGGCCGGTTCGATCCCCGTGGTACTCGAGGGCCGCGACTTGCTTGCCGCCGCTCAGACCGGCACCGGCAAGACGGCCGCCTTTTTGCTGCCGACCATGAACAACCTGGAGCACATCGCTCCGCCCAAGCCCGTGCGCGAGCGTGGCGGTCGCAACCGCCGTCGCGGCGCCAAGAAGCCCGAGGGCAACGGTCGCGGCCCCGTGATGCTCGTCATCACCCCCACGCGCGAGCTTGCCCAGCAGATCGACGAGGTCGCGAGCAAGATTGCCGACGTCACCGGCCATGTCGCCGTGACCGTCGTGGGCGGCGTGAGCTACAAGCCGCAGACCGCGGCGCTCAAGTACGGCTGCGACATCCTGGTCGCCACGCCGGGCCGTCTGGTTGACCTGATCGAGCAGGGCGCCTGCCACCTGGACGAGGTCAAGGTGCTGGTGCTGGATGAGGCCGACCGCATGCTCGACATGGGCTTTTTGCCCGCCGTCCGCCGCATTGTGCGCGAGACGCCGGCCGAGCGTCAGACGCTGCTGTTCTCGGCCACGCTCGACGAGGAGGCCGTGGGCGAGATCACCGACCTGGTGAGCGACCCGGCACGCGTGGAGATCGCGCCCGCCACGTCGACCGCCGACACCGTCGACCAGTTTGTATTCCCGGTGTCCATCGAGGCCAAGAACAATCTGCTGCCCGAGTTCCTCAAGAAGGAGGGCCCGGAGCGCACTATCGTCTTTATGCGCACCAAGCACCGCGCCGACAGCTGCTGCCGTCGTCTGGAGCGTAAGGGCATCAAGGCCGCCGCGATTCACGGCAACCGCAGCCAGGCCCAGCGCGAGCGCGCGCTTTCGGCCTTCCGCGACGGCACCGTCGACGTACTGGTGGCGACCGACGTGCTCGCCCGCGGTATCGACATTAGCGACGTGCGCTACGTCGTGAACTTTGACGTGCCGGCCGAGCCGACCGACTATATCCACCGCATTGGCCGTACGGGCCGCGCCGGCGAGCTGGGCTGGGCCATTACGTTTGTGACTGAGCAGGACGTGGACGAGTTCTACGAGATCGAGAAGCTCATGGACAAGACGGCCGATATTTACGAAGCCGGCGACCTGCACGTGGGCCCCAACCCGCCCGCCGTTGACCCCGAGCGCGATCCTGCCGCCTTTAAGGTGAAGAAGAAGACCAAGCGCGGCAAGTCCAAGAGCAAGAAGAAGCTTGAGCAGGCACGTCGCGACGGCAAGCGCAACGGCGATGACTACGGCGATGTGGCCGGTCGTTCCAACCGCGGTCGCGACGAGCGCCGCGGCGACGGCGAGCGTCCGAGCCGTCCCAAGCGCGGCGGCAAGACCCGCGTGCGCGAAGGCGTTCAGGCTCGCGTGGACGAGGCTGTTGAGAGCGTGGCCCGCGAGGTGGCTGCCGAGGAGCGCGGCGGTGCTGACGCCGTCAAGCAGGCCCCGCGTGGCAACCGTGCCGAGCGTCGTGCCAAGCAGTTCCAGGGCGAGGCGCATCGCCGCCGCCGCGAGGACGAGGATCGCGGTGGCCGTCGTCGTGTCGAGCGCGAGGACGAGGGCCGTGGCTCGCGTAGCGGCAAGCGTGGTGCGGGCGACCGTCGTCGTTCCGGTCGCGATGACGAGCGCGGTGGCCGTGATGAGCATCGCGGCGGCGAGAGCCGCGGTGAGCGAGGTGCCCGTGGCGGTGAGTCCCGTGGCGGCAAGCGCTTTGAAGAGCGCGGTAGCCGCGGCGGCGAGCGTCGCGAGGGTGCTCGCGGCAATGGCGGCCGCGGCGGCGCTGGTCGTTCTAACGAGTCGCGCGATCGTCGTGACCCGCGTGCCAGCCGCGATCGTCGCGATGATTGGCGCAACTACGACGATACCCGCGAAGAGCGTCGCGGCGGCTACCGTGGTGGTCGCGGCGGCAACCAGGCCGGTTCCCGTGGCGGCCGCGCCGGCGGTCGCGATAACCGCGGCAGCTATGGCAACAGCCGTGGCGGCAAGCGTGGTAGCAGCTCCCGTCGTCCCGGTGACGGCGGCGGCAAGCGCAAGTAACATACGCATCGCCCGCTAGAGCGAGGTGAACCAAGGGTCCCGAGCAACTACGCTCGGGGCCCTTTTTGTTTGTCGTATCCGATCGCTAGTTCAAATGTGATTTCCTCGGGAATGCATCTAGAGGATGCCGTGGACCTGTTTCCTGCCATGCGGCAATGGGTCCCATGGGGTGCGCCGTGCATTTTTTGGAGTATTCTGCAGTTCGAGTTGTCTGCATATGATTCGACGTCGCCAACGGTGGCCTTCCGATATCCCTGGCGAGCTTTCTGAGTCAGATTTCGCCGTTTTCCGGAGCAGGGGCGCGTCATTCTCGCCATGTCGGGACTTAGAATGATACGGCGCCCTACAGTTTTGCCCACCCGCGGCGGTGCTGGCGTGGTTACGTTGCAGAATACTCCGTTTTTTGCACGGGCCAGGATGGGGTACCTCAGGAGAACACAGCGGTATCCCGTAAATATATACAATCTGTACCGTAATTTATACAAAACGAAGAGGCAGACAGTGTAGGGTGGGTGCATTGGGGTGCTTGGTGCATCAAAACGGGGACCCCACGTGCCGTATACTCTGGCTGGATGTGAAAGCGGCTTGACGCGTTGCCAGGCGTAGGGGAGGGTGCCTCGATGAGCGTATTCGAAATTGTGTTTAGTCCGACGGGTGGAACGCAGAAGGTGTCAGGCCTTGTGGCCGGAGCACTGGGCAAGAATACCGTTACCGTCGATCTGACCGGTAGCGGGTTGGATTTCAACGCTGTCTCGATGACTGAGGACGACGTGGCCGTAATCTCTGTGCCGGCGTATGCCGGTAGAATCCCGGCTGTGGTGGCTGACCGGTTGGGCATGGTGCGCGGCAACGGGGCTCGGGCTGTTTTGGTTTGTGTATACGGAAACCGCGCGTTTGAGGACACGCTCGTAGAGCTGGAGGACGTTGCGAAGCATGCGGGATTCCGGGTGATCGCGGCAGTTGCAGCCATTGCAGAACATTCCATTGCGCGACAGTTTGCTGCCGGTCGTCCGGATGCGCAGGATGCGGCGCAGCTTGCTGAGTTTGCTCAGCAAATTCAGCATAAGCTGTTGGCTGAGGATGCGTCCGAGCCCTCTATCCCCGGCAATCGTCCTTATAAACAAGCTGGAGGTCACCGCATGGCACCCGAGGCAACAGAGGATTGCGTCTCCTGCGGTGCATGCGCCGCGGCGTGCCCCGTTTGTGCTATCGACAATGGTGACCCCAAACGAGCAGCTGGCGAGGCGTGCATCTCCTGCATGCGCTGCATTGCCGTATGTCCGCGAGGCGCTCGTAAGCTTGATCCCAACAAGCTATCCGCTGTTTCCCAGATGCTGAGCAAGGTTTGCGTCGTGCGGAAGGAATGCGAGCTCTTTATCTAGTGCATACGAAATTGGCGCAATGGGACCAGGTTAATCTGCACCAACCTGGTGCAAACAAACCTGTCCCCAATGCACCAGAGTGAGGAGTGTCCCCGAGTGCCGGCAGAAAAGGAACGTCCCTAAGTACCGCATAAATACCGTTTATCGGAGAAAAAATACCGTTCGCCGGTCATAATGACTATTCTGGCTTTGTTGTTGCCTACATTAACCCCCGTAAAAGAAATGCGGAAGGTTACCGAGTCCCCTCGGACGTGGGCCTAACCAAAGTCTTTG
>CATYUU010000069.1:0-7932 GCA_958413455.1 uncultured Collinsella sp. | reverse complement strand
AGGAGAGCGCCGCGCACCCGGGCCTGTGGTTCTTCAACCCCGGCAGCGTGAGCATTCCCAAGGATGGCTCGCACAGCTACGGCATCTACGAGGGCGGCGCGTTCCGCCACGTGATCATGGAGGAGGACTAGCCATGGCACAGCATATGGCTCAGCAAAATGCCGAGGGCTCGCGCGACCTGTCCACGCTGGTCGACGCGTCGGCCGAGCTGCAGCATCTGGTGCAGACCATTTGGCGCCTGCGTCAGCCCGACGGTTGCCCGTGGGACCGCGAGCAGACGCATCAGAGCATCGGCAAGAACATGATCGAGGAAGCCTACGAGGCGCTCGATTGCATCGAGGCCGATGATGCCACGCATCTGCGCGAGGAGCTCGGCGACGTGCTCATGCAGGTAGTACTGCATGCGCAGATTGCGGCGGACGCCGGCGAGTTTACGCTGGCCGATGTGGCGTGCGATATCGACGCCAAGCTCATCCGACGCCACCCACACGTGTTTGGCGATGCGGATGCCGATAGCTCCGACGAGGTGCTCAAGATCTGGGATGAGGTCAAGCTTGCCGAGAAGGCTGCCAAGGACAAGGCCGTGGCAGCAGGCGAGGCTGCGCCTGAGGGCCTGCTCGACGGCGTGCCCACGCATCTGCCGGCGCTGATGCAGGCGCAGAAGGTGTCGCGCAAGGCAGCGGCCGTGGGCTTTGAATGGGAGACGGTCCAGGATGTGTGGGACGAGGTAGCCGAGGAGCGTGCCGAGTTTGAGGCCGAGGAGCCCGGCTCGCCCGAGCGCGAGATGGAGTTTGGCGACCTGCTCTTTGCCCTAGTCAACGTTGCGCGCAAAGAAGGAATCGACGCCGAGAGCGCCCTTCGCGCCAGCACGGCAAAGTTCCGTCGCCGTTGGGCTGCGATGGAGGCCGCCGTGCACGAGGCGGGCGATGACCTCGCCGCCTGCTCAACCGCTCAACTCAACGACCTGTGGGACCAAGCAAAAGCAAGCGAGTGAGGCCTGCGTCTCTCACGGCATCCATTCGTAGAGAGGCCTCTACAAGCAAAAAGCCATATACAACGGAAGATGTGCCAGCTGCGCTTCGGCATCCCACTCGAGTTGTTTAGGGTGCAACACGTAAGCCATCCCAATCTTCTTGTTAAAGCGCGCGCGGAATCGGTCGAGGGAGATGGTTCCGTATCTGCGTGGCGACTTAACTTCGATGGGGCTGATGCGCGGCTTTCCGGCGGCATTGACATAGGGTCGGGTAACGAGGAAGTCGATTTCCATGCGCTCCTCCCCCTCCTTCTTTCCGCTTTGGAAATAAAAGAAGAGCCTGTGTCCATTGGCCTTTAGAGATTGGGCAACGTAGTTTTCGGTAAGCATTCCTTCGTTCAATCCGATGTCGCCGCGAAGCACGGCCCTGTAAACGTCTTCATCGGTATCGTTGTTGTCAGAAAAGGCAAGCGTTACAAGCAGGCCGGTGTCTGCCATGTAGCACTTGAGGGCCGTTTGCTCCATGCTGAGTGAAAGGCCCACGCTCGGTTCGCTTGCGGCATAGCAGATATTGGCAATTCGCGCGTCTGCCAGCCAAAAGAAAGCTTCTTCGTAGGTGCGCATGCGTGCGTTTTTATCAAGTGAGGAAAGCTTGAATCGTTTTTCGTGCCTAGAGAGCTGACCCGGGATGCCATCGAGTACGGAGACGACTTTGAATTCGTAACCGGTTGCAAAACGAGAGATATCGTTGCGATAGAGCTGGACGATTCGGCGCTTCGAAGCGTCGACGGGCGCAAAAGCGCGCTGTTCAACATAGATGGATACCGGCTCAGGCATGCCGCCTACAAGCATGTATTCGCGCATAAGGGAGAGCGCTCTGCGATGTAGGGCATCGGGGAGCGGCTTCATCTTGTTAAAACTCATGCGAATGAGATCGGCCAGC
The DNA here is from genome assembly GCA_958413455.1 of uncultured Collinsella sp. Classification (GTDB taxonomy): domain Bacteria; phylum Actinomycetota; class Coriobacteriia; order Coriobacteriales; family Coriobacteriaceae; genus Collinsella. The sequence continues at coordinate 6,016 of CATYUU010000069.1, read as the reverse complement.
CCCTTTTCGTCCATGCCCCAAAGAAACTCCTCAAAGTCGAGGGGCTCAAGTTCCAGAGACTCTTCCTCGGATGGGATGACGATATCTTTAATGTTCTGCTTGATGCTGAGCAGGGATCCAGTTTCGATGTAGTCGTAACGTCCGTCTGCAACGAGATACTTGATGAGTCCGCGTGCTTGCGGGTACATCTGGACCTCGTCAAAGACGATAAGCGTCTCGTGTTCATAGAGTTTGACGTTATAGAAAACCGAGAGATAGAGGAAGAGCGAGTCGAAGTCAGTGCGATAGTCCTCAAAATATTGCTTAACTTCGGCAGGTGCTTGAAAGAAATCAATGACAAGGCAGGACTTGTATTCGGTTTCTCCAAACGTGCGGGCAAGCGTGCTCTTGCCGACACGGCGGGCTCCTTCAATAAGAAGTGCTGTTTTACCAGTGCTTTCATGCTTCCACTTTAGTAGTTTGTCATAGGCTTTTCGTTTAAGCATGGCTACCTCGTGCACGATATCCAGAACTTTTATAACCTGATTATGCACGATATCCAGAACTTCAGACCCTTAGATTTGCACGATATCCAGAACTTTGCACGATGTGAAAGCACAATATCCAGAACTTTGCACGATGTGAAAGCACAATATTGACACTTTCATTCGCAAGCCAGGTAAAGACGGTATGCCGATAGAAGAATTTAATGGGGGGGCGACCTCTAGAGATGAATGCTCGGTGAAAAAACAAGCGCCCCAAAGAATGATTTCTCCAATTCATATGTATCCCTCGGCTAACTTAGGGCATAATGCAAAAAAGTGCGACATGGCTAACTTACGGAGGCACACCGACGGTGCGCGGTCAGTCGGTCGCCAAGCATTCAACCCGTTTCCAAGTGAGAGGGAGACAACATGAGCGATATTTTGGACGTCTACGGTCGCGAGGTGCTCGACAGCCGCGGCAATCCCACCGTCGAGGTCGAGGTCGTGCTCGAGGACGGCAGCTTTGGCCGCGCGATGGTGCCTTCGGGTGCTTCGACCGGCGCTTTCGAAGCTTGCGAGCTGCGCGACGGCGACAAGGGCCGCTACCTGGGCAAGGGCGTTTCGCAGGCCGTCGAGCACGTCAACAACGAGTGCGCTAACGCCGTCGTGGGCCTCGATGCCTTCGACCAGCGCGCCGTCGATGCCGCGCTGATTGCTGCGGACGGTACCCCCAACAAGACCAAGCTCGGTGCCAACGCCATCCTGGGCGTGTCGCTGGCCGTCGCCCGCGCCGCTGCCGAGTCGGCGGGTCTGTCGCTGTACCAGTACCTGGGCGGCGTCAACGCCCACCTGTTGCCCACGCCCATGATGAACATCCTCAACGGCGGCGTGCATGCCGACAACAACGTTGACTTCCAGGAGTTCATGATCATGCCGGTGGGCGCCCCGAGCTTTGCCGAGGGCCTGCGTTGGTGCGCCGAGGTCTACCACACCCTCAAGGGCGTGCTGCACGAGGCCGGCCTGGGCGGCGGCGTGGGCGACGAGGGCGGCTTTGCCCCCAACCTCAAGACCAATGCCGAGCCGTTCGAGTACATCACCAAGGCCGTGGAGAAGGCTGGCTTTAAGCCCGGCGTCGACTTCATGTACGCCATGGATCCGGCCTCGACCGAGTTCTACAACGCCGAGACCGGCATGTACGAGCTCAAGGGCGAGGGCGTTGAGTACACGAGCGCCCAGATGGTTGATTACTGGGAGAAGCTCGTCGACACCTATCCCATCATCTCCATCGAGGACGGCATGGCCGAGGAGGACTGGGACGGCTGGGTCGAGCTTACCCGCCGCATTGGCAACAAGGTGCAGCTGGTGGGCGACGACCTGTTCGTCACCAACACCGAGCGCCTCAAGAAGGGCATCGAGTTGGGTGCCGCCAACGCGATCCTGGTCAAGGTCAACCAGATCGGCACGCTCACCGAGTCGCTCGAGGCCATCGAGACCGCCAAGGAGGCCGGTTACGCTTGCATCGTGAGCCACCGCTCCGGCGAGACCGAGGACTCCACGATCGCCGACCTGGTCGTGGGCGTCAACGCCGGCCAGATCAAGTCGGGCGCCCCGTGCCGCAGCGACCGTATCGCCAAGTACAACCAGCTCATCCGCATCGAGGACGAGCTCGAGGGCAGCGCGCGCTACGCCGGCAAGGCCGCGTTCTACAACATTCGCTAGGCAAGCGGCGTGCGCGGGGCGGGGCTGACTCGGATTCGCTTCGCTCCCGCCGGGCGCTGTTGAGCACCATTGGGCGCTGGGCCATATGGCTCAGCGCCTTTTTTATGTCGAGCGAGGGCCGTCGAAGGCGTTCCGCGCGCTCGTGCTATAACTAAAAGACATAGCGCAAACAAACCTCAACCGCACAAGGCGCACATGGATCAGATTTACGACAACAGGTACTATTCCGCCGGTTCGCGTGAGCCGTCACCTCGCCGTGCGCGCACGGTGCAGCTCGGCGGGTCCGATTACGCCGGTGCCGACCGCTCCATGCAGCGACCGACAAGTGCCCCACACTCCCGTGCTCAAATGAATACGCCGACGGACCGTCCGCCACGTTCGGTGCGCCCGGCGCATTCGGAGCATGCTCAGCGTTCCTCGGCTCAAACGCATGAAAAGTCTAGTAGGCCCTCGAACCGTCTTTCGGGCTCGGACTTCATGCATTACGCCAACGATAACGCGGTGGTCAAGGCGATCTACGACTTTACCCACGGTCCCCAGCGGGGGCTGTTTGTTGGCATTGTCGTCGCCCTGGCGCTCGTGAGCCTGTATTTCCCCGTGCGCGACCTGTATGTGGCAAAACGCTCGAGCGACATCTTGGCCAAGCAGGTCGAGATTCGCGAGCAATATAACGACGACCTGCAAAAAAGCGTCGACAAGCTGCTCTCGGAGGAGGGTATCAAGGACGCGGCATCCGAGGACCTGGGCCTGGTGATGCCCGGTGAGAAGAGGATTGAAGTGCAGGGCCTGGACGACGATTCGGATGCCTCGTCGAGCAAAAAGTCCTCAAACGCCAAGAAGGCCAGCGAAGTGGCCAAGGAAATCGAAGAAGTCGGTAAGGACGCGCCGTGGTACATCCAAGCGCTCGACATGCTGTTTGGGTTTAACGGCGTCGAGGGTCAGACGGTCGTGTCCAACGGCAAATAGCGCCCGGAGGGGAGCTCGCAATGACAAATTGCAAATGCTATAAGGTGGCCGCGATCGACCTGGGAACGGTGTCGTCGCGACTGGTATTAGCGCAGGTCGTGGGCGGAGCGATTGTGGACTCGTCCAAGCATACCGAGATTACCGACCTGGGTGAGGGCGTGGACGCGACGGGCCGCTTTTGCGAGGCGGCCGTTGAACGCGTGCTCGCTGCGTGCCGAATGTTTGTGGACGAGGCTCGTGCCTTTGGGGCCGCGTGCATCTGCACCACCTGCACGAGCGCCGCGCGCGATGCGTCCAACGCAGCACTGCTGCTGGACGGCCTGCGCGATTTGGGGCTTGAGCCACAGGTGATTCCGGGCGAGGTCGAGGCACGCCTGACGTTTTTTGGCGTGGCGCACGACTTTGCCGGCGAGCGCATCATTGTTGCCGATTCGGGCGGCGGATCCACGGAGCTCGCGACGGGCGTGTACGCGCCGGAGCACGGGGTCTTTGCGCTGGAGGGAACGCGTTCGCTGGACATCGGTTGCCGTCGCGTGACGGAGCGGTTTTTCTCGGCGCTGCCGCCGTCGACGAACGAGCTTGCGGCTGCTGCCGCGTGGGCGGGCGAGCAGTTCTCTGCCTATTTTGAGGGCCTGCCGAGCAATTTTGAGCGTGCAGAGCGCCTGGTCGCGGTGGGTGGCACCGTCACCACGCTCGTGGCGCTGGTCCACGAACTGGAGCCGTACGACTCGAACTTTGTGCACCTGCGCGAGCTTTCGATGGAGCAGATCTCGGCCGCCATCGATCGTATATCTACGCTGGATGTGGAGGGTATCGCCGCGCTACCGGGTGTACAGCCCAAACGCGCGGGCGTGATTCTGGCTGGCGCCGTGGTGATCCGCGAGCTCATGCGTGCCGGCGGTTACGACATGCTCACCGTAAGCGAGAACAGCCTGCTCGCCGGTATGGCCGCCACCATCAACGAGACCCTCGACGGCGCGACCCCCACCATCGGCTGGACCCCCACTCTCAGCACCCTCTAAATAAGTTGCGGTGAAATACGGACTAAAATCGCCCTTTCGGGCACCAAACAGTCCCTATTCCACCGCAACTCAACAGCCGGCACCTGGGGACAGTCCTTGCGGGGCGTCCCCACAGCGCCTATGCCAGCTTGTCGATCTGCCCAATCTCCCAAAGCGGAATATTGACGAGCATGCCCTCGTCTCTATATGCCGCCAGGGAGCTCCTCACGCAACGCTCGAGCTTGAATTTTTCGCAGGCTATTTTCAGACTCTTCGCTTTAAGGTTCTCTGCCGCCTTGACCTCAAACGGAAGCACGGTTCCCGCATGGTCGATGGCAAAGTCGGTTTCGGCATTGCCAGAGGTAGAGGACCAATACGCGGGAGTTTTGTCCTGGAGCAAAAGCTCCTGCGCGACGTATTGTTCGGTCAGCGAACCTTTGAACTCGGTAAAAACAGCGGATCCGTTAAGAACGATGGCCGGAGAGAGACCGGAGAGCGCTCCGAGGATGCCGGTGTCGATGCAGAACAGTTTGAAGCCCGAGAGGTCTTCGTAGCTCGAGAGCGGCGCCTTTAGAGCGGAAACACGTGGCACCTTATGAACGATTCCGTAGTCCGTGAGCCACTGGAGGCTTTCCTCGAAATCGCGTGCGCGCGCTCCGGGGCGAAGGGCGCCATAGACAAACTTCTTGTTCTCCTTTGCAAGCTGGCCGGGAAGGGATTTCCAAACCAACCTCATGCGCTCGACGATGCGGGCGGGTGCATGTTTGCCAAAATCGGATTCGTAAGCCTCGATGATTTGCTGCTGAAGCCTTCGGGCTTCGATGAAGTCGCGTGTCTCGGCGAAAGCGGAGACAACTTCGGGCATACCGCCGACAACAAGGTATTCCTTGAGCAAGTGTTCGAGCTTTTCGGCAACGTTTGCCAGAAGGTTCATGTCTGCGGCAAGGATGGCGTCGGCGAGCGGGTTGCCGTCGACGGCACGAACGAACTCGGCAAACCCCATGGGACGCATGGTGAGCTGGTCGATTTTGCCAACGGGAAATGACTCGTTTTCGCGTCGGAGCGCGAGGCCCATATAGGAACCGGCTGCCACGATGTGGTATTCGGGTGCAAGTTCGTTGAAGTACTTGAGCGCGGTGATCCCGCGTGGCGCCTCTTGGATTTCGTCGAAGATGATGAGCGTGTCTTCCGGCGTTACGGTTTGGCCACGTAGGAGTTCTATCTGGGAGATGATGCGCTTGGGGTCGAGGTCCCCATCGAACAGCGAGCGTGTGCTCGGCTCGAGCATAAAGTCAAAACGAATGACGTTTCGATACTGCTGGCTTGCGAATTCGTTAAGAAGCCAAGTCTTTCCTGTCTGGCGGGCTCCCTTAAGCAAGAGAGGTTTGCGATTCGCCCTTGATTTCCAAGCGATAAGTTCACTCATAAGCTGTCGCCGCATATTGCCTCCCAACCCTCTCGGCCAGTATAAGGCCATTTGGGAGTTTCCATCGGAAAATGTGGGAGACAACCACGTTTTTCCATCGGAAAATGTGGGAGACAACCACTTTTTTCCATCGGAAAATGTGGGAACACCAACCTAAGTCGCGGTGGAATAGTCCCTAAATGGGCTGGTAAACTGCCAAAACAGGAACTATTCCACCGCAACTTAGAGCCCCACCGGCATCTAAAAGAAGCGAGCCCGCATCCCTGGGGAACACGGGCTCGCAAGCAATCACATGGTAGGGGCGGTGGGACATCCGCGCATTTGCTGCGCAAATACGCACCGGCTTCGGCCGCCTGTCGGCGCCCTCGCCGGCTCGCTACGGACGCGGCTTATAGGACAAAATGTGTGTCCCGATAGAACATCCGTTTCTATCCATTAAT
>CATYUU010000068.1:0-8201 GCA_958413455.1 uncultured Collinsella sp. | reverse complement strand
GTAGCGGGTGGTTCAAAGCTGGCCGCTGCGCGGCCAGCAGACTAAAGTCTTGAACTGAAACAGGGGCGCTCTCCAAGAGAGCGCCCCTGCCGGGTTTCCATAGTACTGGCGAAACAGTTTTATAGTTCTGGCGAAGCAGTCCTTGAGATCCGTCTTGCCTTATGCCAAGAACTCTTTGGTGGTCGCCACGATGTTGGCGGCGTCCAGGCCATACTTGTGCAAGAGTTCGGCACCCGGGCCAGACTCACCGAAGGTGTCGTTGACGCCGATCTTCTTGAGCGGCGTCGGGCACTGCTCGCACAGGACGTCGGCAACGGCGCTGCCCAGGCCACCGATTACAGAATGCTCCTCGACGGTCACGACGTGGCCGGTCTTGGTGGCGCTCTTGACGATCAGGTCGGCATCGATGGGCTTGATGGTGTGCATGTTGATGACCTCGGCGTCGATGCCCTCGGCAGCGAGCTGCTCGGCGGCCTCGAGAGCCTCGCCGACCATCAGGCCGCAGGCGATGATGGTCACATCGGCGCCCTCGCGCATGACAATGCCCTTACCCAACTCGAACTTGTAGGTCTCGGGGTCGTTGATAACCGGCGAGGCCAAACGGGCGAAGCGCATGTACACCGGACCGTCGCACTCGTAGGCGGCGCGCGTCACGGCGCGGGCCTCCACGTCGTCGGCGGGAACAATCACGGTCATGCCGGGGATGACGCGCATCAGGGCGATATCCTCGCAGCACTGGTGCGTGGCGCCATCCTCGCCCACCGAGATACCGGCGTGCGTGGCACCGATCTTAACGTTAAGGTGCGGGTAGCCGATGGAGTTGCGGACCTGCTCAAAGGCGCGACCGGCAGCGAACATGGCAAAGGTGCTCGCGAAGGCAACACGACCGGTGGTCGCGATACCGGCGGCAACACCCATCAGGTTGCTCTCGGCGATACCCACGTCGAAGAAGCGGTCGGGGCAAGCGGCCTTAAATTTGCCGGTCTGCGTGGCGGCGGCCAGGTCGGCGTCGAGGACCACAAAGTCATCGTGCTCGTTGGCGAGCTCGACGAGGGCCTCGCCGTAGCTTACGCGCGTGGCGATTTTCTTGACGTCTGCCATCCTAGAGCTCCTCTCCGGCGGCCGTGAGCTCTGCCATGGCCTGCTCAAACTGTTCATCGTTGGGGGCCTTACCGTGCCAGCCAACCTGGTTCTCCATAAAGGAGACGCCCTTGCCCTTCATGGTCTCGGCGATGATGGCGGTCGGCTGACCCTTGGTAGCGCGAGCCTCGGCAAAGGCGGCGCGAATCTGATCGAAGTCGTTGCCGTCGGCAAGCTCCACCACGTGGAACTTAAAGGCGCGGAACTTGTCGGCGAGCGGCATGGGGTCGTTGACCTCCTCGACGGGGCCGTCGATCTGCAAGCCGTTGTGGTCGACGATCACGCAGAGGTTGTCGAGCTGCTGGTTGCCGGCAAACATGGCGGCCTCCCAGACCTGGCCCTCCTCGCTCTCGCCATCGCCCAACAGGGCGTAGGTGCGATAGTCGTCGCCCCAGTGCTTGGCAGCAACGGCCATACCCACGGCGGCGGAGATGCCCTGGCCGAGCGAGCCGGTGGACATGTCGACGCCCGGGGTGTCGTTCATGTTGGGATGACCCTGCAGGTGGCTACCGATATGGCGCAGCGTCTCGAGGTCCTCCTTGGGGAAGAACCCGCGCTCGGCAAGCACGGCGTACAGGCCCGGAGCGCAGTGGCCCTTGGAAAGCACAAAACGATCGCGGTCGGCCTTGCGGGGATCGGCCGGGTCGACGTTCATTTCCTCAAAGTACAGATAGGTCATGATGTCGGCAGCGCCGAGCGAACCGCCCGGATGGCCGGACTTGGCAGCGTGCACGCCGGTGACGATGCCCTTCCTTACCTCGTTGGCAACCTTTTTGAGCTCTTCGTCGCTCATTGTGCCTTCCTTTCATCCTCATTAGACAAAATGCGCACGGCACCGAAGGTAATCCCAACACAGCCGCAATGCACGTACGTCATTCATTATGCTGGAAACTGATGGCTTTACCAGAGTTTTTATCATTATTTGAACAATTTAGCAGGCAGAACCGCTGATGAAACGGTTTATCAATGTGAACGTCTTTTGGATGGAACGCGGTCGCCCTACGCGCTAATGTCCTTGAATCCCTCGCCGAAGGCTTCCGTAACGTCAGCGACCGTCACAATGGCGTGAGGATCGCGCTCGCGCACGATCGTCTTGAGGGTATTGAGCTCTCGACGGCTCACGATGACCATAATCACCGGCTTCTCGGCACCCGAATACATGCCAGTCGCCTTAAACTTGGTACAACCACGACCCAGACCATACATGATATCGGCAGCGATATCAGGAAACTTGTCCGAGATGATGAGTACCATACGGCGTTTGTTGCCACCATCGACCACGGCATCGATCACGTAGCCGCTAATGACCATCGAAAGGCCTGCATACAGTGCGTTTTCGATTGAAAAGACCGGAGCCGATAACGCGCATACGGCAACATCGATCGCCATGACGGTCGAGCCCACCGGCAGCGAGGTGTTACGCGAGATGATTTGGCCAATCGTGTCCGAGCCGCCGGTGTTGGCGCCGGCGCGCAACACCATGCCGTAACCGATGCCCGTAATAATGCCGCCCCACATGGCAGGGAGCATCAGGTCCGCATCCGCCAGAGGTGCTACAAACGGGGCGAACAGATCGGTAAAGAAGCCCAGCAGCACAAAGCCCGTCGCGGTCTGCACCACGTAGAACATGCCGCCCTCGCGCATAACGACCAGCAGCAGCAAGGCGTTCATCACGATGGTCTGGATACCGACGGGAAGCGACACGCCTCGCGCCGCGCCGACCGCCTGGATAATGGTGGCAAGGCCCGTAACGCCACCGGCAGCAAGGCCGTTGGGAATCAAAAACAGGTCGGTCGCAATAGCGGCCAGAGCGCACCCCAACATAATCTGGGGCAGGTCGTGAAAGAAGTTCATCGAAAGAATGCGCTTGATGTCCAGACGATATGCCATGCTGCCCCCCTCAAAAAAGCGCACACCATCGGATGCGCTTCGAACTTCTTCTTGTATTCGATTCTACCGATTCGCCGGACAAAAACCACCCCTGCGCAGGGTTTATTCTGGATACAAACCCGTCCAACCGTTGGACTTGGCATCGGCTTGAAGCCACCCGATGTTTTAGACCTCCGAGCCTTCTGCATCGGCGTTGCCGGTAGCCCAGCGATGGTAGCCAATAACAAACGGGTCCAGGTCGCCATCGTCAAGAACTGCCTCGACGTTGCTGGTCTCAACGCCCGTGCGTAGGTCTTTGACCATCTGGTACGGGTAGAGCACGTAGCTGCGAATCTGGTTGCCAAAACCGATCGTGGTCTTGGGTCCGCGAATTTCATCGAGCGCCTCGGCGCGCTTCTCGAGCTCAATCTCGTACAGGCGAGCCTTGAGGATCTGCATGCACGCGGCCTTGTTCTGGATCTGGCTGCGCTCGTTTTGGCAGGTGACCACAATGCCGCTGGGGAAATGCGTCACGCGCACGGCGGAGTCGGTGGTGTTAACGCCCTGACCGCCCGGGCCACTCGCGTGGTACACGTCCACGCGGATGTCATCGGGACTGATTTCGATGTCGATATCATCGGGTAGCACGGGGATGACCTCGACGCCGGCAAACGTGGTCTGGCGGCGCTTCTTGTCGTCGGTGGGGCTAATGCGAACCAAGCGGTGGACGCCGGCCTCGGCGCGCAGCATGCCAAATGCGTCCTTGCCCTCGACGGTAAAGGTCGCGCGGTCGATGCCGATGACCTCGGCCGCGGGACAGTCGTTGATGGTGACCTTCCAGCCGCGACGCTGGCAGTACTTCATGTACATCTTAAAGAGCATGAAGGTCCAGTCCTGCGCCTCCAGACCACCCTGTCCGGGCTTGATGGTCACAATGGCATCGCCGTGATCGAACTCACCGGTAAACCAGCTCGAAAGCTCAAGCTCATCGATGGCCCGGGCCAGGCGCTCAGCCGTGGCTGTAGCCTCCTCGCGAAGGGCGACGGCGTCGGGGTCATCCCCCATCTCCTCGGCAAGCTCCAGCGCGGCGCGGGCATCGGAAAGCTCGCCGCGCGCGGTGTCCACGGCAGCGATATCTTCCTTGGTGCGCGCAATCTCCTCCATGGTGGCACGGGCGGCGTCGGCGTCATCCCAAAAGCCAGGGGCAACACTTTTGGCCTCGAGCTCGGACACGCGGGTACGCTTCTCGTCCAGGTGGAGATATGACTCGACCTCACCGAGCCGGTCCGCAAACGCGTCCAGCTCGGCGGGCGTTACCTCTAAAGCCTCAGCCATTAACGATTCCTGCCGTGGCAGTACTTAAACTTCTTGCCGCTACCGCAGGGGCACGGGTCGTTGCGGCCCACGTTGACGTACGGATCGTCGCTCTCGGACTTGCGATAGGTGGTCACCTTGCCACCGTTGTTGACGGCAGCCGGACCACCCTGGACAGCCGTGCGGGCCTGCACCTGCGCCTGCTTGCGCAGCACCGAGTCGCCGTTGTCACCATCGACCTCGGCAGGGCCGGAGAAGCGCGTGCCCTCGAGCGCGGGCTCCTCCTTGTGCTCCACGGCACGCGGGGCAGCCTTGATCTCGATGCGCAGAACCGTGCGCAGGTAATCCTCATACATGGTATCGACGAGTATCTGGAACGCGCCGTAGGCCTCGGTCTTGTACTCAACCAGCGGGTCGCGCTGGCCAAAGCCGCGCAGGCCGATGCCGGTCTTGAGGTAGTCCATCTCCTGCAGGTAGTTCATCCAGCGGGTATCGATGACGCGCAGCATGACCTGGGTATTGAGCTCGCGCATCAGGTCCTCGCCCAGACGCTCGGCCTTCATGTTGTAGCACTTCTCAACATAGGCCAAGACATCGGCAGCCAGGGCTTCAAAGTCCTCGTCGGGGAACTTCGGCGTATCGATGTGGCCGGTGAGCTCCACAACCCACTTGCGCAGGCCCTCCAGGTCGCGCTCGCCCTCGTGGCTGTCCTTGGTGCAGAACTCCTGCACGCAGCGGTACACGGTATCGTGCATGACCTCGGTGATGTGGTCGGTCAGGTCCTTGCCGTCCAGAATCTTGTTGCGCTCGGCGTAGATGACCTGGCGCTGCTTGTTCATAACGTCGTCGTACTCAAGAACGCTCTTACGCATGGAGAAGTTGATGCTCTCGACCTTGTGCTGGGCGCTCTCGACGGCCTTGGAGATGATCTTGTGCTGGATGGGCATGTCGTCGCCCATGTCGGCCGTGACCATCATCTTGGAGACGCGGTCCATCTTGTCGCCGCCGAACAGGCGCATGAGGTCGTCCTCGAGCGACAGGTAGAACTGGGTCTCGCCCGGATCGCCCTGACGGCCGGAGCGGCCGCGCAGCTGGTTGTCGATACGGCGGGACTCGTGGCGCTCGGTGCCGATGACGGTCAGGCCGCCGGCGGCAAGCACGCGCTCGCGCTCGGCCTTGCAAGTCTCCTTGGCCTCGGCGTTAAACTGCTCGAGCTGCTCGGGCGTCACATCCTCCATGGTCAGGCCCTCGTACTCCAGGCGCTCGCGCACCAGCTCGTCGGGGTTGCCGCCCAGCAGGATGTCGGTACCACGACCGGCCATGTTAGTAGCGATGGTCACGGCGCCGTAGCGTCCGGCCTGGGCAACGATGTGGGCCTCGCGTTCATGGTGCTTGGCGTTGAGGACCTCGTGCGCGATGCCGCGCTTGGTAAGGGCGGCCGACAGCTTCTCGGAGCTTTCGATGGAGACGGTGCCCACCAGGACCGGTTGGCCCTTGGCGTGACGTCGCTCGACGTCGTCGGCAACGGCGTTGTACTTGGCCTGGACGGTGCGGTACACCAGGTCCTCGTGGTCAACACGCTGCACGGGCTTGTTGGGGGGGATGACCTCGACGGGCAGTTTATAAATCTCACGGAACTCGGCGTCCTCGGTGAGTGCCGTACCGGTCATGCCGGAGAGCTTGTCATAGAGACGGAAGTAGTTCTGAAGGGTGATGGTGGCCAGCGTCTGGTTCTCCTCGCGCACGAGCACGCCCTCTTTGGCCTCGATGGCCTGGTGCAAGCCCTCGGAATAGCGGCGGCCTTCCATGATGCGGCCGGTGAACTCGTCGACGATCTTGACCTCGCCGTTAGTGACCACGTACTGCTTGTCGCGATGGAACATGTACTGGGCCTTCAGCGCCTGCTGCAGGTGGTTGACCAGCTGGCCGGAGAGATCGGCATAGATGTCATCGATACCCAGGCGGCGCTCAATCTTCTTAAGGCCGCGCTCGGTGGCGGCGATGGTGTGCTTGCCCTCGTCCATGACGTAGTCGCCCGTGGGCTCGACGTCCTCGGTGGCGGTGAGCATGTCGTGCGACACGTCCTCACCGCGCTCAAGGCCGCGCACGGCACGCGCGAAGTCCTTGTAGGTGCTGGCGGACTTGGTGCCGGCGCCCGAGATGATGAGCGGCGTTCTGGCCTCGTCGATCAGGATGGAGTCGACCTCGTCGACGATGGCGTAATGGTGGCCGCGCTGTACGCGCTGCTCGGGGCGGGTGACCATGTTGTCGCGCAGGTAGTCGAAACCGAACTCGGAGTTGGTGCCGTAGGTGACGTCTGCCTGGTAGGCCGGGCGCTTGAGTTCGAGCGGCATGTTGTTCTGGAGCAGACCGACGGTCATTCCCAGGTACTTGTAGATGCGGCCCATCCACTCGGAGTCGCGCTTTGCCAGGTAATCGTTGACAGTAACGACATGCACGCCCTTGCCGGCGATAGCGTTGAGGTAGCCGGCCAGCGTGGAGACCAGGGTCTTACCTTCGCCGGTCTTCATCTCGGCGATATGGCCCTCATGAAGCGCCATGGCGCCGATGAGCTGTACGTCAAAGTGGCGCATGCCCGTGATGCGCTTGGAAGCCTCGCGCACGGTGGCAAAGGCCTCGGGAAGCATGTCGTCGAGCGACTCGCCGTTGGCGTAACGCTCGCGGAACTTATCGGTCTGGGCGCGGAGTTCCTCCTCGGTCATCTTCTCAAACTGGGGCTCAAGACCGTTGATCTGGTCGACGATCTTGTAGTAGCGCTTAAGGTCCTTATCGGATCCAAAGGACAGCAGCTTTGACATGAATCCCATGTGGTTTTCCTTTTTGGCCATCGCCCACGCCGTGCAGCTGCGGGCGAGTTAAACACAGATGATTGTACTTTAGCCAAACAAGGCGCGGCCTATACGGTCGACCTCGACCGCCACGTAATAACTACGACCCGACCTGCCAAAAAGGGACTGGTTTATTTTGGCAGGTTTTATCTGGGAAAACGCCGTCACTCTGCCATTTGGTGCAAACCAACCCGTCCCCTTCGCACCAATCTGGTGCAATGGGAACGGGTTAGCCTGCACCAATAAAAAGAAAAGGGCCGCGCACCCAAACGGATGCACGGCCCTTTTGCCATGAATGCGAGCGATTCCTCGGCGAGCTATTTACTCAGCAGCCTCGGTGGTCTCGGCCTCGGCAGCGGCCTCCTCGACGGGAGCCTCTGCGGGAGCCTCGGCGGCCTGCTTGGCAGCCTCCTCGGCAAACTTAGCAGCACGCTTGGCCTTCTCGGCAGCCTTAGCCTCAGCGGCGGCCTTGCGAGCGGCCTCGGCCTCAGCAGCCTTGGCAGCCTTGGCAGCCTTGGCCTCCTCGGCCTTCTTGAGCTGGGCGGCAGCGGCGCCACCGAACTTGTCGGCGAAGCGCTGGACGCGTCCACCGGTGTCGACGAACTTCTGCTGGCCGGTGTAGAACGGGTGGCACTCGTTGCAAAGCTCAACCTTCATCTCGGACACGGTAGCGTGCGTCTTGAAGGTGTTGCCGCAGGAGCACGTCACCGTGCACTCGACATACTGGGGATGGATACCCTGCTTCATGGTAGGACTCCTTATTGGTCAGGCGCTGGTTACCGATCAGCGCATAAGGCGTCTTGGTTTCCGACCAAGACAACAAACTCGGCTATGGTACCACGGCGCCGCGTGTCCCACAAAAGGTTCACGGTCTTTGTGCAACACGGCGTGGCCAACCGCAGCGGACACGCACCCTGTTGCCCCTTCTCCCATGTTGCAGACGTGTAACGCCGCAGTAAGCACACCCCTTTTGGCGCCAGACAGGTACAATGATGAACACTGTACCGTAGCGGAGCGCCCGCGCGCGCC
>CATYUU010000067.1:0-8432 GCA_958413455.1 uncultured Collinsella sp. | reverse complement strand
CAGCAAAATATCGCTCATGCCCGAGGACGCGCCGGGAGGCAACACCGATTCGGGGCCGGACATACGGATCTACCTGCTCATTTACAAATTCGTAAACTTTTTTGAAAAAAGTGCTTGCACAGTTCTCGAATCATAGGTTATTATCTTCCTCGTTGAACGCGCGGGTCCAACAAAGCGAACCGTGAATCAACATCATAGCATGTCGGAGTGGCGGAATTGGCAGACGCGCTAGCTTGAGGTGCTAGTGACCGCTTTTTGGTCATGCGGGTTCAAGTCCCGCCTCCGACACCATCGCATTTGAGAAGCCTCTTCGGAGGCTTTTTTGTTACCGATAGACGGTGGGGTCCACGATGGAAACGCTTGAACGCAACGAGTGGGCAGACGTTGCCCAACTAGTCGAGATCACGAGCGATGCTGTCATCATCTGCGAGCTCGACGGAACAATTCTGCATGTGAATAATCGCTTACTTGGTTTGATGTGCGAGGAACGCGCCGACGTCATCGGTGGAGATGTTAAAGACGTCCTGTACTCGTCCGCTTTTGAACGTGCGACGGAACATCGTCTGCCATTTGAAACTGATGGCTCCGAGAACGAACTGATGCTCAAGCTGAGTGACGGCTCTTTTATCCCCGTCTTGGTTCGTGCGGGCTCCGTAACGCCTCCACGCATCTTTGGGCGCCGCGCGCCACGTGTCCTGGTGGCGCTCCATAGCATCGAAGAACAGTATTCGCACGACCGTCAGCTCAAGCGTGCGTTATCGGAGCTTAGAGTGGCGAACAAGCGCCTCTCTGGCACGCTCTCGGTCATTATGAGTACCGTGGGCTCCGATGAGCTGCCCAGCCTACTTGATACCGTTTTGAACCAGCTTGTAGGAACGCTCGATGCTTCGGGTGCCGCTATCTATTTTTCTGAGAGCGGCGGTTTTAAACTTCGCGGTGTTTCCAAGGAGCTGTACGACAGCTACCTGCCTGAGTTTTTGCCGTATGGCGCTGGCATTCCGACGTATGTTCTTCGTGAGTCGCGTGCCTGTCGCTTGTCGATTCAACAGGACCTTAAGGGTGATAAGGCCGCCTCCGGTATGTTTATGGACCTGGACAATCGTTCTAAGCACCTATTGCGCATGCAGGATATGCCTCCGTACCGCAGCGAGATCTGTCTTCCCGTTTTTTACGGTACGCAGATTCTTGGCGTGCTGGAAGTTGGTTGGAAACGCCCTCAGGCACCGCTCGCCTATGACGTTAATGTACTCGAGGTCATTTGCGATTACCTGTCTATCCAGCTGGTCGGCATGGCATCGAGCCTTCGCTCCCGTCGCACGGCCGAGCTTGGCCGCTCGCTCAATGTCTTGCGTGATGAGTTGTTTACCTTTCTAGACGATTCCGCCGCGGCTACCCAGGCGGTATCGTCCGAGATCTGCAATATGCTTAACTGCCATTTTTGCCCTGTTGAGTATGACGCCAGTCTGGATTCCTACGTCATAGATTTTGAAGGCGGCAGTCGCGTTGCTTTGCCGGACGATCCCGAGAAGCTTTTCTTTTCCACGACGGCGCCAGCGGCACGTCTGGGGGCTGGACCTGATGGCTTTGAGGCATCTGTTTTGGGAGGTACGAGTGCCGAGGACCTTAAACACGTCCGTATAACTCGCGTTGACGAATCGATGCCTATGGGAGGCTGGCTTAGGGCGCATGGTCTGCCTTGTCAGGGTCTCTACGTCGACTCCGGCATCGAGGCGGGGTGCCCGCGCTCTGAGGGTGATGGCAAGCACAGTAACGACGCGATTGTTCCTGCTTCTGTTGCGAAGAGCCCGACGACGCGCGCGCTGCTGCTTCGTGATGGTAGCCAAGAGCCGATTGATGATCTTGAATATGACTACTTGGTGCACTTGGCGCATGACTTTGAACTGATCTACGAAGGCGAATCTCAAAAGCGCGAGGAGCGCCATATCGCTCAGACCCTTCAGATCGGCATGAGAAATTCCCTGGGGGATGTTCCGGGTATCGCAACCGATTCGGTGTACCTGTCGGCCACGAACTCGGCGTTGGTCGGCGGCGATTTCTATACGCTCATCCGTCTTCCCGACGACTGCGCCGTCATGATTTTGGGCGATGTGTCTGGCAAAGGCATTGAGGCTGCATCGATGTCCGCGCTCGTCAAGACGGCCCTGACGGCATATGCCTGGGAGGGCGCTGGACCGGCCCGCATGGCACGCTCCCTTAACAGCATGCTCATGGGCTTCTCGAGGGTCGAGACGTTCGTGACGGCCTTTATCGCCAAGATTGACCTTAAAGCCGGACGCGCAACGTATTGTTCGGCGGGCCATCCTCCGACCATGGTCATCAGGCCAGAGTCGATGCCGCTGGGTGGCGGCGAGGCCCGTGGGGGAGAGGTCGAGCTGCTTGGATGCCAATCGGGCGTAATCGGTGCCTTTGAGAGCATGGTGTACGAGACAGGCGTGTTTACGTTCGCTCCTGGCGACATGCTCTTCATGTATACGGACGGAACGATTGAGGCCCGCGACCGCACCGGAGCGTTCTTTGGCGAGCAGCGCCTTCGTGACCTTCTGCTCTCTGTCTCGGGTGAGGGCGTATCGGGAATCTGCGGCAAGGTCTTGGGCGAGCTTGACCGATTTACCGAATCGGCGCTGGACGATGACATTGCATTGGTGTCCCTTGAGTTTTTACGGGGTCGTTCATAGACGACGCTGGGCGGGCTGAATCCGCACGGTTGGGGAAACGAATGCATCGAGTGGGCTTTTTTGGGGAACCATGGTCGTATGAATGAGTGGAATGACATAGCGGTTTTGACGCCACCAGGCGATATCGACATCGCCACGGTGCCTGCGCTGCGTCGGCGGTTGGATGCTTTGATTGGCCGCGGCGTGCGCCGTGTTGTCATCAACTGTCAGGCTGTTAGCTTTATCGATTCGACGGGCTTGGCATTCCTGCTTACGCGCGCTCGTGAGCTCATGAGGCGAGAAGGCCTGCTTTCGCTCGTCAATGCATCAGGTGAAGTTGTTCGCTTTTTGGAGATTGCTCGTCTTGTCGATATCCTTCATGTCGCGGGGCCGGCACGGGAGTCTATTCCCGCCATCCCGGTGGGGGAGCTGCCTCGCTGGAGTAAGAGCGTCGAGGTCCGTCAGGGTATCGAGAATCTTCCATACTACCGACATCGCATCGCTGAACTCCTTGAATCGCTTCCGTTGCGCCGTGACGAGCGCTACGATGTCGCATTGGCGTCGGGGGAGGCGCTGGGTAATGCCTATGACCATGCGGGCGGTATCGGGTGCGTCCTGACGGTTCAGGCCTATGGCGATCGCGTTGTGGTTGAGGTGCTTGATCGAGGTGCCGGCTATTCTATCGATGAAACGAGCGAACCGGTCGCATCTGAGGAGCGCGGTCGTGGCATCAAGCTTATGCGTATGCTCGTCGATAACGTGGAGGTTGCTCGTCGTACGGACGGCGCCGGCACGCGCGTACAGATGGTGAAGCTGTTTAGCGGAGCGCTGGAATCGTGTGCCTAGCCAATCGCTTTAGCGCGTTTAGCTACTAAGAACATGCGGCAGACAAGTTTTTTGAAAAAAGTACTTGCGTCTTTTGGACAACTCGCGTAAATTAATAACCCGCAAGCGGACATGGCTCAGTTGGTAGAGCACAACCTTGCCAAGGTTGGGGTCGCGGGTTCGAGCCCCGTTGTCCGCTCCATTGCATTTCCGGACCGTTTAGGCGGTCCTTTTTCGGCGAAGTGGCCAAGTGGTAAGGCAGAGGCCTGCAAAGCCTTTACCCCCGGTTCGAATCCGGGCTTCGCCTCCAGGCAACATCCGGGCGCTCCGGCGCCCGTTTTGTTTTACATATGCGGACATGGCTCAGTTGGTAGAGCACAACCTTGCCAAGGTTGGGGTCGCGGGTTCGAGCCCCGTTGTCCGCTCCAACTATCTTACGCGGTTCTAACGAACCGCGTTTTTTGTTGACGCTGCGCGGGCCCCGGACACCCCATCTTGCCCCTCAATCGTCGGTCGCGTACATAAAGTACGCTTCCCTCCTCTTTCTCGGCAACCTGGGGCACCCGGAGCCCGCTCACTGTCGTGGCCGGGAAAGTGGGTCTTCCGTTCTTTTCACTAATCGGTCGATTCGTCCCAGGAGGCTTGAACCCGAGAGGGGTCGAGCATTTTGGGTCGTGGCTGTGGCGTTGTTTGCCGCGGATGTCCGCTTTGGGCGTATCATCGTGGGCATCTCGCAAAACCTCGTTGCAAGGGAGACTTATCCCATGGCTACAGAAAAGTCCTCTTCGCGCTCATGGATGTCCGATGCCGCGATCTATCAGATCTACCCGCGCTCGTTTAAGGATTCGACTGGTTCGGGTCTGGGCGATATCGCGGGCATTACCCAGAAGATGGACTATCTTGAGCGGCTGGGTATCGAGGCCATCTGGCTGAGCCCGTTTTACCCATCGCCTCTTGTCGATGGTGGCTATGATGTGGCGGACTACTGCGATGTCGATCCACGTCTCGGCTCGCTTGACGACTTTGATGATATGATCGCTGCGGCTCACGCGCGCGGCATCAAGGTCATCGTCGACATCGTGCCCAACCATTCATCCAGCCAGCACCCCTGGTTCAAAGCCGCTCTTGCCGCCGGCCCCGGATCGCCCGAGCGCGCCCGTTATATCTTCCGCGATGGTCGCGGCGAGCATGGCGAGCTGCCTCCCACCAATTGGAATGCCAACTTTGGCGGCCCCGCATGGACGCGTGTTGCGGATGGTCAGTGGTATCTGCACATGTTTACGCCCGAGCAGCCGGACTTTGACTGGTCATGCCCTGAGGTTCACGCGCTCTTTTGCGACGTCCTGGCGTTTTGGAGCGATCGAGGCGTCGACGGCTTTCGCATTGATGTGGCGCAGGGTCTCGCCAAGGATCTCGACCGCGATGACCTCGACCGGTGGCATCTCGCCGAGGGCGATGACATGGTTGACGACGGCACCCACCCGCTGTGGGACCGCAATGAGGTCCACGAGATCTATCGCGAGTGGCGCCGCGTGTTCGATCGCTATAATCCGCCGCGCAGTGCCGTTGCCGAGGCATGGGTGCTGCCCGAGCGCCAGTATCTCTACGCGCGTCCCAGCGAGCTTGGCCAGACATTCAACTTTGAGTTTGCCAAGGCCACTTGGACCTATGATGACATGCACACTGCAATCGAGAAGGGCTTGAAGGCAGCCGTCGAATCCGATTCCGCCTCGACCTGGGTACTCTCCAACCACGACGTGCCGCGCGTGGCGACACGCTATGCCCTGCCGCAAATCAAGGCGACGCGCTACCACCAGATTGCGCTCGACTGGCTCTTACGCGACGGGTCGTCTTATGACGAGGACCGTGAACTCGGCGAGCGCCGCGCGCGGGCGGCCCTTTTGCTTGAACTGTCGCTTCCGGGCTCGGCATACGTGTATCAGGGTGAGGAGCTCGGCCTTTTTGAGGTGGCTGATATCCCGTGGGCTGCACTCGAAGACCCTACTGCGACCAATACGCACGGACCGAAGCGTGAGAAGGGGCGCGACGGCTGTCGTGTGCCCCTGCCGTGGGTGGCGGCGGACGATCCCGCGCATGGCGGATCGTTTGGGTTTTCGCCGGCAGACGCCGATGCGGCGCCCCATCTGCCGCAGCCTGCATGGTTTTCCGATTATGCTGCCGATAGGGAAGAAGTGGACCCGACATCGATGCTTGCGCTCTATCGTGACGCCCTCTGGCTGCGGCGCAAGCTGCGCGGGTGCGCCAACGATCTTGCGTGGCTCGATCTTGACGGGCGCACCGGTCTTGCGGATGGTGCCGAGGGCGCTGAGGGCGGCGTCATCGCCTATCGCCGCGATAACGGCTGGGCGTGTGTGACGAACTTCGGTGCAGCACCCGTGGAGCTGCCGGCGGGCAGGGTCCTGCTCACCTCATCACCGCTTGCGGACGGCAGGCTCGCACAGGACAGCTCTGCCTGGATCATGCTCGGTGAGATGTAGGGGCATCTCGCTGCGAGCCTGCGTTTGTCCACGCCTTTCGTGACGACTGATGCCCTCGCGAGAGCGTCGCAAAACTTTTTAAAAAAAGTTCTTGCATTTGGGTGGATCATCCCGTATATTAAATCCTCGCAGGCGGACATGGCTCAGTTGGTAGAGCACAACCTTGCCAAGGTTGGGGTCGCGGGTTCGAGCCCCGTTGTCCGCTCCATTTGGGCGTTTAGCTCAGGGGGAGAGCGCTTCCCTGACACGGAAGAGGTCAGAAGTTCAAATCTTCTAACGCCCACCAAATGTTCGCAGCTCAGAGGCTATGTCCTCTGGGCTGTTTTTGTTTTGCCACCAAGCACGCCGCCAAATAAGCCACCAAATATTGATCCAAGGTCTGTACGCGATGGTCTTCGCGTCCCGTAGAGGTGCCGGCAGATTGCATACGTCCTGGCCGATCGTGACCGCAACATGTTGGTCAAGCACAATCTTTTGGATTCTTTTGGCGTGAGCGGCTTGGTTTTGGTAGGATTTGTCGGCGGCTTGACTAAGGGGGTTTTATAACTGCTATGCAGGTAGCCGTGTTGGTAACGTTTTACCGACTTGCCAAGAACCCCTCATTTTTAATGCGTCTGCAAAATGACTAATTGCTTTGACCTGCTGAAACACTATATGTTGTGTTTGACCTAAAAAAAGAATACAGGATATAGATGCGTCTTTGTCGTATGATAGATGGCGGACAGAGAACGAAGACCTTAACTGCCTCTTTTGAACGTGTCCTTGAGCCGCTTGATCGGCTCCAGGGAATGTCCGCATGGAGGCTTATGGTTTATCGAGAACACAGATTGCGCGACGGCGCCGCAAGACAGGGGCAAGCCCTGCCGGGTATCGTTTGGCTCTGAAGCGCGATGAGGCTACGATGCGAAAGAGGCAAGAGGATGAAGATCATCAAGCGCAGCGGCACCGAGGTTGTCTTTGACATCGATAAGATCGTCAATGCCATCCGCGCCGCAAACTTGGAGGTCGAGGAGAGCTCTCGTCTTACCGACCGCCAGGTGGTTTACGCGGCACAAAACGTCGCCGAGGCATGCGAGAACGCGGGCCACACCGTGTCGGTCGAGGAGATTCAGGATCTGGTCGAGGACGAGATCATGCGTCTCGACTGCTACGAGGTCGCTCGCCATTACATCATCTATCGCTATGTTCAGAGCCTGAAGCGCCAGAAGAACACGACCGACGACAAGATTCTGTCGCTGATTGAGTGCAACAACGAAGAGGTCAAGCAGGAGAACTCCAACAAGAACCCGACCGTCAATTCCGTTCAGCGTGACTACATGGCCGGCGAGATCTCCAAGGACCTGACTCAGCGTGTGCTGCTGCCCCAGGAGATTGTGGATGCTCACAATGAGGGTCTGATTCACTTCCATGATTCGGACTACTTTGCCCAGCACATGCATAACTGCGACCTGGTGAACCTGGAGGATATGCTCCAGAACGGTACTGTTATCTCGGGTACGCTGATTGAGAAGCCGCACAGCTTCTCGACCGCCTGCAACATCGCGACGCAGATCATCGCCCAGGTTGCTTCCTCCCAGTACGGCGGCCAGTCTATTTCGCTGACCCATCTCGCCCCGTTCGTTGAGGTGAGTCGTCAAAAGATTCGCGGCGAGGTCGCTCGCGAGCTCGAGGAGCTCGGCGTTTCCGCATCTCCCGAAAAGGTCCGCGAGGTTGTTGAGGATCGCCTGCGTGACGAGATCCGTCGCGGCGTTCAGACGATTCAGTATCAGGTCGTGACCCTTATGACCACCAACGGCCAGGCGCCGTTCGTGACGGTCTTTATGTATCTTAACGAGGCCCGTACGCCTCAGGAGAAGCACGACCTTGCCATGATCGTGGAGGAGACGCTTCGCCAGCGCTACGAGGGCGTTAAGAACGAGGCCGGCGTATGGATCACCCCGGCATTCCCCAAGCTTATCTATGTACTCGAGGACGATAACGTTCACGAGGATTCCCCGTACTTCTACCTGACCCAGCTGGCTGCCAAGTGCACTGCCAAGCGTATGGTGCCCGATTACATCTCCGAGAAAAAGATGCGCGAGCTCAAGCTGTCGAAGGGCGAGACCGCGGGTAACGGCGACTGCTATACCTGCATGGGCTGCCGCAGCTTCTTGACGCCCGACCGCTCGGGCAACGGCTTTAACAACGTTGCCAACGCGCTGAACTACGACCCGAACAAGCCCAAGTACTATGGTCGCTTTAACCAGGGCGTCGTGACCATCAACCTGCCCGATGTCGCGCTGAGCTCGCACCAGGATATGGATAAGTTCTGGAAGATCTTCGACGAGCGCCTTGAGCTGTGCCACCGCGCCCTGCTGTGCCGTCATGAGCGTCTGATGGGTACGCTTTCGGATGCCGCACCGATTCTTTGGCAGTACGGTGCCCTCGCCCGCCT
>CATYUU010000066.1:0-8723 GCA_958413455.1 uncultured Collinsella sp. | reverse complement strand
ATTAATGGATAGAAACGGATGTTCTATCGGGACACACATTTTGTCCTATAAGCCAAAAAAAGCCGCTCTAACCAGCGGCTTTTCTTCTATAGACAACAAAAAAGGCGACCGCCCGCGAGGACGATCGCCTTTGTTAATTCTTGTATAGTTTGTGCTAGGCGCGAGTCTTGATCTCCTCGAGCACCTTGGCCACAAACTCGTCAACGCTCATCTGAACGGTCTCGTTGGAACGATCGCGGACGGAGATGTTGCCGGCCTCGACCTCCTTCTCGCCCAGGATGAGCATGTAGGGCACGCGGTCGATGCTGCGGGCCTCGCGGATCTTGTAGCCGATCTTCTCGTCGCGGTCATCGCAGACCACGCGAATGCCGGCCTCCTCCAGCTTGGCGCACACCTCGTGAGCGTAGTCGCGGCTCTTCTCGGAGACGGGAAGTGCCTTGACCTGCACGGGAGCCAGCCAGGTGGGGAACTTGCCCGCAAAGTGCTCAATCAGAATACCGATGAAGCGCTCGATGGAGCCAAAGCACACGCGATGCAGCATGATGGGGCGCTTCTTGGTGCCGTCGGCGTCCACGTACTCCAGGTCAAAGTTGAGCGGCATCTGGAAGTCGAGCTGGACGGTACCGCACTGCCAGGTACGGCCGAGCGAGTCCTCCAGGTGGAAGTCGATCTTGGGGCCGTAGAAGGCGCCGTCGCCCTCGTTGACCTCGTAGTCCATGCCCAGCTTCTCCAGAGCGGTGCGCAGGCCCTCCTCGGCGCGAGCCCAGTCCTCGTCCGAACCCATGGAGTCCTCGGGGCGGGTGGAAAGCTCAACGTGATACTTAAAGCCAAACTTCTGGTACACGGAGTCGATAAGGTTGACCACGCCCACAATCTCGTCGGTCAGCTGGTCGGGACGCACAAACAGGTGGGCGTCGTCCTGGTTAAAGCAGCGCACGCGGAACAGGCCGTGCAGGGCGCCGCGCAGCTCGTGGCGGTGCACCAGGCCAATCTCGCCGGCGCGGATGGGCAGCTCGCGATAGGAGTGCGGCTTGGAGGCGTACACCAGCACGCCGCCCGGGCAGTTCATGGGCTTAATGCAGTACTCTTCGTCGTCAATGACGGTGGAGTACATGTTGTCCTTGTAGTGGTCCCAGTGACCCGAGGTCTTCCACAGCTGCTTGTTCATGATGAGCGGCGTGGAGATCTCAACGTAGCCGGCCTTGTGGTGGATCTCGCGCCAGTAGTCCAGCAGCGTGTTCTTAAGGATCATGCCGTTGGGCAGGAAGAACGGGAAGCCGGGGGCCTCGTCGCGCATCATAAAGAGGTCCATCTCGCGGCCGATCTTGCGGTGGTCGCGCTTCTTGGCCTCCTCCAGCATGTGCATGTGCTCGTCGAGCTCTTCCTTGGTGGCAAAGGCGACGCCGTTGATGCGGGTAAGCATCTTGTTGTCCTTGTCGCCCTTCCAGTAGGCGCCCGAGACGCCGGTGAGCTTAAAGGCCTTCAACGCCTTGGTGTAGCAGATGTGGGGGCCGACGCACATGTCGATGTAGTCGCCCTGCTGGTAGAAGGTGATGCGAGCGTCGTCGTCCAGGTCGCCGATGTGCTCGACCTTATACTTCTCGCCACGCTCCTCCATAAGGGCGATGGCCTCGGCGCGGGGCTTCTCAAAGACGGTGAACTTGAGGTTCTCCTTGACGATCTTTTTCATCTCGGCCTCGATCGCGGGGAAGTCGTCCTCGCTGATCTTGACGCCCTCGGGCAGGTCGACGTCGTAGTAAAAGCCGTTGTCGGTCGCGGGACCGTAGGCAAAGTCGGCCTCGGGGTACAGGCGCTTGATGGCCTGCGCCATGATGTGCGCGGCGGAGTGGCGGATGACGTGCGTGACCTCGTCCTGTGGGAGCTCGGCCACCGAACCGTCATTGTAGAGTGCCTTCATGGGTATGTTTTCTCCTCTCGGATGCCTAATGCAAGTGCGTGCGATGCGCTCGGCGTTTTTGACTTGCATCATTATAGGCAGGTTGCCTTGGTATACAAGCGCCCGCCGCACCTTAATGGCACGGCGGGCGATTTTCTACGCATGCTTCATCGTGTGGGGGCGGGGTTGCTGGGCGCGCGTGTGGCTTACGCGTGGCGCGCGGCGCCCGTGGCTTGCGGCCGGCCCGGCGATGGATGCGTTACTGGATGCGAGTTCGGCAGTAGGGGCAGACCTTCCAGTGCGCGTCGAGCGGGCGATGGCAGCTGGGGCACACGTTGCGAACCTGGGTGTCGCACACGGGGCAGACGACAAAGTCCTTCTCGATGGGCGCGCCGCACTGCGGGCAGGTGCCGTACTGGGCAAGCTGGCGCTCGCGCAGGGCCATGTCCAGCTCCTGCTCCTCGCGGTCGGCCGCGTAGGAGTGCGGACGCAGGACCAGGTAGGCGATGAGGCCCACAAACGGGATGAGGGCGATGATGCCCCATGCCACGTAGGCGCTGGCGCCGCGGCGGCGAGCGTCGATGAACACATAGACGACCGACAGCACGTACAGGGCGATGATAAAGCCCACGAAGGCATAGATGACGCCCATAAGCTGCGGCGACATGAGCTCGTTGATGTATTTGGACATTGAGGTGTACCTTTCGGGATATTTACGTTTCTGTCAAGTTTACCACGGGGTTTGTTTATATGGGACCACGGCTGGGTACGGGGCCGGCGCGGACACAAACATCTCAATCTGTAACAGGTGGGAGCGGAATCCAGGTCTAGATGTTACAGATCGAGACAAACGGATGTGCCGCCGAGCAAACATCTCGATCTGTAACACGTAGGACCGTAATTCCACTCTTACTGTT
Organism: uncultured Collinsella sp.; assembly: GCA_958413455.1. Classification (GTDB taxonomy): domain Bacteria; phylum Actinomycetota; class Coriobacteriia; order Coriobacteriales; family Coriobacteriaceae; genus Collinsella. Next base: position 5,909 of record CATYUU010000066.1, on the reverse strand, counting down.
ACAGATCAAGACAAAGGAAAACGTCCAATCTCAATATCTCAATCTGTAACAGTTACTCGGCAAATTCTGGTCTAGGTGTTACAGATCGAGACACAGGGGTCCTTCCTCGACTTCAATCTCGATCTGTAACATCTTGAGCCCCAAAACCCCTCTTACTGTTACAGATCGAGACAAACGGAGGAGCCGTCTGACAAACGTCTCGATCTGTAACATCTGGAACCCAGTTCTTCTGCTTACTGTTACAGAACGAGACAAACCACTGACACCAGGGGCGGCAGACGAGGTCACCGATGGTCCTGAGCCTCCCTTCGTCTGCCGTTGGCGGGTGTTGCGGGGCTGTTCGCCGCATTGCCACTGCGCTGGGGGTGTGCAGACCGTAGGATAGTCTTATTGACAGCCTGTCAACTTGTCTGGGAGGCACTGTGACGGAAACGTTTGATATCGCGATTGTGGGCGCGGGCATCACCGGGTGCGCCATCGCGCGGCAGCTCGCGCGCTATGACTTGTCCATTTGCGTGGTCGAGGCGGCCAACGATATCGCACTGGGCGCGTCGAAGGCCAACGGCGGCCTGGTGCATGCCGGCTACGATCCGGCGCCGGGCACCGTAAAGGCGCAGGTCAACGCCCGCGGCTGCGAGCTGTATGGCACCTGGGCCCAGGAGCTAGGCTTTTTGTTTTGTCGAACCGGGTCGATGGTGCTGGGCTTCAACGACGAAGAGCGCGCGCACCTGGAGAAGCTGCGTAGCAACGGCCTTACCAACGGCGTGCCCGAGCTGTCGATTATCGGCCCCGAGCGCATCCGCGAGCTGGAACCGCGTGCGAGTGCCAAGGCAACGTGCGCGCTGTGGTGTCCCTCGACCGGTTTTGTCGATCCGTTTGAGGTCGCCATCGCCGCGTTGGAGAACGCGGTTGCCAACGGCGTGACGTTTATGCGGTCCGCGCCGGTGGAAGCGATTGAGGTTGCTGGCGGCGAGGCTACCGACGGGGCTGGGCACTTTACGCTGGTGACGCCCGCCGGAGACGTGCGCTGCCGCTATCTAATCAACGCCGCGGGCAATGGCGCCGCGGACATCTCACATATGGCGGGCGCCGAGGAGTTCCAGATGGTCTGGCGCCAGGGAAACAGTGTGGTGCTGGACAAGGAGTCGCGCGCGCTCATGCCGCTCTACCCCGTGCCCACGCCAGTGTCCAAGGGCGTTATCGTCACGGGCACCGTGCACGGCAACACCGTGATCACCGCGACCGCCGCCGTGTGCGAGCCGGGCGACACGCAGACCTATGCAAGCGACGTGAACGCGCTGCTGACGGGAGCGCGCAAGCTGGTTCCCGACCTGGACACGCGTCGCGTGGTGCGCGCGTTTGCCGGTGGGCGTCCGGTCATTCAGGGGACCAACGACTTCTTTATTGGGCAGTCGGCCGTGGTACCGGGCCTGTTCCAGGCGGCGGGCATTCAGTCGCCAGGCGTGGCAAGCGCGCCGGCCATTGCCGAGCGCATGGAGCAGGTAATGCGCGAGGCCGGTGTTGCTTTTCGCGAGCGGGACGATTGGGACCCGATTCGCCGCGCACCGGACGACTTTGACCGCGCGCCTCTTGCCCGCAAGGAAGAGCTCATTGAGTCCGACCCCGCGTGGGGACAGATCGTCTGCCGCTGCGAGACGGTGCCCGAGGCCGAGATTGTGGCCGCGATTCACCGCCGCCCGGGTGCGATTTCAGTCGAGGGCGTTAAACGCCGTTGCCGTGCGGGCATGGGCCGCTGTCAAAGTGGCTTTTGTCAGAGCCGCGTGGTGGCAATTCTGGCCCGCGAGCTGGGCTGCGACCCCAGCGAGGTGCTGTTGGAGGATGCCGGCTCTTGGCTGGTCGAGGGACCGCTGAAGGGGGCGCGCTAGGATGGCGGAATTCAAATCGAGCGCGATTGATAGCGATGCCGTTGAGGCAGTGCCAACACAGGCCTTCGACGTAGTCGTTATCGGTGGCGGACCCGCCGGCATGGCTGCCGCACTTGCCGCGCATAAGGCCGGCGCGCGCGTGGCCATCGTGGAGCGCGAGCAACACTTGGGCGGAATACTCCGCCAGTGCATCCACCCCGGTTTTGGCCTTTCGCACTTTAAGCAGGAGCTCACCGGTCCCGAGTACGCGCAGCGCTTTATCGACCAGGTGCGCGCGACCGACATTGCGCTGTTCTTGGACAGCATGGTACTTGGGATTGATTCGGGCGAGTCCACGAAAGACGCCGCGGTCCACACCGTCACACTCATGAGCCCCACCGGCATGTTGCAGCTCACCGGGCGCGCGGTCGTCCTTGCCATGGGTTGCCGCGAGCGCACCCGCAGCGAGATCAAGATTCCCGGCAGCCGACCCGCCGGCGTGTTTACGGCCGGCCTGGCGCAGCGATACATCAACATCGAGAACCTCAAACCCGGCTCGCGCGCCGTCATTTTGGGCTCGGGTGACATCGGGCTGATCATGGCGCGCTGCTGCACGCTCGAGGGGATTTCGGTCGAGGGCGTGTACGAGCTCATGCCCTACGCCAACGGCCTGCGCCGCAATGTGAAGAACTGCCTGGACGACTTTGGCATTCCGCTGCACCTGTCCACCACCGTCACACGTGTAATCGGGCACGACCGCGTGGAGGCCGTCGAAGTGAGCCAGGTCGACGAGCATCTGGCGCCCATTCCGGGAACCGAGCGCATCGTTCCGTGCGACACGCTACTGCTTTCGGTGGGCCTGATTCCCGAGAACGAGCTTTCAGTGGGCGCGGGCATCGAGCTTGACCCACGCACGCGCGGTGCCGTGGTGGACCAGAGCCTGCAAACGGGCGTGCCGGGCATCTTTGCCTGCGGCAACGTGCTGCACGTGCACGACCTGGCCGACAACGTGACAACCGAGTCCGAGCGCGCCGGTGCGGCTGCGGCGGCATACGCGCTGGGTGGCAGTGCGAATGTCGAGCCCGATACTGCGGACGCGGGCTGCGAGGTCACGGTCTCCCCCGCCGGCATCGCAGGCTACGCACTGCCGGGCCGCATTACGACCGTGGCGCTCACCAAACTCAACTTCCGCGTACGCCGACCGGTCGACTCCGCCCGCGTGCGCATTCTGGCAGGCGACGAGGAACTGTTCGCCGGCAAGGTCCGCCCGTTCAAACCGAGCGTCATGGAAAGCTTCCCGCTGCCGGCAAAGGTGATTCAACGCGCACTCGATATGGGCGTTAGCGAGATAGTCCTGTCCGTCGACCCCGCTGAGGAGGCATAGAACCATGGGTGCAAACGAGATCGAAACGCTGCAGTTCAACTGCACCACCTGCCCCTCCGAGTGCCTCCTGACCGTGGAGGTCGAGCGCGACGCAGACGGCGCCGTGACAGAGGTGCACTCCGTAGCCGGCAACAGCTGCCCACGTGGCGATAAGTTCGCGCATCAGGAGCTCACCTGCCCCATGCGCGTGCTTACCACCACCGTCGCCGTATCCGGCGGCGACGAGGCGCTGCTGCCCGTGCGCACGGCCGAAGCCATCCCGCTGGCACTCCACGCCCAGGCCATGGACCTCGTCCGCGGCCTGGTCATCGAAGCCCCCATCCGCATGGGCGACGTCGTGCTGGAGAACCTTCTCGGCACCAACATCGACCTCATCGCCAGCATGAACATCGACCGAGCCTAAGTAGCGAATTAGGGACAGAGCTCTTTAACTACCCCGCCATCCACCCCGCCCCCCTCAATTGCGGTGAAATAGTTCCTGATTTCCGCCAAAACCCCGGCATCCAGGAACTATTCCACCGCAACTATCCTTGGGTTCGGTATTCAGCTTGTTCCTACTTTAGTGCCATTTCTAAACTATGCCGGATTACGGGGCTGATTCTGAGACCCCCATCCATACCGGCAATTTTCGAATTTTGATAAGCCATCTACCTGCGGTTTTAATTTCGCGATTTTTCCCATGGTCAAGTAATACAGGTCCAGCCCCGTAATCCGCCATACTTTTGAAACCAGCCCATTTGGGACGGGCCTCTTATGACTACTTTCGTCCGAACGTTCGCTCAAATGATTTTTCTGGGACGGGGATTAAATAATCATTCGGCACATAATGATTATTTAATCCCCGTCCCAGAAAAATCATTCCGCATGTTTGACGCAGCTAAAATAGCCCCGTCCCAAATTGACTACCCTGGCATTGGGGATACCATGGTGGCAACCTAGCGAAAGGACGATGTATGGCACATGTCGATGACCAGCGTGTGGCGCGCGTGCTCGATGCGCTCGAGGCTCAGCACCCCGGCGCGCAGCTGCTTGTGAATGACCCGTGGTCGATCTACTATCTGACCGGCTTTTATGCCGATATGTTCGAGCGTTTTTGCGGCGTGCTGCTCGCACGCGGTAGCGAGCCCGTGATCTTGGTCAACGCCCTGCATCAGCTGCCCGAGTACGACAATGCCCGCGTGGCCTACCACAACGACACCGACGTCGTGACCGACGCCATCGCACGCGAGGTCAATCCCGCCAAGCCCCTCGGCATCGATACCGTTATGCCCTCCGGCTTTTTGATGCCCCTTATGGATCGTCACGCCGCGAGCGAGTTCTTCCTAGGCGACTTTGCCGTCACCGCCGCACGCACCCACAAGGATGAGGCCGAGCAGGAGCTCATGCGTGTGTCCTCGGCCGCTAACGACGCCGTGATGGCCGACGCCATCAAGCTCGTTCACGAGGGCGTGACGGAGCGCGAAATTGCCGACAAGATGCTCGGCCTGTACCGCAAGCACGGCTGCGAGGGCTTTAGCTTTCCGCCCATCGTTAGCTTTGGCACCAACGCCGGAGACCCGCATCACGAGCCCGACGACACCGTGCTCAAGCGCGGCGACGTGGTGCTGTTCGACATTGGCGGACGCCACCGCAACTACTGCTCGGACATGACACGCACATTCTTTTGGGGCGAGACGGACGAGGAGACGGCACGCATCTACGACATCGTGCGCCGCGCCAACGAGGCCGCCGAGGCGCTCATTGCACCGGGTGTGCGCATGTGTGACCTGGACCGTGCCGCGCGCGACGTGATTGAGGACGCTGGCTACGGCAAGTACTTCACGCATCGCCTGGGCCACTCAATCGGTCTGCAGGACCACGAGCCAGGCGACGTTTCCCTTGTCAACGAACAGGTCGTAGAGCCGGGCATGACGTTCTCCATCGAGCCGGGCATCTACCTCCCCGGCCACACCGGCGTCCGCATCGAGGACCTGGCCCTGGTCACCGAGTCCGGCGTCGAGATTCTCAACGCCTACCCCCACGATCCGGTCCGCCTCGACTAGCCCTTACCCAATAGCCCCTCAATAAGTTGCGGTGGAATAGTTCCCAGATTGGCCCATAGAGGCATAATCCAGGAACTATTTCACCGCAACTGCCATGGGGCCAAGTCGACCAATTAGAAAGCCTAGAGATGCGCCACGAAAACTGGCTATCTACTACGTTTAACCCGCATGGGTCGACCATGCGGGTCTTTTTTGAAAATTGGCAAGCCATCTACCTGCGGTTTTGATTTCGCAATTCTCGGTGTGGTCGGGGATATCCGGTCAAACGTAGTAGATAGGCCAATTTCGTGGCAAGCAGGCAAACTAGCTACCCTGCGGAAAGGTTCTAGCGGAGCAAGCCGGCTACTTCGCCGGCTAGGGTGATGGTGCCGGCGGCTACGAAGGGCTCGCCCGCGGCATCGAAGGCGGCGAGGGCCTCGGATACGCTAGGGTAAACGCCCGCAAGCTTGTCCGCGTCCACCAGGGCAGCGAGTTCCTCTGCCGGTAGGGCGCGATCGGAATCGGTCTGGGTCACGACCACGCGCGGGAAGGCCGGGATCAGCACATCGACGATACCCGCCACAGCCTTGTCGGCCAGCGCGGCGCACAGCAGCGTGGGGCGATTCTCTACGCACGGAT
>CATYUU010000065.1:0-8826 GCA_958413455.1 uncultured Collinsella sp. | reverse complement strand
GCGATGTCATACAGATAGAGCTGTCCCGCCGTCAGCCAGACATCGTCGACGCAGGCGAGGCGCACCGCAATCGCGCCGTCGCTCCAATGCTCCTTTTGCACGATATGCGGGTCGTAGGCATCAAAGCGACGGTCGGTGCGCGTATCCTTCAGCGCAACCATGCCGTTCGCAGGATCCTTGTCCAAAATGCCAAAGCGCGAGAAATACTGTGTGTCGCGCACCTGCTCGAGCCGCTTGAGCGAGGCAGGCGAAAGCGATGCCGGCGGCTCATCAACATACAGCTCGAGCAGCGTCTTGCCATGGCGATAGGGGCGCTCGAAGAGCAGCCAATCGGTAAACGCCATGTTGTAGGCCATGATTTCGTTTTGGGAAGGCTCGGTGCGATAGCTGAGCCACGGGTCAACAATGATCTCAAACTGCTCGCGCGCCGGCTCCAAAAACTGGAACTTCTGCAGCATCCAAAAATGGGCCATGTCGGCAATATCGTTGCCGACGGCTTCGGCTAGCTGCGCTCGGTCTAAAGCGTGGTCAGTCATGGCATCCTCCTCAAACTGATAGACCTCAATTTGAGCTTACGAGGAGGGTGGTCGGCCACGGCCAGCGCGGGCAAAATAGGCCTCCGGCTGCAAACCAACTGCTGACCAAACACTTGACGGGATGCTTGACCGAAAATGCGCACCGCAACAAAACCGCAGGTAAACATAGACGGCCAACCCGCCCTTTTGAGCCAGATGCCCACAGCCACCACAGAAACAACAGGTGACCACAGCCCGAGAAGTCGACAAATGAACACCCGTACGTCGACAAACGAGCAAATCGCTCGCAAAGAGTGTCCCCAACGACTAGACAAAAAAATGACTAGTCATTGGGGACGTTCTTAAATGACTACTTTACAGCTCCAGTGCGTCGGCGATTTCGGCAGCGCAGGCCAGGGCGTCGGCCATGGCGTTCACCACGAGCGAGCTGCCGTTGCGGGCGTCACCGGCCACGTACACCGGTGCGGCATCCGCGGCGACGCCGTCGACACGGGCCGCAAGATGAGAGCCCTCAGCAGCCATCACAGGCAGCGGACGACCAGCGGTGGCAACAGGCACGCCTACCGCATCGAACACGCCATGCTCAGGACCCGTAAAGCCGCAGGCGATGAGCACCAGCTGCGCCGGCACCTCGTGCTCGGAGCCCGCGATGCGCTCGGGCTTGCCAGCCGACCAATCCAGATCGACCACGCGCAGGCCCGCGGCCGCGCCCTTCTTGTCCAACAGCACCTCGAGCGTATCCACGCCCCAAGCGCGCATCTCGCCGCCCATGGCAGCGATGGCCTCCTGCTGGCCGTAGTCGGTCTTCTTAACGTTTGGCCACTGCGGCCAGGGGTTGCTCGCCGCGCGCGCATCAGGCGCCGCCGGCAAGAACTCAAACTGGCGCACGCTGCGCGCACCCTGACGTACCGCGGTGCCCACGCAGTCGTTACCGGTATCGCCGCCGCCAATGACCACGACGTCCAGGCCGCGTGCATCGACGACAGGCTCGCCGCCATCGAGCACCGAGACGGTCGAGGCCGTCAGGTAGTCCACGGCATACACCACGCCGGGTGCGTCAATATTCTCAGCAGCCAGCCCACGCGGGGCGCGAGCACCGGCAGCCACCACGACGGCGTCAAAGCCATTGAGCTTGGCCGCCACCGCAGGGTTCGTAACGTCAGCACCCAGCTCGAACACAATGCCCAGCTCGCGCATAAGTGTCACGCGACGCTCGACAACGGACTTCTCGAGCTTCATGTTGGGAATGCCGTACATGAGCAGGCCGCCCGGGCGGTCATCACGCTCAAATACCGTCACACAGGCACCGCGACGTGCAAGCTCCCATGCTGCCACCAGACCAGCAGGACCGGAGCCCACCACGGCAACCGTGGGCGCGTCCTCCCCCGCCGGCTCAAAGCGACGCGGACCGCCATTTGCCCACTCATGGTCGCTGATCGCGCGCTCGTTATCGTGAATCGTCGTGGGCTGGCCGTCGACCGAACCCAGGTTGCACGCGGCCTCGCACAGCGCCGGGCACACGCGACTCGTAAACTCAGGCATGGGCGAGGTGAGCGACAGACGCTCGGCAGCCTCGTCCCAGCGGCCGCGGTACACCAGCTCGTTCCACTCGGGAATCAGGTTGTGCAGCGGACAGCCACTCGGACGCGCCTTGCCAAAGCTCGCGCCCATCTGACAAAACGCCACACCGCACATCATGCAGCGGCTCGCCTGGGCGCGACGTGCGTCGTCATCGAGCTCCACGTACAGCGGATCAAAATCATGGCTGCGCTCCTCCACGGGGCGAAGCTCGTGGGTCACGCGATCGATATCAAGAAAAGCACCGGGCTTACCCATGGCACTTACGCCTCCTTCTTGGTCGAAGCAACAGAGCTGGCAGCCACGGACGCAGTGCTCGCAGCACCGCCCGCGACATCGAAGCGAGCGACATCCGCGGCACTCGCGCGACCGGTCACAATGTCAAACGCCAGCTCCTCAGCCTGTGCATGCGTCTTGCCCACGGCCTCGGCCACAGCGACAATCGCCAGCACGCGCTCGTACTCGGTCGGAATGACCTTCACAAAGTGCTTACTCATCGTCTCAAAGCTGTAGAGCAGCTTAATGCCGCGCGGGCTCTGCGTCGCATCCACGTGCTCTTGGATGAGCGCACGAATCTGCGCCAGCTCGTCGGCCGTCGGGGCCTTGAGCTCCACGCTCTCGTGGTTCACGCGGGCGTCGAGCGTGCCGTATTGGTCAAAGACATAGGCCACGCCGCCCGTCATGCCGGCGGCAAAGTTCTGCCCGACCTCGCCCAGGATGAGCGCCAGACCGCCCGTCATGTACTCGCAGCCATGGTTGCCGCAGCCCTCGACCACCACGGTAGCACCAGAGTTGCGCACGGCAAAACGCTGGCCGGCAAGACCGTTAATGAAGCCGCGGCCGCTCGTGGCACCAAAGAACGCAACGTTGCCCACGATGATGTTCTCGTCGAACTTGTAGGTCGCATGCGGGTTGGGGCGCACCGATACCTCGCCGCCCGAAAGACCCTTGCCAAAGTAATCGTTGGCGTCGCCGCACACGTTGAGCGTAATGCCGCGCGGCAGAAAGGCGCCAAAGCTCTGACCGGCCGAACCATCGCAATCGATGGTGATGGAGCCGGCGGGCAGGCCCTCGGGATGCGCCTTGGTCACCGCGTTGCCCAGGATGGTGCCCACGCAGCGGTTGACGTTGGCGATATCGGCGCGGAAGCGAATCGGGCGCAGGTGCGCACGGGCATCGGCCGTATAGGGCACAAACAACGTGGAGTCGAGCGTCTTGTCGAGCTCGCTGTCGGCAGCCATCTGGGGCAGGAAGTGACGACCGTCGGCGCCCGGAATGTGAGCACCGAACTCGCAGGTCGCGCTCGCCAGAACGGGCGACAAATCGAGCAGGTTGGCCTTGCGGTTGCCCGGGACCTCGATCTGGCGTAAGCACTCGGGATGGCCGACCATATCGTCGACGGTACGGAAGCCCAGGCTCGCCATGACCTCGCGCAGCTGCTCGGCAACAAAGAGCATAAAATGCTCGACGTGCTCGGGCTTACCGCGGAAGCCATGACGCAGGCGGCAGTTTTGCGTCGCGATGCCGGCCGGGCAGGTGTCCTGCTGGCAGTCGCGCTGCATGAGGCAACCCATGGAGATGAGCGGCATGGTCGCAAAGCCAAACTCCTCGGCGCCCAGCAGGCAGGCGACGGCAACATCGGTGCCGTCCATGAGCTTGCCGTCGGCCTCGAGCACCACGCGTGAGCGCAGGCCGTTTTGCAGCAGTGTCTGCTGAGCCTCGGCAAGGCCAAGCTCCAGCGGCAGGCCGGCGTGCCAAATGGAATCGCGCGCCGCGGCACCCGAGCCGCCGTTATGGCCGCTGATCAAAATCTTGTCGGCGGCACCCTTGGCCACGCCGGTGGCGATGGTGCCGACGCCGGCCTCGCTGACCAGCTTGACCGACACGCGAGCGCCGGGGTTGGCGTTCTTAAGGTCAAAGATCAGCTCTGCCAGGTCCTCGATGGAGTAGATGTCGTGGTGCGGCGGCGGCGAGATCAGGCCGATGCCGGGCGTGGACTGACGGACCTCGGCGATCCAGGGGTAGACCTTCTTACCGGGCAGGTGGCCGCCCTCGCCGGGCTTGGCGCCCTGGGCCATCTTGATCTGAATCTCGAAGGCGCTGCACAGATAGCGGCTCGTCACGCCAAAGCGCGCGCTTGCCACCTGCTTAATCGCGGAGTTCTTGGAGTCGCCGTTGGCCAGCGGGGTTTCGCGACGCGGGTCCTCGCCGCCCTCGCCCGAGTTGGAGCGGCCATGCAGACGGTTCATGGCGATGGCCATGCACTCGTGTGCCTCTTTGCTGATGGAGCCATACGACATGGCGCCGGTGTTAAAGCGGCGGACGATGTTGAGCGCGGGCTCCACCTCGTCGAGCGAAACCGGCGTGCGACCGTTGGCATTAAAGTCCAGCAGGTCACGCAGGCGCACGGCACGGCCGGTGCGGTGCAGGCGGGCGCTGTACTCCTTAAAGGTGTCGTAGCTGTCCTCGCGGCAGGCGGTCTGCAGCAGGTAGACGGTCAGCGGGTCGATAAGGTGATCCTCGCCGCCGAGCGGGCGCCACTTGGTCAGACCCAGCGTGGGCAGCTGATCGGGAGCCGGGCTCTTAAGGATAGCGAGCGCGGCGTCGTAGCGCTCATTCTGCTCGCGCTCGACGTCCTCGACACCCATACCGCCCACACGGCTCACCGTGCCGGCGAAGTACGCGTTGACGAACTCCGGCGTAAAGCCCACGGCCTCGAAGATCTGCGCCGAATGGTAGCTCTGCACCGTGGAGATGCCCATCTTGGACATGATGGAAACGATGCCGGCGGTCGCAGCCTTGTTGTAGTTGGCGATGCCCTGCTCGGCCGTCACGTCCAGGTCGCCGCGTGCCGCCAGATCGCGGATGCACGCATGTGCGTTGTACGGATAGATGCCGCTCGCGGAGTAGCCCACCAGTGCCGCAAAGTCGTGCGGAGACACGGCGTCGCCGCACTCCACCACGATGTCGGCAAAGGTACGCACGCCGGCGCGGATCAGGTGGTTGTGCACGCAGCCCACGGCGAGCAGCGACGGCACGGGCACCTCACCCGCAGCGGCGCGATCGCTCAACACCACGATGTTCACGCCGTCGCGGACCGCAGCCTCAACATCCTCTGCAAGCTGCTTGAGCGCAGCCTGCAGCGCGCCCTCACCCGCGTCGCGGCGGTACACGGCACGGAAACGGCGGGTCTTAAAGCCCACACGGTCGATGGCGCAGATACGCTCGAACTCCTCCTCGCTCAGCAGTGGGCGCTCCAAGCGCACCAGCTGACAGGCCGTACGGGAGTCCTCGAGCAGGTTGCCGTGGTTGCCCAGGTAGAGCGTGGTCGAGGTGACCATATGCTCGCGAAGGGCGTCGATGGGCGGGTTCGTGACCTGGGCGAACAGCTGATAGAAGTAATCAAAGAACGAGCGCGTCTTCTTGGACAGGCAGGCCAGCGGCGCATCGATGCCCATCGAGGCGAGCGGCGCCTTGCCCTGCTGGGCCATGGGACGCACGACTTCGTCAACATCATCCCAGTGGTAGCCGAGCTTGGCCATACGCACGGCGGCGGGCACCTCAGCGTCCTCGGCGGGCGTTGCCGCAACGGGCTCATCGAGCGCGTCAACGGTCAGCGTCTCCTCGGCAATCCAATCACGGTAGGGCTTTTCCTTGGCATAACGGGCGCGCAGCTCGTCGTTGTAGATCACGCGGCCGCGGGCAAAATCGACCTCGAGCATCTGGCCCGGCCCCAGACAGCCGCTCGTCAGGATGTTCTCGGGGCTCACCTCGATGGTGCCCACCTCGCTTGCCAGCATAAAGCGACCGTCGCGCGTCACATAGTAGCGGGCGGGACGCAGGCCGTTACGGTCGAGGGCGGCACCCAGCGTGCGACCGTCGGTAAAGGCGATGGCCGCCGGGCCATCCCACGGCTCCATGAGCATGGACTGGTAGGCGTCGTAGGCGCGGCGTTCCTCGCTCAGATTGTCGTTGTGGTCCCACGGCTCGGGCAGCAGCATGGACGCGGCACGTGTAAGCGGGCGACCGTTCATGACCAAAAACTCGAGCACGTTGTCCAGAATCGCGGAATCGGAGCCCTCGCGGTTGATGATGGGCATCACGCGCTCAAGATCATGCTGCAGCACGGGACTGTACAGGTTGGGCTCGCGGGCGCGGATCCAGTTGACGTTGCCCTTGAGGGTGTTGATCTCGCCGTTATGGATGATAAAACGGTTGGGGTGCGCGCGTTCCCAGCTGGGCGTGGTGTTGGTGGAGTAGCGCGAGTGGACGAGCGCCACGGCCGTCTTGACGGCGGCGTCGTTGAGATCGATGAAGAAGCGGCGCATCTGCGTGGCGACCAGCATGCCCTTGTACACGATGGTGCGCGAGCTCATGGAGCACACGTAGAAGATCTTGTCGCGCAGGGCGAACTCGGCGTCGGCCTTCTTTTCGATGGTGCGGCGGCACACATACAGACGGCGCTCAAAGGCATCACCGGCGAGTGTGTCGTCCGGACGGCCCAGGAAGGCCTGCAGGATGGTAGGCATGCAGGCGCGGGCCGTCTCGCCCAGGTCGTGCGGGTCGACCGGTACCTCACGCCAAAAGAGCAGCGGAACGCCGGCTTCGGCGCAGCCCTCCTCAAACACGCGACGGGCATCCTCTACGCCCTTGTCGTCCTGCGGGAAGAACAGCATGGCCACGCCATAGTCGCCCTCTGCCGGCAGAATCTGGCCGCACTTTTGAGCCTCTTTGCGGAAAAAATGATGCGGAACCTGGAACAGGATGCCGGCGCCGTCGCCGGTGTTCTTCTCGAGTCCCGTACCGCCGCGGTGCTCCAAGTTGACCAGAATGGACAGCGCGTCGTCCAGAATCTGGTGATGGCGCTCGCCGTTGATATCGGCAAGCGCGCCGATGCCACATGCATCGTGGTCGAATTCGGGGCGATAAAGGCCCTGCTGCTGAGCGGAATCTGCCTGCATCGCGATCCTCCCCTAGGTGTTAGACAGTCAGTTGACTAGGCATACTAGGTGCATCGCCGGCCCGTTGTGTTTCCCGCCCGTTTCGAAACAATCGCGTAACGCACGCCCTACGAGTGGACACCGCCGACCTCAAGGACGGCAACAAGGGCCCAAGTTCGACCTGTAAGCTCACCGCTTCAAACATCTCAATCTGTAACAGTAAGACCCAATTTCCATCCTTAGTTGTTACAGATCAAGACATTTCGGCAACCCCCTTTCCCCACCCTATTCAAATACAACAGTTTTGTTAGTCATAGTTAACTTTTGAGCCTAAAACGGGTATCCTTTGCGGCGTCAAACAAACGGCACGCAGGAGCTCACCATGCTCAACCATCTCAAACAACACTTTGGCTCCCGGCGCACCGGTGGTCACGGAGGCCTAGACATTGCGCGGCGTGTCGGCCCCGGGCTGCTCGTGACCGTCGGCTTTATCGACCCGGGCAACTGGGCCTCCAACATGGCCGCGGGCTCGCAGTTTGGCTACGCACTGCTGTGGATCGTCACGCTGTCCACAATTATGCTCATTGTGCTGCAGCACAACGCGGCACACCTGGGTATCGCCACGGGCGCCTGTCTTGCCGAGGCCACGACACGTTACCTTCCCCGCTTCGTTGGGCGCACGGTGCTTGCCAGTGCCTACCTCGCGACCATCGCCACCGCTATGGCCGAGGTCCTGGGCGGCGCGATCGCGCTCCAGATGCTCTTTGGACTGCCCGTGCGCGCCGGCTGCGTCATCGTGGCGGCGGCATCGATTGCCATGCTCATGACAAGCTCCTACAAACGCGCCGAGCGATGGATCATCGCCTTCGTAGGCGTGGTAGGACTTTCGTTTTTAGCCGAGCTTGCACTAGTCAAGGTCGACTGGCCGCAAGCCGCCGCAAGCTGGATCACACCCTGTATGCCCACCGGCTCGGCCGCGATTATCGTAAGTGTCCTAGGCGCGGTCGTTATGCCCCACAACCTCTTCCTGCACTCCGAGGTCATCCAATCCATGCACTTTGAAGGCCAAGGCGAGCAGGTTATCGAAGAACGTCTGCGCTATGAGCTCTTCGACACGCTCTTTTCGATGGGCGTGGGCTGGGCAATCAACTCGGCCATGGTCATCCTGGCCGCAACGACCTTCTTTGCGCACGGCATGGTCGTAGACGACCTCGCCGTCGCAGCGGCCACGCTCTCCCCCATTCTGGGCCCGGCAAGCTCGACCATCTTTGCGGTGGCACTGCTGTTTGCGGGACTATCGAGTAGTGTGACGGCGGGCATGGCGGCGGGCACCATCACCGCGGGCATGTTCGACGAGGAATACGACATCCACGACCGACATTCCTCGATCGGGGTGGCGGCCTGCTTCGTCGGCGCAGTGGCGGCGTGCCTGATCGTCCCGAATCCTTTTGAGGGTCTCATCTGGAGTCAGGCGCTGCTGTCGCTTCAGTTGCCGATTACGGTCTTTGTGCTCATACGACTCACCAGTTCGCCCCGCGTTATGGGCAAATACGCCAACTCGCGCCCGCTCAACGCGCTGCTCGTAGGGATCGGCGTCATCGTGACGATTCTCGACATCGTGCTGCTAACGGGAATGTAATTGAGATGGCGTGACTGTCCAGATATAACGTCTCAATCTGTAAAACGTGAGACCGTTTTAAACCGTCAGATAAATCAAGGCTTATAGGACAAAATGTGTGTCCCGATAGAACATCCGTTTCTATCCATTAATC
>CATYUU010000064.1:0-9408 GCA_958413455.1 uncultured Collinsella sp. | reverse complement strand
GATGCAGCCCTTTCTGCTGGCATAAAAAGCGTGGCCGAGGGCGGTGATGCCCTGGTCACGCTCGGGTTCTATAACGGTCCGCGTCCTAGCGGTCGGCGAGCGGCTTGTATTCCAGCGGCTCGATCACCGGACGGTATGCCGGGCGGATGATGCGATGCGCGCAGAAGAGCTCTTCCATGCGGTGTGCCGACCAGCCGGCCATGCGGGCGACGGCGAAAAGCGGCGTAAAAAGCGTCTCGGGCACGCCGAGCATCTTGTAGATAAAGCCTGTGTACAGGTCGATGTTGGCGCAGATGGGCTTGGTCATGCCGTGGTCGCGCATCACCTGCGGTGCCAGGCGCTCGATGCGCTCGATGAGTGCGAACTCTTCGCCCAAGTCCTTCTTGGCTGCCAGTGAGCGCGCGTAACGGCGGCAGACCTCGGCGCGCGGGTCGCTGAGCGTATAGACGGCGTGGCCCATGCCGTAGATGAGGCCCGTGCCGTCGAAGGCCTGCTTGTCGAGGATCTTGCCCAGGTAGGCCGCGACCTCGTCCTCGTCCTCCCAGTTGGAGACATGCGCGCGGATGTCCTCGTGCATAGACACGACCTTGGCATTGGCGCCGCCGTGGCGCGGGCCCTTGAGCGAGCCGATAGCCGCGGCGTAGGCGGAATACGGGTCGGTGGCCGAAGACGACAGCACGCGGCAAGCGAAGGTGGAGTTGTTGCCGCCGCCGTGCTCGGCATGCAGCATGAGCATAACGTCGAGCAGCATCGCCTCATCGCGGGTGAACGCCATGCCGCCGCGCAGGACCTGTAGGATGGTCTCGGCGGTGGAGAGACCGGGCGTGGGGTGCGGCACGTGAACCTCGGAGCCGCGAAGCTTGGCGATCGAGGCCATGTGTGCGAAGGCGGCAATGCGCGGGAGACGTGCGAGCATGGAAATGGCGACGTCGATTTCGTGCTCGGGCGTGATCACGTCTGGTTCGGCATCGAAGGCGTAGAGCAGCAGTACGGCGCGCTGGAGCACGTTCATGATGCTCGACGACACCGTGGTCATAGGGAACTCTTTAACGTACTCGTCGCTTAGATGTCTAAAGGCGCCCAGGCGCTCGCAAAAGCCGTCGAGCTCTTCCTTGTTGGGCAGCGAACCCGTGATAAGCAGATAGGCGACTTCCTCGTAGCCGTAGCGATTCTCGGCCTGGGCATTGTTGACCAGATCCTCGATGCTGTAGCCGCGAAGCGTGAGCTTGCCCTGATCGGGCACGACCTTTCCGTCGACCTTGTTGTAGCCGTGCACATCCGAGATACGAGTGAGGCCCGCGACCACGCCCGAGCCGTCGGCATTGCGCAGGCCGCGCTTGACATTGTGCTCGACAAACAGGTCCTCGTCGTACGGGGCGGTCGGCAGGCCGTGGTAGAGGCTTTCGCTTTCAGACGAAATCTGGCGGCTTGCTTCGTAATCCAGAACCAGTCGGCTCAAGTGGTCATCGAAGCGGTAATAGATTTTCTTGGCGTCGTAGGCCATGCGCGCTCCTCTCCGGGCCGCATCGGGGTGGCTTGCATGGGCATGCGCGTGTCAGGCAATCCCCGGCGGCTTGTTCGCTACAGGCGGTACATAAAGTTAAAGACGTCCTCGCGCTGGATGGACACGTTGACGCCCGAAAGCTCGCCAGCCTCGGCTAGCGCCTTCTGCAGCTCGGCGAAGTCGAGCTTGGACTCGGCGGTGTCGGCCAGCATGGTCATGGTAAAGATGTCCTCGATAATGGACTGCGTAATGTCGCGGATGTCGACGTTGGCCTCGCCCAGAACACGGGTGACGCCGGCGACGATACCGGGGCGGTTCTTGCCAAGGACGGTGATGACGATACGGGAGGACGAGATCTCGGCCATGGGAAACCCTTTCGCGTGATTGCGGCGCGCGCGGGGCGCTCCGCTACGGTACAGTGTTCATCATTGTACCTGTCTGGCGCAAAAAAGGCGCGCTCGCTGCGGCGTTACATGCCTGCAACATGAGCGTAAGGGGGAAGGCCGTACGGGGAAGAGCCGTCTGGCGCGTGTCCGGCTCGTGTTGGGTTGATTTCCGATCTCAGCCGAACACATTGAGCGGACAGGCCGTTCCCGCAGTCAGCCGAACGCCTCCGACGGCTGATTCCGAACTGGAAGCGGAGGGCATCCCCGCCCTTCGGTAGGGGACACCGTGACCTCAGTTGGGATGGGCCCAGCACTGCCGCGTACTCGGTGAGCTAGAGCCAACTGTTCATCTTCACGTCGCGTATGGCGATATTTCGGTCGTCCGGCTCGGTGATGCCGTAGCCGAACGCCTGGAGCGTCTCGATGGACTCCTGGATCCTCTGTTGGAACATGGGACCCGGATCGACCCTCGGCCCGAGGTGCCCGCGCCAAAGGCACGGCGTGGCGCGCAGCATGTTATGGATTTTGGAGATGGGCTCGATGTCGGCGTAGACGTTGAGCGTCGCCATGGCGTCCTTGTGGCCGAGGATCGATTGGAGCGCCTTGATATCGCCGCCTTGGCGGATCCACTGCGTTGCGAACGTGTGGCGAAGGCCGTGGAACGTGATCAGCTCGTCGTTGGTGCCCATGAGGCCGTTGGTCTCCGAGAACGTCTTGAACGCCCTGCGGATATAGCTTGTCGTCGCGAAGGTCGCGCCCGGCTCCGACAGGATGTAGCAGTCCCCGATCTCGACCGCCCCGGTAAGGCCGCGCAAGCGCAGCTTTCCGCAGTCGATCTCGTGGGTCTCCTTCAGGAAGGGGGGTAGGCCGACCGGGTCGATGGGGATACCCCTGGCGTCATGGGTCTTGGTGTCCTTGATGAACGAACCCATTCCCTTCGCGTACGCCACCGAGTGTCTGATCGAGATCAGGCCCGTCTCGAAATCCACATCGCACCACCGAAGGCCGCAGACCTCGCCGATTCGCATCCCCGTGTGCAGGGCGAGTACGACCGCCCTCTAATCCTCGGCGGACCAATCGAGTCCGAACTCCTTTCGGGCATCCTCTTCGCTCATGACTTCGAGAAGGTCTCCGGGTTGGCAACGAAGGGCGAGGCATAGCTGCTCGAGTGTGTTGAAGCGAATGCCGCGAATATGCCCTTTTTTAATACGGGACAGGTTCACGGGCGTGGTTCCAATCCTTTCGGCAAGTTCGTTCGAGGAAATCTTTCGCTCGGCCATGATCTTGTCGAGGCGAACAATTACGGGCATGGCGTTTCCTTACGCAATCTCGTCGGAGTCGAGGTACAGCTCTCGGGCGTACAAGAAGAGCTGGGAAAGCATGAACAGGACGATGCCGAGAACCAGAGAGGTCCAATCGAATGATGAAGCGATCTCTTGGGCGCCGACGGCCCCCTCGCCGCCAAACATCGAAACGGAGGTTTTGAGTGAGCCGGCGTAGAGGCTGGTGGCAGCTTGAACAACGAAGAGAATGCCGAGCACCTTCAAGCATGTCGCAGACCCTTTCTTGAAGGGGTCTCCGCTCTTGATCGTCCACACGAGAACGGCGCTGAGGATGGTCGTAGCGATACCGATGACGGCAGGGACCAATGTCGAGATCGCAAGGGCTGGATACGCGGGGGAGTCTGCAATTACAGGGTTGTCGAGCACTTCGATTGCTGGCTTTAAGGAGAACGCCACTTGTGCGATGGCGGTGGCGCAAAGGGTCGCAGAGGCTATCGCACATGCGATGCGGAAGGAATGAAGCCGGGGAGTGCGATTGTCGGAACTCATAATAACCTCCGAAGAATTTAAAGAACTCAGGTTACTTTTTAACAGTTTATGTTAAATTGACTTTACCGGCAAGTAATAAGGGCCGAGCATTTTGTTCGGCCCCTCTGTTCCGACTGGATGAGGTTAAGGTTGGCGATGAATATGCTCAAAATCTCGAAGGCGATCTTTAGGTCGCTTCTCTCCTCCAGGTCGCTCTGTGTTGTCGTTGTTGCGTTGATGGTTCTTTGTGCTCTGCCCGTCTTCAGGAGCGCGGCTGGCATCGACGGACGGGTCGAATACCTCGAGTCGGGAATAACCCGTGTTGAGCAGGAATTGTCAGCATCCTATGCGGATGCGCTTGTGAATGCGGGGGAGGACGGTGTCTATACCTCTTCATCAAGCATGCCCGCGCTTCTGTACCCTCTTGCCGCGGGACGTCTTATCTTGGCACCGCTCTCTCCCCTACTTCCGTTTCTGCAGATATCGGATGGAGAGTACACTTATTATGACGGATCGAAGGAGTACTTGCTATGGGTCGCAACGGCCGTTGCCGTCTCGTTCCTTGCCGCGCGTCTTAACAAACGTGAAAAGCTCATCATCCAGGCACCGATGGGCGAGCTGGGTAGACTTGTTGCATCGAGCGTATGGGCGAGTGTTTTTGCAATGCTTGCCGTCCTCGCCATCAATCTTCCAGGGATAATCGCCGCGCTTGTGAAGAATGGCCCGGGCTCGCCGTTCTATCCGATAGGCTACATTCAATATGCGACTCCGGTTATCAAACCGGCTTGGCTGGTGTTCGCGCAGACGGCCATCTTGCAATTCTTGGTGGCAGCGTTCATCTCGCTTGTCGTTCACCTTGCCGTGAAGATTGCCAATAACCCTACGCTTGGAATCGTGTTCGTATGTGCCCTGATGGGGGTGACGATGGTTCCCGGGTATTACGGAAGATCCATCGCTTTACGTGAGTTCGCCCTGTTGAATCCCCTTACGTATGCGAACACTGAGTTGACCGTCGGCGCCTATAGCCCGTACCCGACAACGCAGATAGTGAATCTGCCTGGACTTTGCTTCGAGCGTGGCGCGATTGCCCTCGTATGCGCAATCGGGATCGAGGTGCTGGCAATTAGCCTGCTTTGCGTTGCTGGAAAGAGCGGCTGCGCGTGCCCGATATCCCCGATTTGTCTTGAGAGAGGTTCCTTCACTGCATCGAGAACGGCAACTCGTTCGAGCGCTTGTGCCTCCGCCGTTGCATACGTAAGAACGATGGGGAAACTGCTCCTGCGTTCTCCTACCCTCGCCGTATGCGCGATTGCAATGTCGACGACGATGCTGGCCCCGGCTCTGGTCGAGATGTTTCCTGACGCTGATAACGTTTCCGCTGTTCGGTATAGGGATGGGGAGCTCCGTTCAATAGATCGGTATCTAGAGCAGAACGCTGCGAATATGGACGTCGAGGGCAAAGCGGCCCTGGAAGACATGCGGGATGCTCTTTCGGGTTTCGTGTACGCGCCTATGCCTGCGGAGGGGTTTCGAAGCCTTGCGACGTACGAGCGCGCTCGAGGTGAGCTGGGCGCGGCAGATGCGACTCTCCTGCAATCGATCGGAATCGAGCCGGAGACTCCTTCTCGTGCGGAGGCGCGCGCCCTTCTGCTTGAGTCGATCGCGAGCTTGCCGGACCCCAAGGTTTACGAGTTAAGTACGAAGATGCCCCCATTAATCCTCCTTTCGTATCTCCAGGCAGCGCTTCCCTCCTTATTTTTGCTGTTGCCCGTGGTTGTCACATCGCTCGCGTGCACCCACCTGCAGTGTCGTTCCCTTCTGGTTCTCCAGATCCCCGCAACAGCGCATGTGCGTTTTCTGACGGCTGTTGCGCTGGCTCTCCTGCTTGGCTTGGTGCTGCTTTTGGTGTCGATGGTTCCCGCTGTCGTTGTGTCCGTGATTAAGAACGGTGCGGGTGGATCGGAGTATCCCGTCGCTCTCATTCGGGCGGGAGCTTCGACAACGTCCATGGTGGGGGAGGCGGTGTTGTGCAGTATTCCGTTGCTGGTCATGGCATACGGCGTGATTTCCGTCGTCGCTGCGTTGACAGCAGCGATTAGCCGCAACCCCGTTGTCACCGGAATGGCTTGCGCGGTTCTCTTGGTGTTGGGTTCGTTGAGCGCTCATGTTGAAAGCGTGGGCATGGGCGTCGCGCTGCTGGCTCCATTCGCCTCGTTTGATCCCGCTTCCCAGGTGGGGACGATTGGGTTCCTTGGGCGAGGGACGAACGCGATGCCTTTTGGAGAGGTCGTCGGCGCATCGGGCGCTCTGCTGGTGGTCTTGGGCGCCGTATCTCCGTTGATGGTGCGCCTGAGTGTTCCAAAGATCGAAAGGGGATGATCTCGATGATTGACCTTCAAACGCTGACGATCTCTTATGGAAAGAAGGTGCTCGTAGATTCGGTGAACGCTGAGTTTGCCCCGGGTACGGTCTACGGTCTCGTCGCTCCGAACGGGCATGGAAAGACGACGTTGCTGCGTGCGATGGCAGGTTTGCCGGGTCCTCGCGTGGACGGGAGCATCGTTCTGGATGAGGTGCAGGGTACGGGTGCGAGAGAGGTCCGTTCTATGATCTTCTATGCACCTGGTGAGGGGACGCTGCTGTATCCCGGATTGCGTGCGGAAGATCACCTCAAGATGGCTTGCGATATGTGGCCGCATGCTCGCGATATCGAAGAGATAGTGGAACAAACGCAGATAGGCGAGTTCGCGAAGATGAGGATCCGCACTCTGAGCCAGGGCATGAAGCAGCAGCTTACCCTGGCGATTGCGTATGCGACGGGCGCGCGGTACCTTCTATTAGATGAGCCCATGAACGCGCTCGACCCCAGCAGGGTGGACTTGCATTCCGAGATTCTCAGGAAGCTGGCCGATTCTGGTACGTGCATCATCATGTCATCCCACATCTTGGATTCGGTCGATAGGCTGTGCGATGAGATTCTGTTTTTGAAGGATGGGAGGCTCATTAGAAGCATTCCGCAAGATGATGCTGCGCCGAAGTCTCCTGGATCCCATTTCGCAAAGCCTGCCGGACGCGCCGAGGGTGCGCTAAGCACGTATCGGCGACTCTACGAAAAGGGCGGGTAGAATTGCAAGGTAAAAATCTATGTGGCCAATGTGATACCGTTGAACCCGCATATCGATACCGCTCGGCCATTCGCCTCGCCCCCGTCGCACGTATCTTCATCCGGTCTGTTACTTTTAATCTAACAATTCTTTGAGGAATGCAGGTGCTTCTAAATGTACTGTCGACTTCTTCTCAAACTAATCCTAAGAGACAAGGCCGTATGGATTTGTACGCTCGTTCTCGCTGCAGCCTTTTCCGTCCCCATTGCGTTCAATTCACCCATCTACGGGCCCTTCTTTATGAAACAGGGCATGCAGGGCTTTGTCGACGCATTCAATACGCGCGCGCCCCAGGCCAGCGGCACAGACCTATCTCCAGAGCAGCAAAATGACGCGGAGCTTGCAAGATACGCGAACGCCGCCCTCGCCGCTCAAACCGACGCCGCCTTTCTCGATTCTGCCGAGAGCTACTACGCGCTCATGGGCGAAGGCTTCCAATCCGGGTCCATCGTGGGAGACCGAGAGACCAATGACGCAGACCTCGCGTATTGCCGTGCCCTGAGCAGCTCCGGCATCACGGATATCCCGGCCTCCGCAAACGACCTGCCATTCCTCTCCTTCCTGCCCTACGCCATTGCCACGGCGCCGTCCTTCCTTCCCTTCATCCCCTTCCTTCTCTCGTCGATACTCGTGCTCGGCGCCACAAGGCCCGGGACCCTGGCGGCGAAGGCGCCCGCGCCCAAATTCCGGCGCCTTATCCAGATCGTGTTTTCGATAATCGCCGCGGGGGCCGCGATGCTCCTCGCCGGCCTCGCACCCGGGGGCATTTGCGCCTTGGCCCTAAACGGATTCGGGCAAATTGGGTACCCGATCGCCTTCTTCCATGACGGCGCGCTTGCCACCACGACCGCGGGAGACGTCTTCACAGCCCTGCTTCTCGCGCTGCTCGCGGGCGGAACCTTGATATCCGTTTGCTCCGCCGTCCTATCGACCGCAACGAGGCGCGTCCTCGCGGGCCCCCTTGCCTCCGCGCTGCTTGTCGCGGCCCCGGCATTCCCGTTACTGTCCGATTCGGCGCTGGAGCATAATGCCGTGCTCGGGCTCCTGCCGCTGGCCGTGTTCTCGCCTATCGAGGCAACGGGCTACGTAGGATGCTTCCCGACAGAATTCATTGGCTCCGGTTCAGGCAGCGCATCGATGCTTGCCGTGGCCCTGGCATACGTCGCGGTCCTTTTCGCGGTCGGCGCCGTTGCGACACGTTCCCCCAAACAGCCTGGACCCGCGAAAAAGCACCATGGGCTCGAGCTTCTGGACGCGAGCGTGGGATACGGAAGCACGACGATACTTTCAATCGGGTCGCTTTTCCTGAGCCCGGGAACGGCGGCGGGCCTCGTTGCTCCCAACGGCTCGGGGAAAACCACCCTTCTTGAAGCGCTGTCGGGCCAATTTCCCACCCGCATCCGCTCGGGAAGCCTGGCGGCAGACGGAATCAGCCAACGTCGATCAGCCGAATTTGCAGAACTCGTCTACCTGAGCTCTTCAGGTGGCACGGATCTCTATCCCACGCTATCGGCCATCGAGCACCTTGCTTTCGTTAGGGAGGCGTGGAAATCGGCCGCCGACATCGACTCGCTCTGCGACTCCCTCGGAATCTCCCCATATCTCGACAAGCCGACCCGTAAACTCTCGACAGGAATGAAGCAGCAGGTAAAGCTTGCCATGGCGATAGCGACCGATTGCCCGTACCTTATCCTCGATGAACCGCTGAACGGCCTCGATCCGGGAAAACGGAAAACCTCCTGCGACGCGATGCGCAGCGAGGTGGAGCGGGGACGCAGCGTGCTCATTTCAAGCCATCTACTCGACGACCTGGCAGACCTTACCAACTCGTTCTACTTCATCGAGGCCGGCACGCTCGTGGAAAAGATCAAGTCGTCCTCGCAGACGCTCAAGCAGGAATACCTCGATACATACGAAGGAGGTGAATGACATGAAACTATTTGAACAGCTGAAGTCCAATGCGTCGCGCATGGCTGTCTACGCCATCCTCGTGGCAACGGCTTTATGCGGAATCGCGGCACCCGTCTATGCGCTCAACGGGGAGAAAGGCGATGTCGAACCCGCGTACATGGCTTCGACGGTTAAGGACCGGTACAAAGCCTTCTCTGGAGACACGTTTTACGTAGCAGAGTACGACACGACCTACCGTCAGCTTCGCTACAACAAGGGCTACGACTATCTAGGCGCAGAGGCAATCAGCTATACGTCGGGTTGGTACCGCTCCAACTATGGACACATAACCCAGTTCAAGTGTAACTACCGTGTGTACAACTCAAAGCAACCGGCCGGGACGAGGGGTGACGCAAAAGCGTCGCCCCTCGTTTTTAACCATGTCAACTGAACCTAGTTCAGTTTGGTTGATTTCCGATCTCAGCCGAACACATTGAGCGGAAAGGCCGTTCCCGCAGTCAGTCGAACGTCCCCGGGGACGGCATTTTCCCAGTTGAAGGAACGGTGGAGATGTGTTTCGATGGGTCAGATTCGTGTCGGGTTGATTTCCGATCTCAGCCGAACACATTGAGTGAATAGGCCGTTCCCGCAGC
>CATYUU010000063.1:0-9795 GCA_958413455.1 uncultured Collinsella sp. | reverse complement strand
GTTCCTGGCCGCCCGGATATCGGAGGCCCTCGACGAGGCCGGGGCCCTCGAGGCCGAGACGGCGGCGCTGCTCGAGGGCGACGAGACCTACGCGTGTCTGCTCACCGTGCCCGGCATCGGCCCGAGGACCGCGGCGCAGCTCGCGGTGTCGGTCGACATCGGGAGGTTCCCGGACCACGACCACCTGGCCTCGTACTGCGGCATAGCCCCGAGGGTGAGGAGCTCCGGCACGTCGGTGAGGTCGGTCAGGGCGTCCAGGCGCGGCGACGCGAGGCTCAAGTCCCTGCTGATCTTCTCGTGCAACAGCCTGGTGAGGTCCTCGGGGCGCTACGGCGAGTACTACCGGGCCTGCAGGGCGCGGGGCATGGGGCACGGGCGGGCGCTCAAGGCCGTCGCGAGGAAGCGGCTCAGGGCGATATACGCCGTGATGCGCGACCGGGTGCCCTACCGGGAGTAGCCCCGACGGTTGACAAAACTATAGGAACACCCAATGACTACTTCGACAACGCCGATGTTTTGGTACCGACAGCGAAAACCCGCCAGAGCGAGCAAGGTGCCTTGAAACGAGGCGGCATTGACCTTCTGGTCATGCCGCCGAAGTTGAAAGGCAGATTGCCGCTCTGGCGGGTTTGCAGCGTCGAGCCGTTACGCGGTTTGGTAAAACCGCGTAACCCAACTAGAAGCGGTTACCGCGGAAGCCGCCACCGTTGCGGCCGCCACGGTCGCCACCGCGACCGCCACGGTCGTTACCACGGTTGCCGCCAAAGCCGCCACGGTTGCCGCCGCGGTCGCCATAGCCACCACGGTTGCCACCAAAGCCGCCGCGACCGCCACGGTCGCCGCCACGGTCACCAAAGCCGCCGCGGCCACCGCGATCGCCACCGCGACCGCCACGGTCGCCGCCACGGCCACCACGATCGCCACGGCCGCCGCGAGGACCGCGATCCTCGTCCAGGCCCATGGCGACGAGCGGAGCGATAACCTTATCGAGAGCGGCCATCAGCTCGGTGGCCTCCTCGTAAGAAAGCTCGGGCAGGAGCTTCTCCTTCTTGTTGGCAAGCTCGACCAGGCCCTCAGCGGCATCCTCGGCAGCGAAGACGACGATCTTGCGCATATCGCCCTCGGCGTCGTCGATGCGGCCGACCAGATCGGCAGCCTCGGCCTCGGCCATCAGGCCATCGAGCTCACGGAGGCGCATGCCCAGCAGGTCGGACATTTCCTTCTGCTCCATCTTGGGCTTGAGGTCAAGAAGCTTGATGGCGCGCTCGATGTTCGCCATGCGCTCGGCCTTGGCCTCCTCCTCCTTAGAAATAGCAAAGCGACGGCTACGCAGCAGGCGGGCGGCCTTCTGCATCTTGTCCATCAGCTCTTCGTCATCGTAATCAACGGTGGCCTCGACAACCTCGGCCTCCTCCTCGGCGGAAACCTCGTCAGCAGCCTCAACCTCGGCAGCTTCGGTCTCCACGGTCTCGACTGCCTCGACCTCAGCAGCCATGGTCTCGTTCTCGGTCTCGTTCATGATCTCTTCGTTCTCGGACATGAGACTCCTTCTTGGCCCTCTCGGGCATCATCGCCCCATTCGCGGGGCCCGTCGCGCACTCTTTGCGCTTTAAACATTCATGCCTCTCGGCAAAACGTCCATTAGTTTATGGTGTCGCCATCCAATCTAGCTGCAGAATCTATGTGCACACATTAATGCGACATGTGCGACTCGCGACGAGCGTACACCAGCGACGCCACGAACCCGACCACGGCAATTACAGCCGCCACACGCACGGCAGCCGCAAATCCAATCGCCTGGGCAACGTCCGTCGCAACGCCAGCCGCGCCGGCGGTCGCCGCAGAACTCGAGAGCAGACCGATAAACAGCGACGGGCCAAACGACGCGGCAATCATATTCCACGTGTTAAGCAATGCCGTTCCGTGAGGATGCTCAGCGGCAGGAAGCGTCTCCAAGCCGGCCGTCTGCGAGGGGCTCAGCACCAGGCCGACTCCGGCATACACCACAACGGTCAGCGCCACGACGACGCCGATGTTCATGCTTGCCGCCGTCGTCGAGATTGCAGTCTGCCCCACGGCAATCAGGGCAAAGCCGACCGGCAGCAGCGGCCATGCACCACGGGCGTCCATCACGCGTCCGCCCACAATCGAGGTCACGGCGTTGCAGGCAATCGCCGGCAAAATGAGCAGGCCCGCAACAAGTGCGGTCATGCCGTATGCGCCCTCAAAATAGAGCGGCAACAAAACGCTCATCGAGAACGTCGTCATCATCGACACCACCACAAGCAAACACGCAGGCCAAAAACGAACGCTCGCCATGGGACGCACGTTAAGCACCGGATGCTCGAGCTTGAGCTGACGGGCCGCAAACAGGCCGAGCAGCACAATGGCGGCGAAAAGCGCCACGATACCGGCAATCAGATTGGTCGAGAACTCGCCTACGGAATACACAAATGCCGTAATGCCGGCGGCGAGCAAAACAACCGACAGAATATCAAGCGTGGTGTTCGAGCGCTCTCCGACATTCTGAACAAGCTTAACGCCCGCCGCAGCGACCACAATGCCGCCCACCAGCAGCACTACGAACACCGCCCTCCAGCCAAACAGGGTGCACATAAGACCGCTGATCACGGGTCCAAACGCCGGCCCCAGCGTAATGCAGGCACCGCCCAGGCTCAGATACAGACCGAGCTTCTCGCGCGGAGCGCAAGACAACACCACGTTCATCATGAGCGGAAACAAGATGCCCGATCCCGCAGCCTGCAAAATACGACTTGGCAGCAAAACGCTAAACGACGGAGCGATCAGACACAGGACTTCGCCGGCGACCATACATCCGCATGCGAAAAACAGCAGCTTGCGCGTCGAGAAACGACCGGACAGGAAGGCCATGATGGCCGTAAAGATCGATGTCACGATCATGTAGCCCGAAACGAGCCACTGCGCCGTGGTGGCACTCACCGAAAAGGCCGCCATAATGTCGTGCAACGCCACGTTAATGATGTTCTCGTTAAACGCGGCGACAAAGGCTGCGATATACATTACGACGAGAAGCGCCGCAGTGGCCGATGGCGCTACTTGAACTTGTTGCTGAGATTTGCTCCCCATGCATTTCCTTCCTCTTGGAACGACAGTTGCATCGCCCCAGAGGAACAGTCCAGGGCGAAAAATGAGCCCTAGACTTACGCCAGACGCCGTACACGACGAGTCTGACAACATGGTCCAACGTCGAGAGATTGTAACGCGGACGCACAGCTTTCCTTCCGCGCTATTATTAAAAGTCCACGAAAGCATGAGACATGAGGAGCCCGCCATGATTAAGCCCATCATGAAATCCGAGTTCTTTTTGCGCCTGCCTTCCGAAGACGCGGGACCCGACGATGCCGCGACCGGGCAGGACCTCCTGGATACACTCCACGAGCATGAGCGCGAGTGCGTGGGCCTCGCCGCCAACATGATTGGCGTGCGCAAACGCATCATCTGCGTAAAGGACGGCAACAGGACACTCCTGATGTACAACCCTCAAATTCTTGAGCAGGTCAATGCCTATCAGACGAGCGAAGGATGTCTCTCGCTGATCGGCGAGCGTCCCTGTACCCGCTATCGCCGCATTAAGGTGGAGTATTTGGACGAGAACTTCGTCCACCGCATCAAAAACTTCTCGGGCTACACCGCCGAGATCATCCAGCACGAAATCGACCATTGCTGCGGAATCGTAATCTAGTTCCGCGAGTCAAGGAAAATGATCTGTTTTCCTCCGTCCCTAATGGACCATGGTAACGACGCAGGCTGAGCACACGACAGCGAGCGAGCCGCATTTGCACCAAGGTGGCGTGAAACGAAAGGGCGCTGACCTTCTGGTCGCGCCCTTGAAGTTGAACGTCAGATTGGTGTGAATGCGGCTCGCGCAGCGTCAAGCGGTCCGCCGTTCGGCAGAACGGCGGAACTAGTTACGCCTGACGGTAATGGTCAAAGAAGTCGGCGAGGTCTTCGAGGGACTCTTTGAGTACTTCCATGCGCGGCAGGTACACGATACGGAAGTGGTCGGGCTCAGCCCAGTTAAAGCCGCCGCCGCGCGTGATCAGGATCTTCTTCTCGTGCAGCAGGTCAAGGGCGAATTGCTCGTCATCGGTGATGTTGAACTTTTTAACATCCATCTTGGGGAAGATGTAGAACGCCGCACGCGGCTTGACCACCGAGATGCCGTCGATCTTGTTGAGCGCCTCATACACAAAGTTGCGCTGCTCGTAGACACGGCCGCCGGGACGGATGTAGTCGTTGACCGACTGATGGCCACCGAGTGCCGTCTGAACGATCGACTGAGCCGGCACGTTGGAGCACAGGCGCATGTTCGAGAGCATGTTGACGCCCATGATGAAGTCGCTCATGCAGCGCTGGTTGCCCGAAAGCACCATCCAGCCAATACGATAGCCCGCGATCATGTGCGACTTGGAAAGGCCGCTAAAGGTGACGCAGGGCAGATCGGGAGCGAGCGAGGCAATCGAGACGTGCTCGTAGCCGTCCATGCACAGGCGGTCGTAGATCTCATCGGCAAAGATCATCAGCTGATGCCTGCGTGCAATCTCGACGATGCCCTCGAGCACCTCGCGCGGATAGACAGAACCCGTGGGGTTGTTGGGGTTGATGATGACGAGGGCTTTGGTCGCGCTCGTGATCTTGGACTCCATATCCTCCAGGTCGGGATACCAATCCGCCTGCTCATCACACAGATAATGTACGGGATGACCGCCGGCAAGAGTTGCGCACGCCGTCCAGAGCGGATAGTCGGGGCTGGGGATCAGGATTTCGTCGCCATTGTCGAGCAACGCGTTCATCGAAAGCTGAATGAGCTCGGACACGCCGTTGCCCGTGTAGATGTGCTCCATCTGAACATTGGGCAGGCCCTTGATCTGCGAATACTGCATGATCGCCTTGCGCGCGGAGAACAGGCCACGCGAGTTGGAATAGCCTTCGCAGTCGGGCAGCTGCTGGCGCATGTCCTTGATGACCTCATCGGGTGTGCGGAAACCGAAGGGCGCCGGGTTGCCGATATTGAGCTTGAGAATGCGCTCGCCCTCGTCCTCCATACGGGCGGCCTCGTCGACGACGGGACCGCGCACGTCATACAGGACGTTGTCGAGTTTGGTGGATTTAGAAAAAGTACGCATGGTGGTGCTCCTTGCAATTTGAGCTGAGGGATGGGGTTCGGGCTTGGAATCGTTGCGGGGTGATGATGCCTCGCCTTGATCGGCGTCGCCGGCGAGCAGCCAGGTAACATCGACCTCCAAAATACGGGCGAGCAGCTCAGCCACATCGCGCCGCGGGATCGTCTTGCCGCTCACATATTGGCTCATCTGACTCTTGCCGAGTTTTTTGCCGAGCATCTCCGATGCGCGGATTACGTCCGACTGGCGAACGTCGCGATTGGACATAGTCTGTCGCAGGCGATCGCTAAACGTCTCTTGGGCCACTAGAACCTCCTTGCTGGCAAAGTTCAATTTATAGAACACGAATTGAACCTGAGTTCAATTTAGGCAGCAGTATAGCGCGGCGCATTATCGGGAAGTTCAATTTCATAAGAAAACGTACGGAACTCCGAGTTTTGCCCAAAGCGGACAATGACGTGCACACGTTTAGAGGTATTCAAGGAATCGAGCGGCGGCAAGCGAAACGTCAGCCGTGCGATATATCGCATTGATCTGCCGATGGGGATGTCCCTCGAGTGGTCGCACGGCAACATCGAACTGACAGCGGCGCAAGATGAGCGCGGGAAGAATGCTCGCGCCCAAGCCGTCCTCGACCATAGCCATAATCGCATAGTCATCCCAAGTCGACAGCTTAGAGCGCACCGCCAGGCCCGCGCGGCGAAACAGCGGCGTAATCTCGTCATCGGTGCCGCGTTCTAGCAGAATAAACTGCTCGTTAGCCAAATCGGAAAGAGAGACGGCCTCCGCCGTGGCAAGCAAAGAGCCTGCCGGCACTACCGCCATCAACTCGTCGCGCACCAAAGGCCGCGATGCCATGCCGTTTTCTCGGGGCTCATGCGGGATAAAGCCCAGATCGCAGCGGCCCTCTGACACCCATTGTTCAATCTCTGAGTAATCGCCCATCAGCAACTCGTAATCGACGTCCGGGTGATCGGCGCGAAAGCGCGCAATCACTGGCGGCAGCACGTGGGTCGCCACACTCGAAAACGTACCGATGCAGATTTTGCCGCGCATGAGCCCGCGCATCTCATCCACCCGTCGCTGCAAGCGAGTGAATTCCTCACAGAGCGCCTCGACAGCCGGCATGACCTGCCGCCCGTCGGCAGAAAGCACTACGCCCTCGCGACTGCGGTCGAGCACCTTAAAGCCCCAATCGGCCTCAAGATCGGCCACCATACGGCTCACGCCCGACTGCGAATAGCTCAGCCGCTCGGCAGCACGCGTAAAGCTTCCGGCGCGCACCGTCTCCAGCAGCACCTGCATCTTTTGAATATTCGTTTCCACGAGGCGCCTCCACCTATGCATGAGTTTTTGTCATGTTAACTATGCATTATATTCGCTTTTCTTCTAAAGCCAGTTCACCCATAGTGAACTTGTTCGGATATAGAGGGGACGGAAGCGCATGAACAACGGACTGTTTACGTACTTAGCAGCATTGCTATTGTTTGGCTTCAACGGCATCATCGCCGCTGCCATCGCGCTGCCGAGCTCGGATATCGTGCTACTACGCACGTTTTTGGGCGCACTCTCGCTTGTCACCATTCTCGCCATCACCCAACGCCATAAGTTGCAGGCGCCATCTCGCCCCCGCGAAGCCGCAGCCCTCCTCCTCTCGGGAGCTGCGCTGGGCGCCAGCTGGATTTTTCTGTTCCGCGCCTACCAGACGATCGGCGTCGGCGTATCCTCGCTGCTGTACTACTGTGGCCCCATCATTGTCATGGCGCTCTCCCCACTCATCTTTGGTGAAAAACTGACCGGCGGCAAAATCGCCGGGTTTATCGCCGTCGCCTGCGGTGCTTTTCTCATTGCAGCACAAGGTCTAGGCGGCAATATGCCCATTGCGGGTATCGTCTGCGGTATCGCCTCGGCATTTTGCTATGCGCTGATGGTCATCGCTAGCAAGGGTGCGCCGCACATCGAAGGTCTCGAGAACTCCGCGCTCCAGGTGAGCGCCGCTTTTGTGACCGCGCTGGTCCTCACGCTCATCACGCAGGGCGCTCCCTCATTCCTGTCCGCCGGTGTCGCCGCCAGCATTGATTGGCGCGCCGTCGTCATGCTCGGCGTCGTCAACACCGGACTCGGTTGTCTGCTCTACTTTAGTGCCGTCGCCAAACTGCCCGTGCAGACCGTCGCGGTCGTCGGCTACCTCGAGCCGCTTTCGGCCGTCGTGTTCTCGGCCGTCCTTTTGGGCGAAGCCATAACACCGGTCCGCCTGATGGGCGCCGCACTTATCATCGGCGGTGCGCTCTTTTGCGAACTCGCCGGCAAACGCGCAAGCGCCAAGGCTAGCATAGCCCAGACAGCACGTGCTTAAAGGCCCCTGTTTCGAAATGCTACCCACGTACATAAATAATCCCCAGCTGGGGATTATTGTCTAAAATAACCTGATGTGCCAAACTGCTCTTGTATGTATAAAGACGGCATAAAGGTTATCTGTCCTAGACAGATAACCGGATGTCTAAGGGAGTCCACGTGGCACACAACAAACTGGAGGCAAACCCCCAAGACCAGCGTGGTCAAGGCGGGCACGGAGCCATCCCCCTCTCCGCTGGCATGCTGCTCGTAACGCTCGGCATCGTCTATGGCGACATCGGCACGAGCCCCATGTACACCATGAAATCAATCGTCGCCAACAACGGCGGCATCGGTACCGTCAGCGAGGACATGATCCTGGGCGCGCTTTCGCTCGTCATCTGGACCATGACGCTCGTGACCACGGTCAAGTACGTGGTAATCGCCATGAAGGCCGACAACCACAACGAAGGCGGCATCTTCGCCCTGTTTAGCCTGGTACGCAAGGTGGCACCGTGGCTGATTCTCCCCGCCATGATCGGCGGTGCGGCGCTGCTCGCCGACGGCATCCTCACCCCCGCCGTCACGGTTACCACGGCCATCGAGGGTCTGCGCACCATCGAGTGGGGCCACGCGCTGTTGGGTGACGGGCAAACTAACGTCATCATTATTACCATCATCATTATCTGTGGCCTGTTTGCCATGCAGCGCGCTGGCACCTCGTCAATCGGCAAGCTGTTCGGTCCGCTCATGACGCTGTGGTTCCTGTTCCTGGCAGGCGCCGGTCTATTCAACATGCTCGGCAACCTGTCCATCTTGCGCGCGCTCAACCCCATCCGCGGCGTCATGTTCCTGTTCTCGCCCATCAACCACTCGGGCATCATGGTGCTCGGCTTCGTCTTCCTGTCGACGACCGGCGCCGAGGCGCTCTATTCAGACATGGGCCACGTGGGCAAGGCCAACATCTACGCATCCTGGCCGTTTGTTAAAGCGGCGCTTATCCTTAACTACCTGGGTCAGGGCGCTTGGCTGCTCGCCAACAATTCCAATCCCCAGTTGCTCGCGATGGATATCGTCAACCCGTTCTATATGATGCTCCCCGAGCCCCTGCGCCCCTTTGCCATCGTGCTTTCGGCCGTGGCGGCCATCATTGCCTCACAGGCGCTCATCACCGGCTCGTTCTCGCTGGTATCCGAGGCAACGCGTCTCAACCTTATGCCGCATCTGCGCATCCACTACCCCAGCGACACCAAGGGCCAGCTCTATATTCCGCTCGTCAATAACATCATGTGGGTCGGCTGCATCTTCATCGTGCTGCTGTTCCAAAACTCCGAGCGCATGGAGAGCGCCTACGGCCTCGCCATTACCGTGACCATGCTCATGACCACGACGCTTTTGACGAGCTACATCGCCGGCATCCTCAAGCACAGGCTGGGTGCCTGCGTCTTCGCCCTGCTCTTTGGTGCCATTGAGCTGTGCTTCTTCGCCTCGTGCCTCACCATGTTCTTTGACGGCGGCTACGTCATGATCTTCCTGGCCGCACTGCTGTTCGGCCTTATGTATGTGTGGCGCCGCGGCACCGCCATCGAGCGCACGCAGACGATTCTACTGCCCGTCTCCATGTACATCGACCAGCTCAATCGCCTGCGCAATGACGAGACCTATCCCGTGCTCGCTGACAATCTGGTATTTCTCACCAACAGCCCCGACCCGCTCACGCTCGATCGCGACGTGCTCTATTCCATCCTGGACAAGCACCCCAAGCGCGCCAAGGCATATTGGTTCATCAACGTGCATGTTACCGACGAGCCCTATACGCACGAGTATTCCGTTGAGACCTTTGGCACAGACTTCCTGTTCCGCGTGCGCTTGGACCTGGGCTTTAAGGTCAATCAGCGCATCAACGCCTACCTGCGCCAGATCGTCGGCGACTTGATGGCATCGGGCGAGCTGCCGCCGCAACATCACACCTACTCCATCTACGAGACGCGTGGCAACGTGGGTGACTTCCGCTTTTGTATGCTGCGCAAGATGCTTGCCCCCGAAACGGACATCAACCGCAATGACCACCGCGTGATGGCCATCAAGTACGCCGTCCGCCGCGCCTGTGGAAGCCCAGCACGCTGGTACGGTCTTGAGAACTCGGCCATCATCATCGAGTACGTGCCGCTGTTTGCCCGCATGCGCCCGGCCGTTAAGCTCGTGCGCACCCAGGTGCCGCTCGAGGTTCAGATCGAAGAGGCCGAGGAAATGGAAGTCGACATCTTCTCGGACGACTTGGTCAACGGCAACGAGG
>CATYUU010000062.1:0-9984 GCA_958413455.1 uncultured Collinsella sp. | reverse complement strand
ATTAATGGATAGAAACGGATGTTCTATCGGGACACACATTTTGTCCTATAAGCCAGGCCTGCTGAGGGACTTACTTTTCCTGAATCTGCTTACCGCAGAGATGCTCGATCGTAATCTCGTAGAGCTGGACGCCCTTGATGTCTTTGGCGATTTCCTCTTCGACTTCCTCGGCGGAAGGGTAG
Organism: uncultured Collinsella sp.; assembly: GCA_958413455.1. Taxonomy (GTDB): domain Bacteria; phylum Actinomycetota; class Coriobacteriia; order Coriobacteriales; family Coriobacteriaceae; genus Collinsella. The sequence goes on along the minus strand of CATYUU010000062.1, from coordinate 9,802 downwards.
TACTTAAGGGCGAGCTGGCGGACTTTGTCTTCGATAAACGCGGGGGTGTCATTCGCCAGGCGACAGCGGCCAAAGACCACGGTACTCATAACGTAGGGAGCCCAGTCACCGTCCTGGTACCACTCGTTGCCGTAAACGGTAAAGCAGACCTTGTCATCGCGCTTGAGTGCGTCGACCTTGTGGCCAGCTTTGGCGCCATGGAAATAAATCTTGTCGTGCTCGGTGTCAAAGAAGTAGTTGACGGGAATGGCGTACGGGTAGCCGTCGTCGCCGTTGACGGCAAAGACGCCGCGCTTGCAGGTAGCGAGCAGTTCGCGCGCTTCCTCGTCGGTGATGGCGCGTTTCTTTCGACGTAAGGGCCTAAACATCGTTGGCTTCCTTTCTGGTCGTGCGTGGTGGTTGAGCACAAACTATAGCGAAACGGATCCGTTTTTCTTGATGCGGGCGAGTATGTTTTTGAGCTTGTTAAAGTCGAGCGGTTTGGACAGATGGGCGTTCATGCCGGCGTCGTGTGCCGCCTTGGCGTCCTCGGCAAGGGCATTGGCGGTGAGCGCGATGATGGGGATATCGGCTGCATCGACCTTCTCGCTCAGGCGAATCGCGCGGGTTGCCTCGTAACCGTCCATGTCCGGCATCATAATGTCCATCAGGATCGCATCGAAGCTGCCGGCGGGATGAGACAGGTACAGATCGACGACTTCGTTGCCGTTGACGGCGCGGGTGACCACGACGCCCTCGGATTCTAGCAGCGTCTGGGCAATCTCGGCATTCAATTCGTTGTCTTCGGCGAGCAGCACGTTCATGTCGGCGAGCGAGCAGTCGAGCGCCCTCTCGACCGTATTCGCCCGCGCCCGGGGGTTCTTGTCGATATCGAGCGGAATTTCCACGTAGAACGTGGTGCCCACATGGAGTTCGCTGGTGACTTCGATGGTGCCGCCCATCAGTTCAATAAGCGACTTGACGATTGGCATGCCCATGCCGGTTCCTTGGAACTTGCTGCGCGCATCGTCACCTTCTTGGGCAAACGGCTCATAGATATGCTTTAAAAACTCGGGAGCCATGCCAATGCCGGTATCCGAAACGCTAAAGCAAAAGAGCGCGCGCCCGTTATCGAGTGGCTTGGTCTGTGAACTAAAGGTGACGGAGCCGCCGTGCTTGTTGTACTTAATGCTGTTGTCTAACAGGTTGATCATGACCTGTCGGATATGGGTGGGACTGCCGATTACGTATGGCCCCGTGGCGTACGGCAGACTATTGTCCTGCATTGTGATGCCGTTACTGGACGCGCGGAGCTTGCACAGCACCAGCGTATCGTCACAAAGCTCTTTGAGGTTAAAAGGCGCATGTTCCAGCGTTAGCTTGCGGTCTTCGATTTTTCCCATCTCGAGGATGTCGTTGATCAGCGAGAGCAGGTGATTGGCGGCAACGCGCGCCTTGGCACGGCTCTCGCGGGCGACTTGCATATCGCCTTCCTTCAATTCTTCAATTTCGATAAGGCCCAGGATACCGTTGAGCGGCGTACGGATGTCGTGGCTCATGCGCGTGAGGAATGCCGTCTTAGCGGCGTTGGCAGCATCGGCTTTTTTGCGCTCGGTTCGAGCGCGCACGAGCGCCCAGATGAGCAGGACGATGCCGACCGACAACATACCGATGAGGGTAGCTGCAATGGCGGTGCGGTTGCGATAAAGGAATTGAAGCGTGTTGGATTCCTGGGCCGTGTACGACGTGGAGGAGTAATTACTTGCGGAGAGCGATTCTCCGGCATTGATGATGCCCTTGTTGATGATTCCCAGCAGTTCGGGCTTGCCGCGCGACATCAAGCACGCGAGGTCACAGGTGTCAGGGAGCTCGACCGTCTCGCAGTCCTCGAGATCATAACGGTCACCGATGGTTTTTACGCGTGAACTGGGAGCGACGATGCAGCGCGCCGTTCCCTTCCTGAGGGCGTCGAACGCTTCATCGTCGGATTGGTATTCGGTTACGGTCGCTGTGGGGAATAGACTTTCAAGTGCATTTCGGTTGACAAACGATGATTTGGTACAGGCGATGTTCTGAAGGTCTTTTTTCAGGTTACTGCCGGTGTGGATGGCGGTGAGGGACATGGTCCCCAACGATACCGACTGCACAACGCCTGATTGCTCGGCAAACCAGTAATCTCGGTATGCCGGCAGCGCAACGTCTATGCTTCCCTCTGACAGGGCCTTTGACATCATCTTGTAGCTATCAAAGGCGACGGTTTTGACCGTAATGCCAAATTTATCGTGTAGCGTCGTCGCAAGCGATGCGAGCGAGCCTTCCATTTCGCCGTCTTCGTCTTCGTTGCAGTAGGGGAGTTTGCCCGTAATGTAGCCGAGCGTGATGGCGTTGTTGTTTGCTTTGAGCCAGGAACATTCGGGGCCGTTGAGCGATGATGAACCGCTGTTTTGGGCCGAGTAGTGAGATTTGACTTCGTCGTTATAGCGTGGGTTGACGCGGGCGATTGCTGTCATGGCGGCATTGATGTCGTCCATCAGGTCGGGGCGGCTTTTGGGGACGGCAAAATAGTAGTCGCTCGACCCAATGTAGAACATGGGGGAGGCACTGGGCGACGAGGTCGTGTCGTTCATGATGACGGCATCGACCTCGCCGTTTGCCAGCGCATCAAAGAGAACGGAGTTTCCGTCATACTCCTTGTATGTGCAGGCGATTCCTTCGTTGGCGAGCCATTGCTGGCCAACGAAGGTTTGCATAACGCCGGGGTTGCAGCCGATGGTAAGGCCTTGGAGCGCTCGGGGGTCACCCTTGGCCAGATCGTCGCGCTCGGGCCTGGCATAGATGTAGTAGCGCTCGGTGCCCTCGGGGTTCGATGAGAAGAGCAGTTTTTGGGCGCGTTCTTCGGAGTAGGAGATGTTGGGCATGAGGTCAATCTCGCCGGCTTCGAGCTTCTCCATAAGCTCGGTGAAGGTGCCGGAGACGTATTCGTACTGCCAGCCGGGTGTGTAGTACGAGAGGGTCTGGAGGTACTCGTAACCCCATCCCGAGAGACGCTCGCCGGGGGTGCCGTCCTGGAAGCCCTCGTTGTTGACAAGCCAACCAACGCGGACTGTTTTGACCTGCTGATCGGTATTGGCGGCATAGGCGGGGGCGGGCATGATGGTGCTCAGTACGGCGAGCACGGCAAGCGCGACGGCCAAGGTGCGATATATAACTGAACGAAGGACAGCGGAAGCTCTCACATGCAATCCTAACGAATCGAGACATTACCACATAAGGATACCAGCTCAGCCTGCCCAGTCGGCAGCTGCACCGCTAAACGGTCCCGCCCGGCAGTTGGGGACAGTCCCTTTCTGCCGGCACAAAAGGAACGTCCCTAACTGTCGGTTGTGGGACAATATCGAGCGAATGTGATTGGGCGTCTGGGAAAAGGGGTCGCGATGAACAGGTTGAGGACGCTTGCCGATGTGCTGCGACAGGCTGGCTTTGCACGCATCACGGGCCTGTTTCTTATCTTTTACCTGCTGTGCTCGACTGCCGTCTGGCTGTCCGAGCCCACGTCCCTTACGTTTGGCGACGGTCTCTGGTTTAGCTTTGAGACGGTCTCGACCATCGGCTTTGGTGACATTCCTGCCGAGACACCGGTTGCCCGCGCCATTACCGTCATTCTGAGCGTCATCAGCATCTTCTACATCGCCATGCTCACGGGCGTGGCGGTGAACTACTGTAATACGCTTATCAAGCTGCGCCAAAAGGACACCATGGCGCGCTTTATGGATGATCTGGAGCATTTGGAAGAGCTCGATCGCGACGAGCTTGCCGATCTTTCGCGTCGCGTGCGCGAGTATCGTCGACGCCAGCGCTAAGACGAACGTCGTGCGCCACAACAAGGGGGACCAAATATGAATATCACCGTGTACCTGGGTGCCAGTGCCGGCAATGACCCGGCGTTTCTGCCCGCGGTGCAGGAGCTGGGCAACTGGATTGGCGCCAACAGGCACGCGCTGGTGTACGGCGGGTCCAAGTCGGGCCTGATGGGTGCGCTCGCCGATAGCGTGCTCGAGGCGGGTGGACACGTGACGGGTGTTGAGCCGAGCTTTTTTATCGAGGCCGAGTTTCAACATGACGGTATCAACGACCTTATCGTGACGAGCGATATGGCGGAGCGCAAGGCCAAGATGATTGAGCTCGGCGATGCGTTCATCGCATTTCCGGGCGGTACGGGCACGCTCGAGGAGATTGCCGAGGTCATGTCCGCGGTGTCGTTGGGACACCTGAGTGCTCCGTGCATCCTGTATAACCTGGACGGTTACTACAACGACCTCAAGGCGCTGCTCGGGCACATGATTGATAAGGGGCTTTCGAGCCCGAGGCGCCAGCACGGCATCTACTTTGCCGACGATTTGCGCGAGATTGCCTCGATTATCAACGGATAAGTCTTGAGCCTGCCCCACTATGACTCCCAATGGTGCCGTTTGCGGCGCAGATGGTTGGCTCGTTCGGACAACGCTCGCTCTACAATAAAACGTATCTATGTCGACTTTGATCGCGGGAGGACCCGATGGATAACCTTGCCAAACCCACGAACCGAGCGCTGTTTTTGGTCAGCGTTGCCGTGACCGGTGCACTCGCGGGTGCTGCAGTCTGGCTATTCTTCTTTGCGATGGAGCACGGCATTGATTATTTGTGGACCGAGGTCCCGTATATGCTGGGTGTCTCTTCGCCCGAACTCGCCAGCGGCCCGTTTGGCTTTTTGCCGTACCCGTTTTTCGTTTGCCTGTTGGGCGGCTTGGTGATTGGCCTGTACGAAAAGATGACGGGCATCAAGACCGATGACCTCAACCAGGTGATGGCAAAGGTTAAGCAAGACGGGCGCTACCCGTACGACAACCTGGGCAAGCTTTCGCTCGCGGCATTGCTGCCGCTGCTGTTTGGTGGAAGTATTGGACCGGAGGCCGGTCTGACCGGCGTTATCGCAGGTCTGTGCAGCTGGGTCGGCGATCGTATGCGTCGCTTTGGCGCCGAGTTTAGGGAGCTCACGCTGCTGGGCACCCAGGCTGCCCTGACGGCGCTCTTTACCGCGCCCGTGTTTGGCTTTGTGGCGCCGCTTGCCGGAAGTGCTGACGGCCAGGGTGTCGGCGATGGCGAGGATTCCGAATCCGGTGAGATCACCATCAGGCTGCCTAAGGCGCAAAAGACCGTGGTTTACGGCATCGCGATTGCTGGCGGCCTGGGCACCTACCTGCTGCTCGGCCAGCTCATGGGCGGCGGCATGGGTATGCCGAGGTTCGAGGCTGCCGTGGTGGGCAACCTGGAGCTTACCTGGCTCATCCCTCTGTCGCTGATCGGAACAATCTGCGGCTGGCTGTACTTTGTCTCTGAGCACGCGAGCGAAGCGCTTGCTCATGCAATAGGGGCGCGCCCTGTCGTCAAAGCCATGCTGGCCGGTCTGGCGCTCGCCATCTGCGGCACGGTCCTGCCCTACACCATGTTTGCCGGCGAGACGCAGGCCGACGTGCTCATGGAAACCTATCTGACCATTCCCGCCGGCGTGCTTATCGCGACCGGTCTCGTTAAGGCCATGCTGACGCCCGCCCTCATCAACCTTGGTTGGCGCGGCGGCCACTTCTTCCCGGTTATCTTCTCGGGCGTAAGCCTGGGCTATGGCCTTGCTATCCTCACCGGCGCCGATCCGGTCTTTTGCGTCGCCGTTTGCACGGCCTCGACGATGGGCACCGTTATGCGTCAGCCCGTCATGGTCGTGGGCCTGCTGCTCATGTGCTTCCCACTCAAGGGTATCGTCTGCATGATCATCGCGGCCGTCATCGCCGCCGGTATCCCACTGCCCAAGCCGCTGCGCAAATAGCGCGGTTAATCGCGAGTCAACTCCAGAGGGGTACGAGATGATCCTGTACTTTAGCGCGACGGGGAACAGCGAACATGTGGCGCGTCGCATTGCGGCGGCGACAGACGACAAGGTTGTGTCGATTGAGCGTTTTGATGTCGAAGCCCTTCGCCTTGTTGCGACGGAAGGCCCCTGCCAGCTGGGATTTGTTGCTCCGGTGTATGCCTGGGGTCTGCCGACACCGATGATCGAGTTTTTGAAGACTGCCGACCTGTCGATTGCTGCCGGTGCAAAGGGCGGCGAGCGCCCCTATACGTTCTATGTTTCGACGTACGGTTCGACGACCGGCCAATCTGCCAAGTTTGCCCGCGACCTGCTGCACGAGCGTGGGCTCGAGTTAGATGCGGCGATGAGCGTCAAGATGCCCGATACCTGGACGCCTGTTTTCGACCTGTCTGACCCTCAAAAGGTTGAGGGTATCAATAGAGCTGCCGAGGCGCAGATTGATGCCGTGATCGAGGCGGTGCGGGCACGCCGCACGGGCAACATGATGCGCCATCGCGTGCCTCTGTTTGCATCGTGCGCGTATCACGCAATTGGGCTGCCGCACATGCAACAGACGAGCAAGTTTGCCGTCGATGCCGATCGCTGCATCGGCTGCGGCCTGTGTGCCAAGCGCTGCCCCATGGCGGCGATTGAGATGCGCGACGGCCTTCCCGTCTGGACAAAGCCGGAGTGCGCAGCCTGCCTTCGTTGCCTGCACCGTTGTCCCAAATTTGCCATCTCGCACGGTAAGCGCACGGCATCCCACGGTCAGTACAGGCATCCCAAGCCAGGTGTGAGGATGTAGCGGCTGCTGGCCGCGCTACTTCCAAACCGCGAGCGCCGCAGTGCCCAGTACGATGAGGGCGAGACCGATGGCGCTGCGCCGCGAGACCTTTTCGTTGAATGCCAAGCGCGCAAATAGTACCGATACGACAATCGATAGTTTGTCGATCTGCACCACGACGCTCACCTGGCCTGCGGCGATGGCATAGTAATAGAGCAGCCACGATGCTCCGGTCGCGATGCCCGATGCCGCGAGAAATACGAGCTCGTAGCGGTCTACGTGCACGGCTTGGCCCATCTTGCCTTTAGCTGCCACGATTGCCCATGCCATAACCAGTACCACGCAGGTGCGGATTGCCGTGGCCAGGTTTGACTCGACGCCTTCGATGCCGATCTTAGCGAGGACGGAGGTGAGTGCTGCGAACATGGCGGCGCCGAGGGCGTAAGCGAGCCAGGTCCGGTCTTGCTGCTGCTCGGGTCCGGCGGATTGCTGCTTCTCGGTCATTAAAAACGTGCCGAGGGTAATGACGGCGGTTCCCACGAGCTTAACCGCAAGGTTGCTCGTCTCGCCAAAAAGCACGATGGCGATCAGCGCGGCGAGCACGGTGCTCATCTTGTCGACCGGTACGACCTTATTGACGTCTCCGATGCTCAACGCCTTAAAGTAACAGATCCACGAAGCGCCGGTAGCGAGTCCCGAGAGGACGAGAAAGAGCCAGGATCTGGGTTCGATGCTGCCAATGGTTCCAATGGATCCAGAAATGCCCGCCATTGCCCAGGCGAAAACGAGCACCACGCAGGTGCGAATGGCCGTCGCGACATCGGAGTCGGTCTGCTTGATGCCGCATTTGGCCAAGATGGATGTGATGCCGGCAAAGAATGCTGACGCAAATGCTGCGACGACCCACGACACGGGTTGAGCGCCTCCTCAAAAAAGACCACGCCAGATCTATGGCGCATGTCCAATGATACCGCGCTTGCCTATAGGTTGCGTGCCCGGTAGACCTTGGTGCTGATGGCGCAGCTGACAGCGCCAAGGACGACCGTTGCCAGCGCGGCAATTCCTGCGCACAGGAAGCCAAGAACGGAAGGATCGGGATTCGCCCCGGCAATCATCGACATGAGCTGGTTGCTGATGGTTTTGAATGAGTTTAGCGTGACCATGATAAGGCACATGTATAGGGCGTATAGACCAACGGATAGGCGTTGCGCCTTCATGTGTTCAAATCGAAAGAACAGAGGCAGTGCCAAAAACACCGCCATGAGGGAGAAAAGCATCGATATTGCCGAGGCGATTGCGGTCTCAAAGACGGTCTCTCCCGTGGAGGGGATACCCACGCTGTTTAAGATCGGGATGGCGACGATACTCAACAGCACGGCCGCGCACGTCATGATGACCGAGAAAATAGTGATGCACAGGTAGCGTGCGCTGACGATGTCTTTGCGTGAGATGGGCAGCGTTGCCCGATAGCGCTCCCATCCGTTTTGGTTGTCGAGCCCGGCCAGCGACGTCATGGCCATGATAGGCGACATGGCACTGATCGCGAAGGCGCCGGCGGCGCTCATATCGGAATCACCATTCAATGCCCTGACGGCGGTCAGCACGACGAAGATGAACAGGCCGACACCTGCGATGCTCGGGACGAGCGTGCGAACGATGGCAAGCTCGGACATAATGGCGCGTTTCATTTCAAAGCCCCTTTCAGCATGAAGCGAAGATAGTCATCAATGGTTGCCCGATCGCAGGGAATCTCGGGGAAGGCCTCGAGCACTTCGCGGTGGTTGGGCACGAGCACGTCCACGCTGTAGGCGTGGCGGGCGGCGCGGGTGCCTTCGACGCAAGCCATGAGCTCGGCGGCCTGTGCCTGGGTGCAGTGGGCGATGCCGGCGCGGTCGGTAATGTCCTCGCGTGGCAGGTCAAACACAATCGAGCCGTTATCGATGCAGATGACGCGGTCGGCAGCACGATCGAGATCAGACGTAATGTGGCTCGAGAGCAGCACGCTGTGCTGACCGTCGGCGACAAAGGCAAGCAGCTCATCGAGCAGTTCCTCGCGTGCCATGGGATCGAGGCCTGCGGTGGCTTCGTCCAAAACGAGCAGCTTGGCATTGTGGCTGAGTGCACAGGCAAGCTGCAGTTTCATGCCCATGCCGCGGGAGAGGTCCTTGACTTTTGTCTTAGGATCGAGGCCAAATCGGTTGATGAATCCGGCGAACGTTTCGCGGTCCCACGTGGGGTACGCCGGGCCTACGAGCGACTCGATCTGGCCCACCTTGAGCGTGGAGGGGAAGGGGCACGTGTCCAGGACAAGACCGACGCGGGAGCGTAGATGGCGCTGCGCTTCACCGGGTGCGTCGGCGCCACAGCGCTGCCCAAACAGGTGCACCTCGCCGGCATCGAGTTTGATAAGCCCAAGCGCGGCTCGAATCGTCGTTGTTTTGCCAGCGCCATTTGCGCCCACAAAGCCGACGATCTGGCCAGGCTCCACGGCAAGCGTGACGTCGCGCAGCGAAAAGCGGTCGCTTACAGTGCGTGAGATGCCTTTGAGTTCAAGCAAGTTTTGCATGGTATAGCCTTTCTTGCAGATGGCTACTGCATGGTTTCGGGGGCTACCAGGTCGAGCATTTCGTGCAGCTTGTCGCGCGTGACGCCCAAGGCTTCGGCTTGGCTTGCCGCTTTCGCAAGTAGCTCTTCGATATGGCAGAGCTGGTTTTCGCGCAAAAGCTCCTGGTTGCCCTCGGCGACAAAACAGCCCTTGCCCTGCACGGTGCAGATAAAGCCAAGCTGCTCCAAGTCGGCGTAGGCACGCTTGGTGGTGATGACGCTCACGCCCAGGTCGCTCGCGAGTGCACGGATGCTGGGGAGTTTGGCTCCCGCAGCGAGCGTGCCCGATAAGATCTGAGCTTTGACCTGCGAGGTTATCTGCTCGTAGATGGGCTTATCGCTCGAATTGGATAGGATGATGTCCACAGCGGCTCCTTAGCTGTTGGGCTACACGTGTATATAACCGGTAAGCACAGTATATATACACTATGCACAGTTACGCAAGAGACAAATTCGGATTAAGCCGGCTACCCAGACCCCAACTGATGAATTTGTCCTGATAGGTGCCCTATGGCGAGGTTTCACGGCTACAATAGGGCAGTTACATCGAC
>CATYUU010000061.1:0-10347 GCA_958413455.1 uncultured Collinsella sp. | reverse complement strand
CGTAGCGGGTGGTTCAAAGCTGGCCGCTGCGCGGCCAGCAGACTAAAGTCTTGAAGATGGCGCGCGGCCTTTTAGGCCGCGCGTGTGTTTTTGGTTCGCGCCATGTGGGGGTGGCGGCGACGTGCATTTTTGCGAGTATTCTGCAATCGAAGGCCCCTGCATACCGACCTCGGGCAAAAAATCGGGATTTCTCGATGTTTTCTACGGATGATGGGCGGGGTTATGGGCTGACAGCGTTTGATTTGCAGGGATATTCGCGGTCTTTGGCATTTGTCGTGGCGCCCGAAGCCCTTGGTTATGTTGAATACTCCTAAAAATGCACGACGCTTAGAGGGGGACCTTCGCGAAAAAGGAAACCGCCCCGTCGAAGTATGCATTCGACGGGGCGGTTTATGCATTTGGCCGATTAAGGATGCGCTGTCAAACTACTAGAACTTGACGGTCGGGGCCTGGCGGGCTGCTTCAGCGGCCTCGAAGCCCTGGCGCTCCTTAAACTGGAAGATGCCAGCAAAGATGACAGCCGGGAACGTCTGAATGGCGTTGTTGTAGCTGAGCACGCAGTCGTTGTAGCTCTGGCGTGCATAGCTAATCTTGTTCTCGGTGTCCTCAAGCGATGCCTGCAGCTGCGTAAAGTTGGTGTTTGCCTTAAGATCGGGATAGGCCTCGGCCACAGCGAAGAGCTGGCGCAGTGCGCCGGTCAGCACGTTGTCGGCTTCCATCTTGGCCTCGGGCGTGGTGGCCTTGACGGCGGTGTTACGCGCGCTGATCACGGCGGAGAGCGTCTCCTGCTCGTGCTTGGCGTAGCCCTTGACGGTTTCGACCAGGTTGGGGATCAGGTCGTTACGGCGCTGCAGCTGCGTATCGATGTTCTGCCAGGCGTTATCGATGCGGTTACGCTTGGTGACCATGTTGTTGTAGATGCCGGCGATGGCGCAGACAATCACAATGACAACAACGATGCCGATGATGACGGTAATCATGATGTCTCCGTTTCGAATGGCCGCGGCGGCATGCGCCAGCTGCCGTTGGTATAACGCTACTAGTATACCCGCAACGTTTTACCGTGCCGAACTTTCCGGTAAGCGTTGTGTTTTCGGCGGGGTTGGCACCGGGGCAAAGCGCGCGAGGTACAGGTGTAAGATATGCGACAGATTGACGAGTGTTGTCTTTGTCCTGAGGATGGCGATACCAGTGGACCTTCGCATCAAGAAAACCTACCGCGCCCTGTTCGATGCCTTTACCGAGCTTCTCGAGGAGCATCGGTTTGAGGACGTGACGGTTGCCATGCTGTGCGACCGGGCCATGATTCGCCGCACGACGTTCTACAAGCACTTTCGCGACAAGAACGATTACTTTGCCTTTTATATCGATGAGCTCATGTCGGGCTTGCCGCAAAAACAGCCCGATGAGGCCGGCGCAGTGTCTGCCGAGGACGTGCGCGCGCTTCGGCACGCGATTTTGGACGATGCCATGGATTTGATTCTGGCGCACGAGCAGCTCATGGATAACATTTTGGCAAGCAGCATGTCGGGCATGTTGACCAACGTTATTTGCGACCGCATTGCCCGTTCCATCCGCGAGCGTGTGATGAACGTGCTTGCTGAGGATGCCCTGGCTCCCGTGTCACTCGAGACGACGTCTGAGTTTGTCGCCGGCGGTATTATTCGACTTTTCACGATATGGTGGGAATCGGGCCACGATCTTGAGCGTCGACCTGAGATAGCCGACGTGGTCGATGCACTGTTTGAGCGGACCATGACGCCGGTGCATCACTAGAAGTGGCGGAGAGAGGGGGATTCGAACCCCCGGAACGCTCTCGCGCTCAACGGTTTTCAAGACCGCCGCATTCAACCGCTCTGCCATCTCTCCGTGAGTCGTAATGATAGCATCGTTTTGAATTTGCAACAGGGAAGGCGAACGATGACGATCACCGAAATCGACGAGAAGTTCATGCGCGAGGCGCTGGCCGAGGCGCGCGCCGCCGCGGCAGTGGGCGAAGTCCCCATTGGTGCCGTAGTGGTGCGCGACGGTGAGATCGTCGCGCGGGCGCATAATCGTCGCGAGCTCGACCAGGACCCTTCGGCTCATGCCGAGTTTGCGGCTGTGTGCGCTGCCGCTCGGTCGCTCGGTCGTTGGCGCCTTTCCGATTGCACGGTCTATGTAACGCTCGAGCCCTGCTGCATGTGCGCGGGCCTTATGGTTAACGCGCGCGTGGGGCGCTGCGTGTATGGCGCGGCTGATGCCAAGGCGGGCGCGTTGGGATCCCTATACGATTTGAATGCCGACTCGCGCCTGAATCATCGGTTTAACGTGACGGCTGGGGTCCTGGCGGATGAATGCCGCGAGCTGCTGAGTAGCTATTTTGGCGGTCTGCGCGGAGCGGGCGGCGCTGATTGCGGTTGTGGGGCCGATCTTGAAGCACACGCCGCTCACGCCGCAGCGCTTACAGGTGCCAGTGAGGATGCTGGCACGGCGGTTGACTTTGGTGCCGCATGCCGTCGGCCCCGCCGTGTGCTGCTGGCGATTGATTCCTTTAAGGGCAGCGTGTCGAGTGCGCAGGCGGAGGCGGCGGTTGCCGAGGGCATGCGCCGTGTGTGGTCCGATGCCGAGGTGTGTACATTGCCGCTGGCAGATGGTGGCGAGGGAACGCTCGATGCCGTTGCCGCGTGCGGCGGTGAGATTGTGACCTGCGAGGTGGCAGGTCCCTTGGGCAAGCGCGCGTCTGCCCGGATGCTGGTTGATGTCGAGTGCGAGTCGGCTGTAATTGAGATGGCCGAGGCGGCCGGCATTGGGTATTCGCCTTGTACGGAGTCGGCGGCGTTGGCGGCCACAACCTATGGCGTGGGCGAGCTCATGCTTCGCGCGGTTCGCATGGGCGCAAAGACACTCTATATTGGTCTGGGCGGCAGCGCCACCAACGACGGTGGCGCCGGCATGCTGCAGGCGCTGGGCGCGCGTGTGGTCGATGATCAGGACTGCGATGTCGCCCCCGGTCTTGCGGGCCTTGAACACGTGTCGAGTATCGATTTGACGTCAGCGCTTCGTGCACTGAGCGGCGTTCGTGTCGTTGTGCTTTCGGATGTCGAGAATCCGCTCGTGGGACGCCGCGGTGCGCTGGCGGTGTTTGGCGGGCAGAAGGGCCTGCCGACGGATGGCGCTGAGGCGCTGCGCAGGTACGACAGCTGGATGGTCGGCTACGGTTGCCTGCTCGATGCGGCAATTACCGGGGTGCGGGCTCAGGGATTGTTGCGCGTGCCCGAGGGTGCTCGGACATTTGGCTCGGTGCTCGGAGTGCCCGGTGCCGGTGCCGCAGGCGGCCTGGGTGCCGCGCTGCTGGCGCTCGGGGCGGAGCTGCGTTCGGGCGTGGAGACGGTGCTCGATCTCGTGGGGTTTGACGAGCGCGTGCGCGATGTCGACCTGGTCATAACGGGCGAGGGCAATATGGATGAGCAGTCCGCCGCCGGCAAGGCGCCGGTGGGTGTGGCCCGTCGTGCGAAGCGATATGGCAAGCCGGTGGTCGCCGTCGTGGGTGGTCGCGCCGTCAACCTGGATGCGGTGTGTGAGCAGGGTATTGACTTGGTTTTGCCGATTTGCCGCAAACCCATGGGCCTGGAACAGGCGATCGATCCGCAAGAAGCCACAACCAACCTCATCTGTGCCGGCGAGGCAGCTGCCCAAGCCTACGACCTCGGCCGCCTCTAAAACCCATCCCCTCGATAAGTTGCGGTGAAATACGGAGCGTTTTTGCCTTAAAGGGGCCAATTCAGTCCGTATTCCACCGCAACTTCGAGAATGACCATTCGAGGTTGGCTGCCTTAGGTCTTGGGTCGGACCGTTTGCCACGAAATGCGACCATCTACTACGTTAAGCCGGCCACCCTCGACCATCCCGGAATTTGCAAAAACAAAACCGCAGGTAGAAAGCTTGCCGATTTTCGAAAAAGCCGGCTATGGTTGACCCCTGCGGCCTAAACGTAGTAGATGGGCCCTTTCTGTGGTGCGGCACCAAGCCGGTCATTTTGGGATGGGACTATTTTGACTACTCATTGGCTGCTCTGGCAATCGGGCTGCAAAAGTAGTCAAAAAAGCTCCGTCCCAAATTAGCTACCTTGCTCTGGCGGGCGGGAGCAGGTAAGATATACCGAGCGCCTAGCGCGTTCGATGGGTTCGGATGACGACATGTTCCGAATCTGGTCAGGTCCGGAAGGAAGCAGCCATAAGGAGCCTCTGTCGGGCATCCGAATCCATCGAGCGCACGGGCGTTTTTTTGGTGCCGCGACATGGCCCGGCCGGCGGCGAGGTGTTTGGTGTCTCGCTGGTCCTCGGCTTCGCCTGCGGGATCGCTCGACTACCAAACACCTCGCCGCCGACCGGGCCCCGTCGTCCAAAAATCATCCGTAAAGGCGCGTTTATCTAATCTAAATCTATCCCTTGTGGAATGCGGCTTGCTGGTGTTGTCTGGGCATTGATGGCTATGTGGTTCAAGAGGCGGCGGTGCTGTTGCTTGAATTTTTGCAGTTAAAGAGGCCCGTTTCCCTGGGTTGGGGAAACGGGCCTCTTTTCTCTCTGGGTTTGTGGATTGGCGAAGTATTTTTGCCGGTCGCGGGCGAGCTGGCGGGCTGTGTTGCCTCGGCCGGTTGCGCCGAGTTGGAGGGAGGCGTCGTCTCGGTCGGTTTCGTTATCTCGGGCGAGGCGGCCTTGTCTGCCGCGGCTTTCGCCTCTTCGTATGCCTTGCAGGCGTCGTCATAGGCCGCTTGCGCCTTTTCCAAATCGCCGAGGAGCGCATTTCGCTTGGCTATGTCCTCGTCGATGTGGGCTTTAGCTTCCTTTGCCTCACTTTCGAAATACTGAACCTGTTTTTCCTGGCTTTCGAGCCGGCGTTGGTAGCGGTGAAGATCATCTTCACAAGATTCTTCTCGCCTTTCTGCCGTCATGATCTCCATGCGCAACTGCTTAATATGCTCCTTAATAGCTGTGCTGGGCTCCTCGCCGCCGAGTGCTTCAAGTGCCTTATCTAATTCTGCCTGAAGGCCGCTTGTCCGGTTGTGGGCCTCATCGTATTTGGCTTGGGCTGCATCGACGTTCGCTTGCATGGCGGGAAGGGGTTCCCTCCGTTTGGCGGCTTCCGCCACCACCATGTCGTAGAGTTCTTGAAATGCGGCAATGTCATCATCGATTTCCGCAATTTTCTCGGGACTTGCGGCGTCTTTTGCGGCCTCGAGGGTTTTGAGCGCTTCCTGCATGGCTGCATACGCTTTTTCTTTTGCGGCGGCCGCGTCTTCCGTCTGCAAGGCAACTGCACCGGTGGGGGCGCTGGTTTCTGCCGCGATCGCCGCTACGGGGGCGATTCCCGCGACAAGTGCCGCGGAAAGGGCGATGCCCACAGTTGCTCGTCTTGCTCTTCTTGCGAGAATGTCGTTCATCTCGGCACCTCATTTCAAGGGTCGGCGACTAACTTGGTAGCACTAATGTAAATATACCACGCTAGTTGACCCGACACTGGCTGGGTGTGCGCGTATACCCCCCCCCTGAAAACTGAATCCCGTTAGAAATGACGAGTTGCTTACGCTTCTTTTGGGGTGGCGGTACTATCATGGTTCGAATTGAATGTGGATGATGATAGGGAGCGCCTATACATGATTGAGCTGCTCAGGCGTTTTGGTGGTAAGTTTCGCCGATATATGGTGATCGGCCCTGCGTGCAAGCTAATCGAAGTGATCTTTGACCTGCTGACGCCGCTGGTGATTGCCCAGATGATCGATAAGGGCATTGGGGCGCACGACGTGAACGCCGTTATCCACTACGGTATGCTGCTTGCCGCCATGGCTGTGATCGGCATCTCGTTTACGCTCGTCTGCCAAAAGATGGCGGCGCTCACCTCGCAGGGCATGGGCACCGACATTCGTGGCGCGCTCTACCAGCACATCAACAAGCTGAGCTATGCTGAGCTCGATCGCTTTGGCACGCCGTCGCTCATCACGCGCATTACCAACGACGTCAACCAGGTGCAGCTCGCCGTGGCGCTGGGCGTGCGTATGCTCATCCGCTGGCCTTTCCTGGCGGTGGGCTCCATGGTCGCGGCCCTTGCCATCGACCTTAAGCTCGGCGTGATCTTTTTGATTTGCACGCCCGCCATCGGCTTGGTGTTCTGGTTTGTCATGGCGCGCTGCATCCCGTACTACAAGCAGCTGCAGGCAAAGCTCGACCGCATCGCGCTCATTTGCCGCGAGGGGCTTTCGGGCGCCCGTGTGATTCGCGCCTTTGTGCGTGAGGACCACGAGCGCGAGCGCTTTGCCCAAGCCGCCGATGACCAGGCCCATACCGCCATTGCGGTGGGTAAGCTCTCGTCGGTCCTTAACCCCGTCACATTCTTGGTGATGAACCTGGGCGTGTGCGCCATCCTATGGGTGGGCGGCATCCAGGTCAACGTGGGCGAGCTTACGCAGGGCCAGGTCATGGCGTTTGTGAACTACATGACGCAGACGCTCACCTCCATCGTGTACGTCGCCAACCTGGTCGTGGTCTTTACCAAGGCGAGCGCCAGCGCGTCGCGCATCAATGAGGTGCTCAATTGCGAGCCGAGCATCACCGACGAGAACAACGAACCGGTCGCACTGCCCGAGCCGGGCAATGTCGCTCCAGTCCCCGCGCTGAGCTTGAGCCATGCGAGCTTTTCGTTTGGCGCGGGCGCGGCAAATGCCGTGAGCGATGTGACCCTGGAATTGCCGATGGGCAAAACGCTCGGCATTATCGGTGGCACGGGTAGCGGCAAGTCCACACTCGTCTCGCTTATCCCGCGCCTGTACGATGCGAGCACCGGCAGCGTGAGCGTGATGGGTGCCGACGTGCGCACCTGGCCGCTCGACCAGCTGCGCCGTGTGGTCGCGACCGTTCCACAGCGCGCGTCGCTGGTGAGCGGCACCATCCGCAGCAACCTGACCTGGCGCGACGAGGCTGCGACCGACGAGGAGCTCTGGGTGGCGCTCGACATGGCGCAGGCGAGCGAGTTCGTGCGCAACAAGCCGCAGGGGCTCGATGCCCCGGTCGAGGCGGGCGGTAAGAACTTCAGCGGTGGCCAACGCCAGCGCCTGACCATCGCGCGCGCCCTGGTGGGCTCGCCTCAGATATTGATCATGGACGATTCTGCCTCGGCGCTCGACTTTAAGACCGACGCGGCGCTTCGCCATGCCATCCGCGAGCGCAGTGTGCGCGGTGCCGCCGAGGGCGGGCTGCCGCTGACTACGGTGATCGTAAGCCAGCGCGTTTCGACCGTGCGCGACGCCGATATGATCTGCGTACTTGACCACGGTTCGGTCGCGGGCCTGGGCGCGCACGATGAGCTCTACACGACCTGCCAGCTCTACCGCGAGATTTGCCAGTCGCAGCTTCGCCGCGAGGAGCTCGAGGGTCAGCAGGGGAGTACGGCGCCCGCGCCCGCCCCAGGCGCCCCGACCGTCCCCACATCCGTCTGCGCAAAGGAGGGCTGCTAAATGAATCCGTACACTTCCTCCGGTTCGGTCGCCACGATGACGGCCAACGTGTCCGGCAACGATAGCCTCAACGACCTGGGAGACGGTCCGCGCCAGCCCGGCGATCCCGAGCGCTATCCCGTGGGTGCGGTGACCCGCCGCCTGCTGGGCTATGTCCATCCGCACCGCGTCTCGTTTGCGGCATCGTTTTTGAGTGCCGCCGTCTCGGTGATTCTGCAGCTCTACACGCCCATTCTCATTGGCGAGGGCATCGACCTTATCGTCGCCGCCGGGCAGGTGGACTTCGATGCGCTGCTGCCGCTCGTTACCAAGCTCGCGATTGTCGTCGTAGGTGCTGCGGCCTTCCAGTGGCTGCAGGGCTATTGCGTCAACCGCCTGTCCTACGAAACGGTGCGCGACATGCGCGTGGAGGCGAGCGATAAGCTCAGCCGCATGCCGCTCAGCTTTATCGACAGCCATGCCCACGGCGACCTTATGAGCCGCGTGATCAACGACGTCGACCAGGTGGGCGACGGTCTGCTGCAGGGCTTTACGCAGCTCTTCACCGGTGTTATTACCATCGTTGGCACGCTCGCGTTTATGCTCTCCATTAACCTGACCATGACGCTCGTGGTGGTGCTCGTCACGCCGCTTTCCATCTTTGCTGCCGGTGCTATTGCCAAGCTCTCCAACAAGAGCTTTACGGTTCAGCAGCGCATTCAAGGGCAGCTCGGTGGTCATATCGAGGAGTATGTGGGCGAGCAAAAGCTTGTCGACGCCTTTGCCTATGGCCCCAACGCTCAGCAGCGCTTCGATGCCCTCAATGCCGAGCTCTACGCCGCGGGCGAGTGCGCGCAGTTTATGGGTTCGCTCTCCAACCCCGGTACGCGTTTTATCAATAACATCATCTATGCCGTGGTCGCTGTGATCGGCTGCGTGGGCGTGATCACGGGCGTGCCCGCGGCGCTTACGGTGGGCGGCGTGCAGATCTTCCTGTCCTATGCCAACCAGTACACCAAGCCGTTCAACGAGGTCACCAACGTCATTACGCAGATCCAGACGGCGTATGCCTCGGCGCGCCGCATGTTTGCGCTGCTCGATGCGCGCGAGCAGGAGCCCGATGCGGCGGATGCCGTGGAACTTGCCGCCCCGCAGGGTGAGGTGACCTTTGAGCATGTGGACTTTAGCTACGTGCCCGACCGCAAGCTGCTGCAGGATATCTGCATCGAGGCCAAGCCCGGCATGCGCTTTGCCCTCGTTGGCCCTACGGGCTGCGGCAAGACGACGCTCATCAATTTGCTACTGCGTTTTTACGATATCGATGCCGGTCGCATTGCGGTCGATGGCCGTTCCTCGCGTGACTACACGCGCGCAAGCCTGCGCCGCGCCTTTGGCATGGTGCTGCAGGATACGTGGCTGTTCGAGGGCACGGTGGCGGAAAATATCGCCTATGGTTGTCCCGATGCCACGCGCGAACAGGTTGTCGAGGCGGCCAAGCGCGCGCACGCGCACAAGTTTATCGTGCAGCTGCCAGGCGGCTACGATACAGTGATCGGCGAGGACGGCGGCACGTTTAGCCAGGGTCAAAAACAGCTGCTGTGCATCGCGCGTGTCATGCTCACCGACCCGGCGATTCTGCTGCTGGACGAGGCGACCTCGAGCATCGATACCCGCACCGAGCTGCAGGTTCAGGCGGCATTCGACGAGCTTATGGCTGGCCGTACGAGCTTTGTGGTGGCGCATCGCCTGAGCACGATTCGCAACGCCGACTGCATCCTGGTGATGCGCGACGGCCAGATTATCGAGCACGGCACGCACGACGAGCTGCTAGCGACAGGCGGCTTCTACGCCGAACTCTACCGCAGCCAATTCGCCCAGTAAGCAAGCCCGTGGGGCAAATTAATCAATCGACAGACGGTGGTTTACATCTGTCACGTTAGTACTAAGATATTCATCTAATAAATTGCATTAGTGGCTTTAGTTTTGGGGGAAACGAGGCAGCGTGACTATGACGTGCTCTTTGGTGGTTAACAGCAAGAGCGGTAATACCAGGATGGTTTCGGGCGCGATCAAGCGCGCTCTGCAGGCTGCGGGTGTTGAGTTTGTCCATGCCGCGGCGTTGAGCGATGATGCGGATGCAGATCAGGTTGCGCTCGAGGCGCAGGGCGCCTGCACGGCCGACACGGTGCTCGTCGGTTTTTGGTGCGACAAGGGCGCGTGCACGCCTTCGGTCGCGGCGTTGCTCTCCGCCTTGCACGGCAAGCGCGTGTTCCTGTTTGGCACCTGCGGCTTTGGGGCCGACCAGAGCTATTATCAGCAGATTATCGACCGCGTAACTTCCAATTTGGCTGGGGATGCCGAGCTTGCGGGCTGGGCGATGTGCCAGGGCAAGATGGGCCCCGCGGTCAAGCAGCGCTACGAGGCCATGCTCGAGCAAGATCCCGACAACGCCCGCGCTAAGTTGCTGCTCGATAACTGGGTCGCCGCAAAGGATCACCCCACCAAGGAAGATCTGGATAACATGGCTGCAGCCGCCAAAAAGGCCGTGCTGGGGGAGTAGCTCCCATCGCTGACGGCGGTCGGTCCATCTTTCTAAATGAAACGTCCTCCCGGGCGTCGGGGCACGAAGTTCCCTGCTCTACAGTCCTGCGCAAGACGAAGGCCACATTAAGTGGCCTTCTTTGCGTGCGGAACTCGCGATGAACTTCGTGCCCCGCCGTCCGGGAGGACGCCTCTTTATTGATGGGAGGCCTGATAGGTCGATGGTTCCGTGCCCGGATGCGTCCAAAGTGGGACGGGCTTTCCGGATGGGCAGGCTTTCGAAGATGGCGCGAATTTTTGTGGTGTAAGAGGGAGGGCCGCGTCAGCGCCCCTTGCGC
>CATYUU010000060.1:0-10800 GCA_958413455.1 uncultured Collinsella sp. | reverse complement strand
CGCATAGCTCACCTGGCGGAAGTCCTCGCGTGTTTCGACGGCGCTGATGTGGACCTCCACAGCCGGGATGGCGACGGCCTTGAGGGCGTCCAGGATGGCCACGCTCGTGTGCGTGTAGGCAGCCGGGTTGATGACGATGCCGTCGACCTTGCCGTAGGCCTCCTGGATCTTGTCGACGATGCTGCCCTCGTGGTTAGACTGGAAGACCTCGACTTCGTCGAAGCCCTGTTCGGCGCCCGCTTCCTGGCAGATCTGCACTAAGCGGTCGTAGTTGTCGCTGCCATAGATGCCCGGCTCGCGAATGCCGAGCATGTTGAGGTTGGGGCCGTTGATGACGAGTGCTTTCATGGTTGCTTCCTTTGCGGTTGGAAAACCGCCACAAAGGTGCCTGTCCCCTTTGTGGTGGTTTTGGTTAGAGAGCGGGTGGGAGGGTGTCGAGGAGGGCCTGGGCGGTGTTGGCGGCGCAGTCGCGTGAGTCGATGATGTAGTCGGCCCAGGCGCGGTAGCGCGGCATACGCTGCTCGGCCAGCTTGTCGATGCCGTCGCGCGCGGTGATGGGGCGGCCCTTGTGGGCGAGCTCGTCGAGCTTGCGGTTGATCATCACGATCTGGCTGTTCTGGTGCAGCAGCGGATAGTTCTCGTCGCGTGTGACCACGCCGCCACCGGTGGAGAGCACCAGGCCGCTGCGCTTGGAGATGTCGGCCAGCGCCGCCGTCTCCTGCTCGCGGAAGGTCGCCTCGCCGCGCTCGACGATATAGTCGGCGCAGGGCATGCCTAGACGCTCCTCAAGCGCGCGATCCAGGTCGATGTGCTCGCGACCCGTGAGCAGGGCAATCTGCTCACCCACGCGGGTCTTGCCCGAGCCCGGCATGCCAATCAGGGCGATGTTCTGTTCTCGGCGTGACAAGCGCTCCGTTACGTCCAAGATGCGCTTGCGCGGGGTGACCTGGCCGGTATAGCGCTCAACGGCCTGTGCCGCTTGGGCCACGAGCATCAGCAGGCCACCGATGCAGGGGATGCCGCGGCGCTCGGCCTCGAGCATGAGTCCCGTGCGGGCGGGGTTGTAGACAATGTCGATAACGCCTTCGAGCGCATCGAGCCCTTCGAGCGTGCAAGGCGCGTCGGGGCAGTGGGGGAACATGCCGGCGGGCGTGCAGTTGACGAGCAGCGCGGCATCGGATTGCTGCGCGATGTTGTCGTAGTTGACCTCGCTCGTGCGACCCACGGGCACGACTGTGGCGCCCAGATCGCCGAGCACCATACTGGCCGTAGTGCCCGCGCCGCCGGTGGCTCCGAGCACGAGAGCCTTCTTGCCGGCAACATCAATCCCCAGCTCCTCGACCAGGCACTGGAAACCGAAGTAGTCGGTGTTGTCGCCGCGCAGGCGGCCGTCGGGCAGGCGTGTGATGGTGTTGACGTTGCCCATGCGCTCGGCCAGCGGGCTCAGCTCGTCCAGGTATTCCATGACGGCGCGCTTGTAGGGGATGGTCACGTTGGTGCCCTCCCACTCGTCGCCCGTCATAAAGGCCTGGAGGTCCTCGGGCTCGCGCTCAAAACGCACGTACTCGAGCCCCGCGAGCTCCTTGTAGATGGTCGGGGTGTAGCTGTGGCCCAGCACGCGGCCCAGCACTCCGTAGGGGCGGGTTGCGGCGGTATCGGTCATCTAGAGCACCTCCGTGTAGCTGCCAAAGTAGGTGAAGCTCTCGCACACGTCGTCGATAGAATCGAGCAGGTCGTCGAGGGCCTTGCTGCCAAAGGGGCAGTCCAGATCAAAGTAGAACATAAACTCAAAGTCGCGGCCGGGGATGGGGCGGCTCTCGAGCTTGATGAGGTTGATGTTGAGTGCGTAGAAGCGCTCGAGCACGCGATAGAGGGCGCCTGGCTCGTTGGCCGTGGTGATCATGAGCGAGGTACGGTTGGCGCCGGGGTAGACGCGCGGCTCGCGGCTGATGACAACAAAGCGCGTGTAGTTGTTGTCCGAGTCCTGAATGTTGGGCTCCAGCACCTCCAGGCCATAGAGTGCCGCGCAGCTGCGCGAGGCGATGGCGGCGACGTCGGTGCGCTCGGAGTTGGCGACCATCTCGGCCGACATGGCGGTGTTGGGGTACTTGGTGGCGCGCAGGTCGTGGGACTCGATAAAGCCGGCACACTGGGCAATGGCTTGGCCGTGGCTGTAGACCTCGCGCACGTCCGCGAGCTTGGTGCCGGGTTTGACGAGCAAGTTGTGGTCGATCTTGAGGCGAAGCGAGCGCACGATGTGAAAGTCGAACTGGGCGAGCAGGTCGTAGACGGCGTTGACCGATCCGGCGGTGGAGTTCTCGATGGGCAGCACGCCAAACTCGCAGAACCCGTCGCGCACGGCTCGCATGACGCCCTCAAAGGTCTCAAAGAACGCGATGTCGGGCACGTCGAAGAGTTTGCACGCGGCGATCTGGCTATAGGCACCTTCCACGCCCTGGCAGGCAACGGTGGCCGTTTGAGGGAAGGGCGTGTCAAAGGCTGCAGCCGTGGCGTGGGCCTTTTGCGAGATGGTGATGCCCTTGAGCTCGTTGATGTAGCGCTGCTGCTCGGCCTTGCTCATGCTCATGAGGAGACGGAACAGGGCGATGGTCTGTGCCTCGTAGCGCTCGGGCGCGCGGCTGGCGAGGTTGTTGAGCTTGGAGCGCTCGCGGGCGGGGTCGAAGACGGCCTTGCCCATCTCGATTTTTGACTTGGCGACCTCGGTGGCAATGTCCATGCGCTCGACAAAGCTGTTGAGGAGCGTGGTGTCGATGCCATCGATGGCCTGGCGGATGTCAGCAAGGTCCATGGAGGCCCCTTTCGTGAATCGTTGTGCGGGGGTAGTTAATTTGGGACGGGGCTATTTTAGCTACCCTTTGACTGTCGGCGAATCGATGGGTGCCGGGGCAAATATGAACCGGTATATGGGGGTAGCTAAAATAGCCCCGTCCCAAATTAACTACCCTTGGGGTGGGTGGACTAAAGCTGGGCGGCGTCCTCGAGGAGGGCGTCCCAAATCGCGAGGGCAGCTGCTGCCTCGGCAACGGGGACAGCTCGGGGGACGATACAGGGATCGTGACGGCCGTGCACCGAGAGCTCGGCATTTTCCATAGCGTCCATGTCTACGGTCTGTTGCTCGCGACCGATGGAGGGCGTCGGCTTCACGGCCATGCGCCACATGACGGGCGCGCCGGTGGAGATGCCGCCCAGAATGCCGCCGGCGTTGTTGGACTCGACCTCGATCTTGCCGGTCTCGGCGTCGATGCGATACGGATCGTTGTTCTCGCTGCCGCGCATGGCGGCCACGGCAAAGCCCATGCCAAACTCCACGCCCTTTACGGCGGGAATCCCAAACGCGATTTGCGCGATGCGGTTCTCGATGCCGTCGAACATGGGGTCGCCGATGCCCGCGGGAAGCCCGTAAATGCCGCACTCCACGATGCCGCCGATGCTGTCGAGCTCGTCGCGCGCGGCCAGAATCTCCTCGCGCATGCGGCCGGCTGCGGCGGCGTCAATGCACGGCAGATTGTTCGTAAGGATCGCCTTGCGGTCGGCCTCGCGATAGACCATATCGTCCATCGGCAGGTCGGAGATGCCGCCGATCTGCGCGACGTGCGCCATGACCTGAATGCCGCGGGCCTCGAGTACCTGCAGTGCAATGCCGCCGGCGATGCATAAGGGGGCCGTTAGGCGGCCGGAGAAATGCCCGCCGCCGGCGACGTCGTGCATGTTGTGATACTTCACGCGCGCAGGGAAGTCCGCGTGTCCGGGACGGGGCTTGCGGCGCAGCTCGGAGTAATCCTTGGAGCGCGTGTTGGTGTTCTCGATAATCGCGGCGATGGGCGCGCCGGTGGTATGTCCATCGACCACACCGGCGATGATATGCGCGGCGTCGGCCTCGCGGCGTTTGGTTGCGGTCTCGTCGCGACCGGGGGCGCGACGGTCGAGGAAGGCCTGCAGCTGCTCCTGGTCCACGGCGATGCCCGCCGGGATGCCATCGAGCGAGCAGCCGATAGCGGGAGAGTGCGACTGGCCGAAGATGCTTAAGTGCAAGACGTTGCCAAAGGTCGAGGACATGCTATTCCTCCTCGAGCGTGACCTTGCCGCCCAGTAGGCGGTAGTGGTCGAAGAAATCGGGATAGGACTTGTTGACGGCCTCGGCGCCGTGGATCACGACCTCGCCGGTGGCGCGGCTCGCGGCGATGGCGGCCATCATGGCGATGCGGTGGTCGTTGTGCGAATCGACCTCGCCGCCGGTGAAGGCATCGACACCCTTGATGATGAGGTCGTCACCGGCGATGCGCACCTGCGCTCCCAGCGCGGTGAGCTCGCGGGTGGTGGTGACCAGACGGTCAGATTCCTTGATGCGCAGGCGTGCGCAGTCACGGATGAACGTGCGGCCCTGAGCCAGCGATGCCACGGCCGAGATGACGGGCACCAGGTCCGGAATGTCGTGGGCGCTCATCTCAAAGCCGGCGAGCTTGTCGGACTGCACGGTGGCGGCGTTGGTGGAGCGCACGATGCGGGCACCAAAGCGCGAAAGCGCGGCGAGCACGTTGCGGTCGCCCTGTGCGGAGCTCAGCGACACGCCCTCGACGGTGATGGGGTCGGTGCCGATGGCGCCGGCGCACAGCCAAAAGGCGGCGTTGGACCAGTCTCCCTCGACGGCTACGCTGCCGGGCGTGCGGTACGATCCGCTGTTTACGCGGAAGTTCGTGACCTCGGGCTGGCCGTCCTTGGCCGGAATACGCTCGACGTTGACCTCGACACCAAAGGCCTTCATGGCCTGGATGGTCAGGTTGATATAGGGGCGGCTCTCGATGAGGCCGGTTACCTGCACGCAGGAGGGCTGGGCGAGCAGCGGGGCTGCCAGCAGCAGGCCGGAGATATACTGCGAGCTTACGTTGCCCGGCAGCACAAAGGTGCCCGGGCGCATGCGTCCACTCGTCTTGAGCGGAAAACCGCCCAGACCCTGTAGGTCGCAGCCGGCGGCGATAATCTTGTCCGAGAGCGGGGACAGCGGGCGGGCGCCAAGGCGGCCCTGGCCCACGAAGGTGGCATCCGCACCCAGCGCGCAGGCGACGGTCAACATAAAGCGGAGCGTGGAGCCGCTTTCGCCGCAGTCGAGCGTGCCGCCGGCAAGGGCCTTGAGCAGGCCAAACTCAACACTCTTCATAGTGGGATGGACCTGGAAGCCATCCTCGACGGTCTCGATGCGAGCGCCCAGTGCCGTAAGGCAACGCACCGTAGCCTCGATGTCGGCGCAGGTGGTGTTGCAGGTAACGTGCGTCTCGCCGTTGGCAAGCGCAGCGCAGATGATCAGGCGATGCGCCATCGACTTGGACGCGATGGCGGGAACGGTGCCCTTAAGCGGGGACGGGGTGATGCGGGCTAGCATGCGAATGCGTCTCCCTTCTGGCCGAGGCCCTCGGCAATGAGTTCGTGGAAAGTGGAAAGCGGCGTGCGGTCGATGCTGCAGCGGCCGATGCCGTGCGGAATCACCAGGTCGATGGTGTCGCCCGCGCGCTTCTTGTCGTGGAGCGCCTCGGCAAAAACGGCATCGGCATCGAGGTCGCAGCGGGTCTTGAGGCCATGGCGGGCGCAGAGCTCCTCGATACGACCGGGCAGTGCAGCATCGCAAATGCCGTGCAGAGCCGCGGCGCGCGTGATGATACCCATGCCGATCGACACACAGTTGCCGTGTCCGAGCTCAAAGTGCTCGCAGGCCTCGACGGCGTGTCCGGCGCTGTGTCCAAAGTTGAGGAGCTTGCGCTGGTTGATCTCGCGCTCGTCGGCAACGACCACGGCGCGCTTGATGTCGATATTGCGGGCGATGATGAGCGCTACGCGCGCCACATCGCGGTTGAGCAGCTCCAGCGTGAGCGGGGTCTTCTCCAGCTCGGCGAAAAGCTCCGGGTCGGCGATCACGGCGTGCTTGACGACCTCGCCGCAGCCGTCGGCGAACTGCTCGGGCGTGAGGGTGGCCAGGCACCCCACGTCGGCGATAACCACGCTCGGCTGCCAAAAGGCGCCGGCCAAGTTCTTGCCTGCAGCCAGGTCGATGGCGGTCTTGCCACCCACCGACGAATCCACCATGGCGAGCAGGCTCGTCGGGATCTGCACAAACTTGCAGCCGCGCATGTAGGTGGCGGCCACAAAGCCCGCCACGTCGCCCACGACGCCGCCACCGAGTGCCACGATCACGTCGGAGCGCGAAAGCTCGTGCTCTGCCACAAACTCCAAAATGGCAACATAGGTTTCGGCGCGCTTATGGGCCTCTCCGGCCTCGAAGGTGCAGATGCTCACCTCGTAGCCTGACGCCTCCAGGCTCTGCTTAACGGGCATCTGGTAGAGCGGGCCCACGTTGGTGTCCGTCACGATGACGGCCTTGGTACCGCCGGCAGTGGCGCGCACGAGTGGTCCCGCCTGCTCCAGCAAAAACGTGCCAACATGCACCTGGTAGGGGCGTGCAGTGTCGATATCGATGGTAATCGCCATAAGCTTCGGTCCTTTCGACCTGGCGTGATAGGTGGTCTAGTGGGAGGTCTCGTCGTCGAGCGCGCGCTTAATGCGGTCGCCCTCGGCAAGGAGATTCTCCAGATAGCGCTGGTCGCGGTCCTTGAGCGCACGGCTGTAGGCGCCGAGCGATTCGATCAGATGGTCGATCTCGTAGGCGAGCGCGTCGGCGTCGTCGATCATGAGCTCGGACCACATTTGCGGGTTGAGGTGCGCCACGCGGGTGAGATCGCGGTAGCTACCGGCCGAAAAGCCGTGGTGGACCTGGGCGGTGGGGCTTTTGACGTAGGCGTTGGACACCACGTGCGCAAGCTGGCTCGTGAAGGCGATGACGCGGTCGTGCTCGGCGGCGCTGGTCACGCTGAACTTGCCAAAGCCCAAGGGGCGCACCATCTCGCGCACCTGGCCCAAAAGCTCCAGTTTGAGCGCATCGTCCACCGCGGGCGGCACGAGCACGAGTGGCGCGCCCTGGAACAGGTCGGCGCGGGAGTGTGCGTAGCCCGAGTACTGCGTGCCCGCCATGGGGTGTGCGCCCACAAAGTAAAAGCCGTGCTCACGGGCAAGCTCAAAGGCACGTTCGCACACGATGCCCTTGACGCCCACGGTGTCAATCACCACGGGACCCATGATGGCCTCGGTGTCGGTGGCGTCGGCGAGGGCCTGGGCATGCGCCTCGAGCCACTCGATGCAGGCCTCGGGGTAGCAAGCCAGGACGATGATGTCGCATTCGCCGAGTGTCTCGTCGTTGAGCTCTCCGGCGACAGTGCCCATGCTGGCGGCCGTCATGACATCGTCATCGGGGTCCCAGGCCAGCACGCGGACGCCCGCCTGGGCATAGCCGCGGGCAAAGCTACCGCCGATGAGGCCAAGGCCGACGATACCGGCGCACTTGGGGCCGCCCTGGTTAACGCGCGCGTTTCTCACCGTACCCATGGGCTACTCCATGGTCTCTTGGCAGACGACCTCGCGGATGGCGCGAATGCGGCGCATGGTGTCGTCGAACTGGTCGGGGGTGAGGGCCTGAGCGCCGTCGGACCATGCGCGGCTGGGCTCGTCGTGGACCTCGATCTCCAGGCCGTTGGCGCCGCAGGCGGTCGCGGCGAGCGCCATGGGCTCAACGTAGCGGGTGTAGCCGGTGGCGTGGCTGGGGTCGGCGACGACGGGCAGGTGCGACAGGTGGTGCAGAACCGGCACGGCGTTGAGGTCGAAGGTATTGCGGGTGCGGGTCTCGAAGGTGCGGATACCGCGCTCGCACAGGATGACGTTGTCGTTGCCCTCGCTCATGATGTACTCGGCTGCCATAAGCAGCTCGTCGATCGTGCCGGACATGCCGCGCTTGAGCAGAATCGGGGTCTGGGTCTTGCCGACCTCCTTGAGCAGGGGGAAGTTCTGGGCGTTGCGGGCGCCGATCTGCATGACGTCAATCTTCTTGTCCAAGAAGACCTGCACGTCGCGCGGGTCCATGATCTCGGTGACGATCGGCATGTCGAGCTCGGCAGACGCCTCGCACAGCAGGTCGAGGCCGGCGGGGCCCATGCCTTGGTAGGCGTAGGGGGAGGTGCGGGGCTTGTAGGCACCGCCGCGCAGCATCGTGGCGCCGGCGGCCTTTACGCGGCGTGCGATGCGAATGAGGTTCTCGCCCTCGACGGAGCAGGGGCCGGCGATGACTTGGAACTGGTCGCCGCCGATCTTGACGCCGTGGCCGCAGTCGATGACGGAGTCCTCGGGGTGGAACTTGCGGTTGGCACGCTTAAAAGGCTCGGAGACGCGCTGCACGCGCTCGACGACATCCATGGACTCGAGCAGGAACGGGTCGATCTTGGTCGTATCGCCCACCAGGCCGATAATCGTCTCATTCTCGCCGCGCGAGACATCGGTCTTCAGGCCCTTTTTCTCAATCCAGCTGACGATATGGCCGACGGCCTCGTCGCTGGCGCTCTGCTTTAAAATTGCAATCATGGTGTGCCTCTCACCTCGATGGATAACTTTTGCAAAAACGGCCCGCAATGCGAGCCGTGTATATATGGTGCATGAGAGTTTATACTATCTGACTCGCTTTTGCCTTCTAAAGTGGGCCGTTGCGCCGCGTCTTCCTCGGAATTGCAAAGCTTTTTCTTTTATTTTGATAGCCCGTGGTGCACTTGGGTATAATGCCAAACGTTGGCCCTATTAGCTCAGGGGATTAGAGCGTCTGCCTCCGGAGCAGAAGGCCGTTGGTTCGAATCCAACATGGGGCACCATCGAACGTAAGACCGTCCGAACCTCGCATGGTCCGGGCGGTTTTTCTTATACCGACGCGACGTGATGGGACGTGGTATGGCAGCAACGGATATCGAGCGCGGACTCTCGACCGCCGAGGTCGAGGAGCGCATCGCCGCCGGTAAGATCAACCGCAACATGGAGCGCAAGACCAAGTCGGTCAAAGAGCTCATCATCGAGAACCTCTGCACGTTGTTCAATTTGATCAACGTGATCTTGGCGTTCCTGGTCATTTTGACCGGTTCGTTTAAGAATCTGACGTTCCTGTTCGTGGTGTTCCTTAATACCGCTATTGGCGTCATCCAGTCCATGCGTTCCAAGAAGATGGTCGATAAGCTCACGCTGCTGACCTCCAAGAAGGCCATCGCGGTGCGCGACGGCGCCGAGGTGGAGCTCGACTTGGACCAGATCGTGCTCGACGACATCATTCGCTTGGGGCGCGGCGACCAGATTCCCGCCGACGCCGTGGTGGTTTCGGGCGAGGCACTCGTGAACGAGAGCCTGCTGACGGGCGAGAGCGACCTTATTAAGAAACAGCCCGGTTCCGAGCTCATGAGCGGTAGCTTTATCGACTCGGGCCTGCTGCGCGCCCGCGTGATTCATGTCGGCGCCGACAACTACGTGGCCAAAATTAATAACGAGGCCAAGTACGTCAAAAAGGTCAATTCCGAGATCATGAACGCGCTTAACGCCATCGTGCGCTTTGCGAGCATCATCATGATCCCGCTCGGTTTGGCGTTGTTTGCCTCGAGTGTGAGCGAGCTGTGGGATGCCGCGGGAACCCCGGGCGATAGCGCGCTTTCGTGGTGTTTCTCCGAGCTGTTGGCTGGTCATGTGCCTTCGTCGGCGCTACTGTCCACGGTGGGCGCCCTGCTGGGCATGATCCCGCAAGGCCTGGTGCTGCTGACCTCGTCGGTGCTCGCCATCGCCACGGTGCGCCTGGCCCGCCGCAAGGTGCTGGCGCAGCAGCTCTACTGCATCGAGACGCTCGCTCGCGTCGACGTGCTGTGCCTGGACAAGACGGGCACCATCACGTCGGGCCGCATGGAGGTCGAGGGCACGTATCCGCTGCCGGTTGAGGGCGTGAGCCTAGGCGCCGGCTCGGACGAGGCGGCCGTTCCCGTCGATACCACGGTGCTCGATTTTGCGCTGGCTAACGTCGCGCGTGCGACTTCGGCCGATGCCAACGAGACCTGCCAGGCGCTGCTCAACTATTACGCCGATCGCCCGGTCGAGGTGTCTGAGCCGCTGTCGGTCATTCCGTTCTCGTCGTCTAAAAAATGGAGTGGTGCTTCGTTTGCGCAGGGCTCCTATGTGATGGGTGCGGCGCAGTTTGTGCTTTCGGAGCGTGTGTTTTCGCAGGTCGAGAACCGTGTCGCCGAGCTTGCCGATACCTGCCGCGTGCTCGTGGTGGCGCGCGTGGACGGCTTTACGCCCGATGGGGATATGGTGGGCGAGGCCGAGCCCGTGGGCTTTGTGACCATCCGCGACGAGATCCGTACTTCGGCGGCCGAGACCATCGGCTACTTTAACGAGCAGGGCGTGACCCTCAACGTGATCAGTGGCGACGACCCGCGTACGGTGTCGTCGATCGCGCGCGTGGTGGGCGTGCCGGGGGCGGACGCCTATGTGGACGCCACGACGCTCGATACGCCGGCCAAGCTCGATGCCGCAGTGGACCGCTACCATGTCTTTGGTCGTGTGACCCCGCAGCAGAAGCGCGAGCTCGTGCAGGCGCTCAAGCGCCGCGAGCACACCGTGGCCATGACGGGCGACGGCGTCAACGACGTGCTGGCACTTAAGGAGGCCGACTGCTCCGTGGCCATGGCGGCTGGCTCCGATGCCGCGCGTAACGTGGCCGAGATCGTACTTGTCGACAACGACTTTGCCTCGATGCCCGCCGTGGTGGCCGAGGGGCGTCGCTCCATCAACAACCTGCAGCGTTCGGCCTCGTTGTTCCTGACCAAGACACTGTTCTCGATGGGCCTGGCGGCGCTGTGCATCGCGCTGCCGCCGTACCCCTTC
>CATYUU010000059.1:0-10871 GCA_958413455.1 uncultured Collinsella sp. | reverse complement strand
ATTAATGGATAGAAACGGATGTTCTATCGGGACACACATTTTGTCCTATAAGCCACACCTGTTCTACGAGACAGGGGGTTAGGTTATACTAAATTGCACTGTGCGCCGCATCTGATGCATTTCGCTCCAAGCGCGGCACTCAGTGGATATCCGATTTACCATTTGGATGTCCTGGCAGTCATTTAGCGTCTCGACACAAGCTCGGCCCCGGAGCTCGTTCGAGCTGTTCGTATTCCTTGAAAGGGGAAAAATGGACATATCGAGGAAGACTGATTACGCCCTTCGTATGCTGGCGATGCTTGCTGAGGATCCGGAGTGTTTGCTTTCTGTTCGCACCGCTGCCGAAGAGGTCAATGTCCCGTATTCGTTTGCCCGCTCGATTCAGCACGGTTTGGTCCAGGCCGGTATTGTGGAGAGCCTGCGTGGCGTCCACGGTGGCATGCGTCTCAAGGTCAGTCCGGACGACGTCACTATCCGCCAGGTCGTCGAGGCCGTTCAGGGTCCTATGGTTATGAACGATTGCACCGCGCCCGATGGTGACTGTGCGCGCATGGGCGCGTGCTGCTATCATCCCCTGTGGGCCGGAGCCCAGGCGTTGATGCGCGACTACCTCGATTCCGTTTCGCTCGGCGACATCGTCGCTCACCGCCAGTTCCCGGCCGTCGATCCCAAGTTCGCCGACCGCGAAGCGTTTCCCGAGTACGCCACCTGCGCGTGCGCTTACCGGGAGGAATAGCGCCGCATAAGGAGCATAGCCATGATTCAGGACCCCTTTCGTTCGATGATTCGTTCGGAAGGGGTCCTGCGTTATCGCGACCTTCCGTGGCGCCGCACACGCGATCCGTACATCATTTGGCTTTCTGAGGTCATGCTGCAGCAAACGCAGGTGCCGCGTGTGGAGGCGCGCATGCCGGTGTGGCTCGATCGTTTTCCGACTGTGCAGGCGCTTGCCCAGGCCGCGCCTTCCGATGTTTTGGACGCTTGGCAGGGCATGGGCTACAACCGACGCGCTCTGGCGCTTCATGGGGCCGCTCAGCGCGTTGTAGAGGACTGGGACGGGGAGTTTCCGCGTGAGACGCGTGACTTGGTCGCTCTGCCCGGCATTGGCCCGGCAACGGCGCAGGGCATCCGTTCGTTTGCGTTTGATCTTCCAGGCGTGTATCTAGAGACCAATGTGCGCACGGTCTTTTTGCATCATTTCTTTCCCGATGTGCCGGCCGTTCCCGATCGCGAGCTGGTGCCGCTGATTCAAGCCGCCTGTCCGGCGGCCCCTGGTGCGGCGGCGGATGAGATTGCGCCCTTTGCCGTGCCTCAAGACGATGCCGACACGCCGCGCGCATGGTATTACGCGTTGCTGGATTACGGCGCGTATCTTAAAAAGACGCTGCCCAATCCGTCCAGGCGGTCGGCGGGCTATAGTCGTCAGTCCAAGTTTGAGGGCTCGCGTCGCCAAAAGCGCGCGCATATCGTGCGTATGTTGTTGGCAGCGCGCGATGGCCAGCCGGCGGGGATTACGCTTGCTGATGCCGTGGTGGGCGTTAACGAGATGGAAGCGGCAGCCGGTCGCGGGCCGGTCGAGTGCGAGCTTGTCGCGGGCATTCTAGCTGACCTGGAGCGCGAGGGCTTTTGCCGAGCCGAGGACGATCGTTGGTTGAGTGTGTAGCCCGCTCAAATCTGAAGAACGGGATTGTAAGGTTTAAATTCGCGGCTTGAGGGCATCCTAAAGACAAGGTCGCTCAAAGCCTATGGGCGGCACGTGTTGAAGGGAAGTACACCTATGGATTTTGAGAACTCTCAGACCAAGAAGAACCTCGAGACTGCTTTTGCCGGTGAGTCCCAGGCACACACCAAGTATCGCTACTATGCATCCAAGGCCAAAAAGGACGGCTACGTTCAGATCTCGAATATCTTTGCCGAGACGGCGGGCAACGAGTCCGAGCACGCCAAGCTGTGGTTTAAGTATCTGCACGACGGCGCCGTTCCGGGCACTCTGGACAACCTGCGCGACGCCGCCGCGGGCGAGAACTACGAGTGGACCACGATGTACGACGAGTTCGCCAAGACCGCCGAGGAGGAGGGCTTTGTCGAGATCGCCGAGAAGTTCCGTGGTGTCGCCGCCGTCGAGAAGGCCCACGAGGAGCGCTACAACAAACTCGTCGAGCGCATCGAGTCGGGCGAGGTGTTTGAGCGTGAGGGCGTGAAGGTATGGAAGTGCCTGAACTGCGGGCACCTGCACGTTGGTGCCGAGGCGCCTGAGGTGTGCCCGGTGTGTAACCACCCGAAGGCGTACTTTGAGGAGCAGGTGGTGAACTACTAGCGCTTGGCGTTGGCATGAGCTGGGCCGGGAGGGCGGGATTACCTTCCCTCCCCGCTCACGGCTCCGCAGGGTCGCGTTGAGGGAAGGTAATCCCGCCCTCCCGGCCCGCTTTGGGTCGTCGCGTGCTCGCTACAGAAAAGCTGATTAGAAGTTTGTGTGCCGCCCCTTTTGGGCGGCACGTTTTGTATAGGGATTGGGTTGCGGCCATTTGGTTGACGGGGCTTGCTCCGGGTTGGGGCGGCGCCGTTGTTTAGGGGGTACACTGGGTAGCGACTTTTAGTTTATCTACTACCTGATGGGGTGTTTTTTATGGGCAAGAAGTCTCGGGCTCGGGTTGCTGCGGCGGGAACTCGCAAGGATCCTGGTCGTCGGGTTGCCGAGGGTAAAAAGGCCGATCGTGCCGAGAAGGACAAGAAAGTCGGCGCGCATGCTCATCCTGAGTGGGCGCCTCATTTGAATTCGGCTAGTGAGGATTTGACTGCCAAGTTGTTTACTCTGGTCGAGGTAATTTTGGGCGTGGTGCCCCTTGTGGTTATCGGTTTATTCTTGGCTTCGAAGGACGCCACGAGTGTCGATAAACTCACCGAGGTCTTTTCGCAGGACCCCTCGATGGTGGTCTCGTTTATTTCTGCGTGCTTGCAGCCGTTTGTGGCGTACATGCTGTATATGGTCTACCGCAAATACTGCGAGGGTGATGCGGGCTTTGCCGCCGGTAACCTGATCGGTCTTTTGTGCTCCGAGATCCTACTGCTCAATATCCCGGGCGTCATCGGTATGGGCATCTTGCTGTGGCGTGTTTGGCGCAACGTTGCCCCGCACTTCGAGAGCTGGTTGTTTGAGCGTCGCTTTGCGGGCGTGGTGGCCGATATTGCGGGCTCGCTCGTGATTCTAGCCTTGGCGTTTCTGTGCGCCACCGCCGCCCGCGGTCTCGCGGGCATGTAGTCTGTTCTCACCGACCACGGGGCGCAGGGCGGGGAAACCTTCCCCTCTCGCTCACGGCTTCGCAGGGTCGCGCGAGGCAAAGGTTTCCCCGCCCTGCGCCCCGGCGTTGAGTCGTCGCATGCTCGTTACAGAAAAGCAGATAAGAAGTTTGCGTGCCGCCCCTTTTGGGGCGGCACGTTTTTGTATGGGGTCCCGGTCTCCACAATTTCCGTCAAGCTTTTGGTCAGCTTTTGGTTAGTTGGCGGGTTGGTGGAAGGGCAAAAGATCATTCGGTAAAAAAGCTCAGAGAAAGTGCTGGTAGGGGAGTTGTTGAGGTTTTCGACAGCTTTTGAGCAAAAGAAACTTTGTGGCTATTGCCGGCGATTGCGTTGTCGCGGTCATGGCGGTGCGGGATGCTGGTCGTAAGCGTCGAATGCTCCGATTTTGGAGGCCAGCATGGATCTGTTTCTTGAGACTCCGCAGCAACAAGCTGAGCGCATGCTGCGTCAGCAGCAACGACTCATGGAGATACAAATGCAAGGGGCGGCAGCCCAGGCCCCTGCGCAAAATGCCACGCCTGTGGTTTCGCCTGCGGGCGAATCGGCACCAGAGGCCTATTCCGTACAGCAAGATTCATATGCGCAGGAGCTCGCGTTCGACAAGCGTCGTGCGCGTCGTCGCCGCGTGGGCCAGCGCCTGCGCACCTTGGCGATGATCGTGCTCATCCCGTTAGGGCTTGTGGCCATCTTTCTGGCGTCGTATGCCCTCACGTGCATCCTCAACGGCGCATCGCCCAACGAGGTGCTCCAACATCTAGCGGCTCTCGGCCAGCGCCTAGGCGATGTCGTAACAACCATTCGCGCCAGCTGGGAGAGTTAGCGTTTGTAACATTAGGACTTCTAGGGTGTAGGGATTATCGCCACGAGCGGAATTCTTGCATCCTGTTGGTCCTGTCGTGCGACTGAATAGTATTATTGAAGATGAATAATAATAGGATTTGTTATGTATAAGCAGGATTTAGAGCAGACTCTTTTGGGCATTGACGAAGAGGCGGAGCTGGAGATAGGTCCAAGAGACGATAGGCCGAGCGTTGTATTGGTGGGAGGAAGCGCCTTCATGCTAAACGATGTGACGAATCGGTCGGTTACACATGACATTGATGTGTTTGAGGCAGACAGGTGCCTCCGCGAGATCATAGCTCGATACCCCGAGGTGAATGGTATGGCGGTGGCATATTGCGATCAGATGCCATTCAATTACGAAGATCGTTTGATTCCCTTAGATATTGGGGCGCGTTTTATCAGGTACTTTACGCCATCCTTGGAGGATCTGGCGGTAATGAAGCTCTATGCCTACCGTCCGAACGACATCGTCGATCTTCATAGTCAGGCATTCGTCGACCGACTTGATTGGGGACTGCTCGAATGGCTTATATTCGACGAGGGAGAGGCGCTGGCGTCGTCGCCTTCGGAGCGGAGTTATCAAGAGATGGTCTGCGCATACAGGCAATACAAAAAGGAGGCGCTCGGTTGAATCTGACCTTTGAGGGATTCTTAAAAGGCTATTGCCGAGAGCTGTCCGGACAACAGTCGCTGAGTTTTAGAAAACTGGTTGAGCAGGCGATGACGGTTGCGCCGCGCGTGGCGGAGCCTCTGTTTTTGCTTGCTTTGGCGCAGGGTAAAGCCGAATACGTTCTGGGTTTATCCGAGGGCTCGTGGATGGAAGAAAGTTACCGAGGCGTTTTGTCCTTGTACGGTCAAGCGGGTAGCATGGCCTCTCTATGCACCAAAAGTGAGCTCCCCAATCGTTATGCCAACGTTTGGCGTGCGTATAGAGCGGTGAAGGAAAAGCCAGTGGCGGACAGAAGGATCAACGCCCTGATGCGAAAAAGAACATTGGGGGCGCTAGGGGAATCGGGCGTAACGCGCTACGGTCTCTGCCGCGATTTGAATCTGAATAAGGGAAACGTTTACGCATACTTAGCCGGTGATGACTCAAAAGTGAGCAGGGAAACGGCACGCCGCATTATGGAATATGCGGAGGGGGGCGGCGCCAAAGAAGGGGCCGGGCGCCCGGTGCATGTGGCGGGGTAAGATTGATCGCGGTTTTGATTGATGGTCGATTGGATTTGTTGGGCGGAGTCTATGTCTGCTATTGATATTGCGCTTGTTGTGATCGCCTTGGTGGCGGTGGGGGTTGCTGTGGCTTGTGCCCTGCAGCTTAAGGGCCTTCGTGCCGAGCTGCAGGAGCGCGGCGATAGCGGGGCAGAGATGCTGACCGCGCTCGAGCAGGCCAACAACGCGCTCGACACCCTGAACGTCGCGTTGGCAGAAACCCGCCGTACGGCAAATGCCATCGCGCAGCAGCAGACGACCGATGCGGCCGTAGGGCAGCAGCGCTACCTGACCATCGCGCGTGAGTTCTCGCAGGCTGGCGACCGTATGGATGACCTGCGCCGCGAGACGGCCCAACAGCTCGGTGCCAACCGCGAGGGCATCGAGCACCGCTTGGACAAGGTGCGCGAGACGGTCGATGCCCAGCTGGGCGCCATCCGCAAGGACAACAACGTGCAGCTCGATCAGATGCGCGCGACGGTGGACGAGAAACTCTCCCGCACGCTCAACGATCGCCTGTCTGCATCGTTTAAGCAGGTGAGCGACCAGCTCGAGGCTGTGTACAAGGGTTTGGGCGATATGCAGTCCATTGCCACCGGCGTGGGCGACCTCAAACGCGTGCTGGGCAATGTAAAAGCGCGTGGCATTTTGGGCGAGGTGCAGTTGGGTGCAATCCTGGCGGACATCCTTACGCCCGACCAGTATCTGGAAAACGTCGCCACCAAGCCCGGCGCCTCGGAGCGCGTTGAGTTTGCCGTCAAGCTGCCGGTAGACGAGGGCGATCCCGTGCTGCTGCCGATCGACTCCAAATTCCCGGGCGACGCGTACGAGCATTTGCTCGACGCCCAGGAGTCGGGTGACGCTGAGGCCGTCGCCGCAGCGCGCAAGACGCTCGATATGATGGTAAAGCGTGAGGCAAAGGACATCTGCGAAAAGTACCTGAGCGTGCCCGCGACCACCAATTTTGGCATCATGTTCGTTCCGTTTGAGGGGCTGTACGCCGAGGTCGTCAGCCGCCCCGGGCTTATCGAGACCCTGGGCCGCGACTATCACGTCAACGTTGCCGGCCCCAGCACCATGGCGGCCATCCTCAACAGTCTGCAGATGAGCTATCAGACGTTTAGACTGCAAAAACGCACCGACGACGTGCTGCGTGTACTCTCTGCCGTCAAGGCCGAGCTGCCGCGCTATCAGGCGGCGCTGCGCCGCGCCCAACAGCAGATCGAGACCGCGGGAAAGACAGTCGAGGGCATCATCACCACGCGCACCAACGTTATGGAGCGCAAACTCAAGGATATCGATGCGCTGGAAGACGCGCGGGAGGCCGATGCGATTTTGGGCTTGGAGTCCGCAGGCCTGCTCACAGACCAAAAAGACGAGGACTAGCTGCATCTGACGACGGGGCGCCGGCGTAAACGCGGGTGCCCCGCTGCTTCTCGCATTGTGCTTGCCTGAAGTGCGCTTTAGTGTGCAACAATGGCGTTTCGCCCTATCAGACGCGAAAGGAAGCCCATGTCTCAGAGAAACACCAGTCCGCTCAAACGCTCCACCGTGCGCCGCACGCTGCAGCGTTTTTGGGACGTCACGCGCACGCAGCCGCTGATCGTCTTTCTCTCGGTGTTCTCGTCGGCGGGCTATATCTTTTTGCTCACGTTTGCCAACACCTACGTGATGGCCCTTATCGTCGACCGCGTCCAGGCCGGCCCCGTGGCGGGCGACCAGGTGTTTGAGGTCTTTGGCCCCTACATTCTGGCGCTCGTGCTCGTTAACCTGGTCGGCCAGATCCTCTCCAAGTTGCAGGACTACACCGTCTACAAGCTCGAGATTGCGGGCAACTATCACCTGGCGCGCTTGTGCTTCGACACGCTCTCCAATCAATCCATGACATTTCACACCAGCCGCTTTGGCGGATCGCTCGTGAGCCAGACGAGCCGTTTTATGGGCGGCTACACGGGCTTGGTCGACGTGACGGTGTATTCGCTCATTCCCACCATCACCTCGGTTGTCTGCACGGTAGCGGCGCTCGCTCCGGTGGTGCCGACGTTTACCGTGATCCTGGTGGGCATTATGGTCATCTACATCGCGTTTGTCTGGCTTATGTACAAACGCATCATGCCGCTTTCGGCCGCGACGTCCGCTGCGCAGAACAAACTGTCGGGCGTGCTGTCCGACGCGGTCACGAATATCCTGGCCGTCAAGACTTGTGGGCGCGAAGACTTTGAGTGCGACCTCTTCGATACCGCCGACCGCGCCGCGCGCGACGCGGAGACGGTCTCGATGCACGCCATGATGCAGCGCAACTTTACGACCTCGGGCCTTATCGTCATCACCATGGCCGTAGTGAGTGTGTTCGTGGCGGGCGGCAACGCGTGGTTTGGCATTTCGGCCGGCGCGCTCGTCATGATCTTTACCTATACGTACAACCTCACCATGCGTCTGAACTACGTAAGCTCCATGATGCAGCGTATCAACCGCGCGCTCGGTGATGCGGCCGAGATGACGCGCGTGCTGGACGAGCCGCGTCTGGTGGCAGACGACGAGAGCGCTCCCGAGCTTAAAGTGAGCGAGGGCGCGATTGATTTTGAGCACCTGAGCTTTGCATACCGTGACGCCGCGGCGGGCGAGAGCGTGTTCGACGACCTGACGCTCCATGTGGCGGCGGGCCAGCGCGTGGGCCTGGTGGGCAAATCGGGCTCGGGCAAGACGACGCTCACCAAGCTGTTGCTGCGCCTGGACGACGTACAGGGCGGCCGCGTGCTCGTGGACGGCCAGGACGTATCGCGCTGTACGCAGCAGAGCCTGCGCCGCCAGGTTGCCTACGCGCCGCAGGAGGCGCTGCTGTTCCATCGCTCCATTCGCGAGAATATCGCCTACGGCCGCCCCGACGCCACCGACGAGCAGATTCGCGAGGCGGCTCGCTTGGCTAATGCGACCGAGTTTATCGACCGCCTGCCCCGTGGCTTTGACACCATGGTGGGCGAGCGCGGCGTTAAGCTTTCGGGCGGCCAGCGCCAGCGCGTGGCCATTGCCCGCGCTATTCTGACCGATGCGCCGATCCTGGTGCTCGACGAGGCGACGTCTGCCTTGGACAGCGAGTCCGAGGCGCTGGTGCAGGAGGCGCTCGAGAACCTGATGCGCGGCCGCACCTCCATTGTGGTGGCACATCGCCTGTCCACCGTGGCGGCGCTCGACCGCATCGTGGTGCTGGCGGACGGCGAGATTGTCGAGGACGGTACGCATGCGCAGCTTGTCGAGGCGGGCGGCGAGTACGCAAGCCTGTGGGGCCGCCAGACCGGCGCATTTTTGGAGGCGTAAAGACCCCATACGTGGGACAATCGTGCCCATAAGTTTGTTATGTCGCTGAGCCGAGGAGTCGTTATGCCACGCGAGACCAATGCCGCCAAACGCGAGCGTGCCGTTGAGGTGTGCGAGCGCCTCAACCGTCGCTATGGACCGGTCGAGTGCTTTTTGGACCACGAGAATCCCTTTAGGCTGCTCATCGCGGTGCTGCTCTCGGCACAGACGACCGACGCGCAGGTCAACAAGGTGACGCCGAAGCTGTTTGCCCAGTGGCCCACACCCGAGGCCATGGCGGGGGCGAGTGTGGCCGATGTGGCCGATACCATCAAGTCGCTTGGCTTTTATAAGAGTAAGGCCAAGCACGCCGTGGAGGCCGCGCAGATGATTGTCGCCGATTACGGCGGCGAGGTACCGGCCGACATGAAGGAGCTCGTCAAGCTGCCGGGCGTTGGCCGCAAGACGGCGAACATCGTGCTCAACGTGGGGTTTGGCATTGTCGAGGGCATCGCGGTCGATACGCACGTCAATCGCATCGCGCACCGCCTGATGCTGAGTCCCAAGACGCATGCCAAGGAGCCGCTCAAGACCGAGCAAGATCTGCTCAAGATTTTGCCGCACGAGTATTGGGAATCGGTCAACCACCAGTGGATCACCTTTGGCCGCGAGATCTGCGATGCCCGTAAGCCCAAGTGCGACGAGTGCCCACTGGCAGACCTTTGCCCCAGCGTACGGGTGGTGCAATAGCTTTTTGCAAACTTTTTTGCAAAAAAGTCTCAAACCTTAGATATAGCTTGGTTGCGCAACCTTTTAAGGATTTTCTCGGCTTGAATTAATCATGCAATTCAAATGTCTTCTTTCGCGAAGTGGTCGCGGAGAAGCAAGTCGGGAAAGGACGACCACATGAATAGGAAGCTTAACGCTGCTATCACAGCCGGTCTGAGCTTGAGTATGGTGCTCAGCTCCACGCCGGTTGCTGCTATCGCGGCGGAGACTGCCCAGAACACGAGTGGGGAAGCGGCTGCTGCCGCCACTGGCGTAAAGCTGGTTAGTTTCTTTGCAAACGGGGGCACTTTTGGTGACGGAACCCTCATCTCAATGAATAATAAAACGAATGAGAACGGCGAGATTAATCCGCCCAAGGCTCCGGTTCGCGATGGATATGTCTTTGACGGTTGGTATTATGACAGCACGTTTACCCAGGCTGTAGATTTTTCACAGCCCCTTCAGGGCGGTACAGATCACTTCATGCTGTACGCCAAGTGGACTGAGGCTCCCTCGAAT
The DNA here is from genome assembly GCA_958413455.1 of uncultured Collinsella sp. Classification (GTDB taxonomy): domain Bacteria; phylum Actinomycetota; class Coriobacteriia; order Coriobacteriales; family Coriobacteriaceae; genus Collinsella. Next base: position 938 of record CATYUU010000059.1, on the reverse strand, counting down.
GTGCTTGAGGTGACCTACTCTGCCAATGGCGGTCAGTTCGCCGACGGCAACAACGTCATGCAGGGCAAGACTGACAGCAATGGCATTGCTCGTCAGCCGCTTACTCCTACGCGCGACGGCTATGTGTTTGCCGGCTGGTATTATCACAGCGACGGTACCGACCAGGTTGACTTCAACCAGCCGATCGTCGGTGGCAGCAAGCATGTGACCCTTTTCGCCGCTTGGACGCCCGTGAAGCAGGACAAGACTATCGATATCCTTTACGTTGCCAACGGCGGCACGTTCTTCGACGGCAACGAGACGCTCCAGGGCGTAACCGATACCGACGGTGTCGCACGTCTGCCGCTTCAGCCGACCCGCGAGGGCTATGACTTCCTTGGTTGGTCGTACGATCGCGACGGAAATGACCCTGTTGACTTCACGCAGGCCATCGTTGCGGGCAGCGGCCACGCGACCGTTTATGCCCAGTGGAAGCAGAACAACGAGAAGGCTGTTCTCTATGTTGCCAATGGTGGCGCCTTCGCCGATGGTAATGTGGCCATGGAGGGTGTCACTGACAGCAACGGCGTCGCCCGCCAGCCCCTGGCCCCGACCCGCGAGGGTTACACCTTTACCGGTTGGACTTACGATGCTGCTGGCACCGAGCCTGTCGACTTCACCAAGCCCGTCCAGGGTGGCGGTCAGCACGTTACGTTCTACGCACAGTGGGCAGAGCTTGCTAACAATGAGAAGGATGTTCTCTACGTCGCCAACGGTGGTGTTTTCGCTGATGGCAACGAGACGCTCCAGGGCGTGACCGACGGCGACGGCGTCGCCCGCCAGCCCCTGGCCCCGACCCGCGAGGGCTACACCTTCGCCGGCTGGACCTACGACCGCGAGGGCACCGACCCGGTCGACTTCAGCAAGCCGCTGGTCGGCGGCGGCGACCACGCCACCCT
>CATYUU010000058.1:0-11216 GCA_958413455.1 uncultured Collinsella sp. | reverse complement strand
CACTCATTGGGGACAGACTTAAATGAGTGCTCTTGAAATGCCGGCGCCTGGGGACGTTCCTTTTCTGTCGGCAGTTTGGGACGGTCCTTAGAGTTGCAGCGCGCCATGAGTGACGTGGTGAAGCGGATCATCCTGTCTTTGAAGTTCTAAGTAGAATTCCCCGTCTCTGAGCAATGATTAGTGCGCATTTGTGCGTATTTGCGTGCGCAGGATTGCGTGACCATGCGTGTATATGCGCCGTCTGCGGTTGTATTTTGACCGTTTGGCGGTTATATACGCAGAAGTACGCACATACACGCGTATTTGTGCGAATATATAGCTGTCAGAATTGAAAGACTTTTCACGACGCAGGAGGCATTCATGGCAGATTCCAAGCAGGTTCCACTTGACTCCGCGGCAGCAGCAAAGGCAGCGTTCGCTTCGGTTCAGGACAAGCCGTTCCCCGATGATATCTTTACGGCCCCCGAGCTCCGCTGGGCCGTGATCGGGTGCGGCGTTATCGCCAACCAAATGGCCCAGTCCCTCGCTCTGGCCGGTCGCAAGCTCGCGGGTGTCGCCAACCGTACGCCGTCCAAGGCCCAGGCTTTTGCCGAGCAGTATGGCGTCGAAAAGGTGTACGAGACGGCTGAGGACCTCTACGCCGATCCGGACATCGACGCCGTCTATATCACCACGCCGCACAACACGCATATCACCTATCTGCGTGCCGCGCTGGCTGCCGGCAAGCACGTGCTCTGCGAGAAGGCCATTACCCTCAGCTCTGCTGAGCTCGACGAGGCCCGTGCCATCGCCGACGAGCACAACGTGGTCCTTATGGACGCCACCACGGTGCTCCACATGCCGCTGTATCAAGAGCTGCGCCGCCGCATGGATGCCGGCGAGTTTGGCCACATGAACCTCGCTCAGCTCAACTTTGGCAGCTACAAGGAGTACGGCGATCTGACCAATCGTTTCTACAACCGTAGTCTTGCCGGCGGCGCCATGCTCGACATTGGCGTGTATGCGCTCTCCGTCATGCGCCTGTTTATGGCCAGCCAACCCGCCGAGGTCGTGTCTCTGGGCAATACCTGCGAGACTGGCGTTGACGTCGCAGGTGGCATTGTCTGCCGTAACGCCGAGCAGCAGCTGGGCGTCGTGAGCCTTACGCTCCACTCCAAACAGCCCAAGCGCTCGGTCATCAGTTTCGATAAGTGCTATATCGAGGTCAACGAGTATCCGCGCGCCGACCATGCGACCATCGTGTGGACTGCGGACGGTCACCGTGAGGAGGTGCACACTGGCACCGAGGCATACGCTCTGTGCTACGAGATGGCCGACCTGGAGAAGGCCGTTGCCGGCGATGATTCGAAGCGCGAGCTTCTGGACTATGCTTCTGATGTTATGGAGCTGATGACCAAGCTCCGCGCCGACTGGGGAGTCGTGTACCCCGAGGAGGAGTAAGCGATGCTTGCGGAAGATAGACTCAACGCGATTGTGTCGATGGTGCAGCAGGCCGGCTCGGTTACCGTGCCGGAGCTTGCTGAGGCCCTGGGCGTGACGGCGTCTACCATTCGGCGCGACCTGCAGACGCTCGACCGCGCACACCGTATCGCCAAGGTACACGGAGGCGCGACGAGTCTGGAGCGCGCGCACGTGACGCGCGACCTGACGATCGGCGAGCGCAGCGATCTCCATAACGACGACAAGGAGCGTATCTGCGCCCGTGCGGCGGCGCTGGTGGAGCCCGATAGCTTTGTGTATATCGATTCGGGCTCCACGACCCTCAAGCTCATCGAGCATCTTCCGCGCCTTGAGGGCGTCACCTATGTGACCGATTCTGTGCTCCATGCTCAGCATCTCGCCCTGCGCGGTATGCGCACCGTGGTGCTGGGCGGCGAACTCAAGCCCGAGACCGAGGCGCTCGTTGGCCCCGATGCTTTGGCAACCCTGGACCGCTATAACTTCAACTGCGGCTTTTGGGGTTCCAATGGCATCGCCGCCGAGCAAGGTCTCACCACACCGGATATCGAGGAAGCGCAGGTTAAGCGTATCTCGATGCGCCATACCGCCAAACGCTTCGTAATCTCGGACGCCAGCAAATTTGGCATGGTGGCGCCCGTCAAGTTTGCGGACTTCCGCGACGCAACGATCATCACTGCGGGCGAGGTACCCGCCAAGTACCAGTCGATGGACAACGTCATCACGGTCTAGCGATGGGACAAGGCCAAAACCACCACAAAGGTGCCTGTCCCCATTGTGGTGGTTAGTAACGAAAACCGATTAGTTTTCTCAATAGAAAAGCGGCAACGTCCATCACGGGCGTTGCCGCTTTCGTTGTCTGCCGGTTTGTCTAAGTCTGTAACAACTGGACTGTCAAAAGTGGGTTAGATGTTACAGATTGAGATACTTCCGAACCGCGCCGTCCCTTTGTCTCGATCTGTAACATCTGGGACCGATTTTGCCGAGTTATTGTTACAGATTGAGATTTTCCCTTAAGGGGGATTCGAATGTCTCGATCTGTAACAGATAGACCGGAAAAAGGGTTCTAAATGTTACGGATCGAGACGTTTTGGGACCGCGGCTGAGCCATTGCGGCAAAACCACCACAAAGGTGCCTGTCCCCATTGTGGTGGTTTAGGGCTCCCAGGGGCAGGGGGCTTCGATGTGGATGGGCTCGCCGGTTACGGGATGCGTAAAGGACACGCTGTGGGCATGGAGCATCAGGCCGCAGGGACGCGGCGTGCCGTAGAGCTCGTCGCCCACCAGGGGATGACGCTCGCTCGCCAGGTGCACGCGGATCTGGTGTTTGCGGCCGGTGAGCAGCTCGACATCGATATACGAACGCGTGGGCAGGCCTCGACGGCTCTTAAGACGCTTGAGCACCTTCACGCGCGTCTGTGACGGCTTGCCGCTGGCGCCGACGCGCATCTTTCGGCTGTCGTGACGGTCGCGGGCGATGGGCTTGTCGATGAGCTTTTCGTTCCAGTCGATCTTGCCCTCGGCGAGCGCCAGGTAGTGCTTTTCGAAAGCGTGGTCGATGACCATCTGGTCAAAGGCGGGCTGCGTCTGCTTGTCGAGCGAAAACAGCACTACGCCGGTGGTGTCGCGGTCCAGGCGGTTGAGCGGCTGCATGTCGGTCGCGGCAAAGCCGTCGCCCATCGCCAGCAGCAGGTCGCTGGCGTAGTCGGTAAGCGTGCGCTCGCCGGTGCCGTCGCCGTGGACGATCATGCCGGCGGGCTTGTCGATGGCCATGAGCCAGGCGTCGCAGTAGAGGACTTGAGGTTCTTCGTTCACGTGTAAGCCTTTCGGTTAGCTAATTCCCACAAACATGCAGCCCGAGGTGGCACCGCGTAGGCGGGCGGCGGGCTTGCGGCCGGCTTGCGCGGCCTCGACGGCGCGACGAACGCGTGCGACGGCGCGGCCCACCTCATCCGTCTCGAGCAGCTTTCCGTCCACCATGAGACGACGGACCCCGGCATCGAGCAGCTGAGGAACCTGCGGCGTGAGATCGATGGGGTAGGCGTCGTACAGGCGAGAGCGACCGTGGATGTCGGTGCGGACGGGCATGACTTTGCCGTCGATATTCTTGAGCGACAACTTGCGGGCGCGCAGGCGGCAGTTGGCACAATCGTGGATGCAGCCGTTGGCAACCTGCAGAATGCAATGCTCGCTTGTCATGACGCGCGGGCGGCCAAAGACGGTGATGCCCAGAGCAGCGGGCGCGGCGGCGCCGAGCGAGACAATCTCGTCGAGCGTGATCTCGGGCGAGAGCCAAAACGCACCGGCGCCGCGCTCGGCAAGCGCCTCCATGCAGGGCGTGTTGTGCACCGGCAGGCAAGAGCGAATCTCGGCTGTGGCGCCGGCATGCGCGGCTACGGCGAGCTCGGAGATATTGCCGACGGCGACGGTGGCTCCAGCATTGATCCAGGGATCGACGCGCTCGTGGTCGACGGCGCGGCAGACCTCGTCGAGTACGGGCACGATGCCCTGCTCAAATGCATCGGCAGGGGAGAGTCCGGCAGCCTCGAGCGCATCGGTGGTCATATAGATGCGCGCGGCGCCCTCGGCACGAGCAGCCTCGGCGGCTTCGAGCGTGGTGACGGCGGCGCAGATCTGCGGCTCATCGCGGTAATGCTCGGGTGCGGGGCGGGAATCGCTGGTTACAATCACCGGCAACTCGAGCGTTTTCGCGCGCTCCTCGTACGGTGCGAGAATGGCCTCCTCCAGTGCCTTGCAGGCGGCAGCGCGCACCTTGTGCACAGCGGAGAAGCCCATGCCGCAGCCCTCATCGAGCGTCACATCAAAGCTCGCTGCCTCAAAGGGCGAAGAGCCCATGCGGCCCACATGCTCAACCAGGTCTGCCGCCTCGACGGCGCGGGTCTTGGCGGCCTCGACGGTAAAGCCGGTGGCGGTGGCGGTAAGCGCGGGGTCGTCGCAGCAGGTGAGCGTAACGGTAAACGGCTCGCCCAGACGCGCCACGACGGACACATCTACGGCGCGGCGGCGCAGCACATCGCGCTTGAGCGCGGCGCCGGCAGCGTCAATGGCGCGCTGACTGCGAATCACGCGCACACGGCAACCCTCGGGCATGCTACGGGGCACGCGGCACTCGATGATATCGCCGGCTGCGGCATCATCGGCGGCAATGGTGGTCAGGAATTGGTCGAACTCATCGTCGTGGCGAAGCTCCAGCAGGTCGCCCTTGCCCACGGGCTCAAACAGCTCAATGCGGGCGATGGCGGCGCGGCGACGGCGGTCGTCGGGCTTGAGGCCGCGCACGTCGCGATTGGCCGGGCGGCTGCCCAGCACCGTGCCCACGATTTGGCCGCGATTGTTGGAACGCTCATAGCTCATCATCTCGTCGCCCGAGGTACCGTCCTGATAGGCGTGCGTAAAGTCGCGGTTGAAGCAGCGCTTGAGCTGGCGCTGGCGGGCAGCTTCCTCGTCCTTGGCAACGGTGGCTCCGGATAGCATGTCGTCAATTTCGTGACGATACACATCAACGATGGAGTACACGTAATCGGGCGCCTTCATGCGGCCTTCGAGCTTGAGCGATGCGGCACCGGCGTCATACAGACGGCGAACAAGCTGCGAAGTGTTGGTGTCGCGCGGGCATAGCGCACGCTCGCGGCCGGCGGGGGAGAACGCGCGGCCGTTCTCGTCGATCAGCTCGTAAGGCAGGCGACAGGGCTGAGCGCACATGCCGCGGTTGGCCGAGCGGCCCGCCATGGCAAAGCTCGACAGCAGGCACAGACCCGAGTAGCAAAAGCAGATGGCGCCGTGGCTAAAGACCTCAAGGTCCACATCGGGCGCGGCATCGTGAATGGCGGCAATCTCGTCGATGGAAAGCTCGCGCGAGAGGGTCACGCGGTCGGCGCCCTGCTCGCGGCACCAAAGGGTTCCGCGGTCGTCGTGGATGTTCGCCTGGGTCGAGATATGCGTCTCGATGCCGGGCATGGTGCGCTTGACCTCAAAGAACAGACCCCAGTCCTGGATGATGAAGGCGTCGGCGCCCAGCGTGGAGCAGCGATGGATGAGTTGCAGCGCATCGCCCATCTCGGACTGCTTGATGACGATGTTGACCGTGACGTAGACGCGCGAGCCGGCCAGGTGTGCAGCACGGCAGGCCTGCTCAAAGGCCTCGTCGGTAAAGTTGGTGGCCTTGCGGCGGGCGTTGAAGCTTCCCATGCCGCAGTAGATGGCGTCTGCCCCGGCAGCGAGTGCGGCGGCAAAGGGCTCGGGCCCTCCAGCGGGCGCCAAAAGCTCGGGTCTGCGGTTGGTGGTTCGACTGGCGGTTGCGGTCATATCCTGCCTTTCAAAATGCTCAGATACTCAAAAGTATAGTGGTGCTGTTGCGGCGGACGAGCCCTGTGGCCCAAGCAGGATAAAGTCTTCAGCAGCCCTTGCAGCAAAAATGATCCGTTTTCCCTCCGTCCCCTATGGATTGCCTGATCCGATGGGGACGGAGGGAAACGGATCATTTTGAGCTTCACCGTCCGGTCGTGCCGTTCAGCGGCTGACAGGCGCCGTTGGGCGATAAAATATTCTCGCAACGTGATAATAATCTTGCATCGCGCGGAAACCTTGAGTACTATCCCAAATCAAGCGCGGTGTTCAGACCGAACTGTGCCTCCCGGTGTGAACACCGCGCTCACGCTCTCTCAATTGATCGTAAGGAGATAAACATGAGCAAGACCGTCGTGTCTTCCGATAACGCACCTGCAGCCATCGGCCCGTATTCCCCCGGCATCCAGACCGGCAACATGGTGTTCCTGTCCGGCCAGCTGGGCATCGACCCCGCAACCGGCAAGATGCCCGAGGGCGTCGAGGCCCAGGCTAAGCAGTCCCTTGCTAACGTCGAGGCGCTGCTGACCGCTGCCGGCGCCACCTTTGCCGATGTCGTCAAGACCACGGTCTACCTGGCCGACATCGCCGACTTCGCTGCCGTGAACGAGATCTACGCTTCCAAGTTCGAGGCTCCGTTCCCCGCGCGCAGCGCTTTCCAGGTTGCCGCCCTTCCGGCCGGCGGTCTGGTCGAGATCGAGGTCGTCGCCGCTCTCTAAGGCGTTGGCAACAACTAAACATGACATGCAAAAGGACCCTGCAGTGCGAGCTGCAGGGTCCTTTGTCAAGCGATGGGTCACTTGTGGAGCCACCAAGGGCAGTCTTTTTGGGACGGGGCTATTTTAGCTACCCCAATATGCAGGATTGCTTTTACTTGCGGCTCATCGAAATCGCGGGCAGAGGGAGGGTAGCTAAAATAGCCCCGTCCCAAAAAGACTGCCCGCGCTCCATTTTGCTCGCTAGCCCTCCTTGCGGACTTTTTGCAGGTAGCGGTAGACGCTGGGCTCCGAGATGCCCAGCGCGGTGGCGGCGCAGGCCACGGCGCCCTTGAGCATGAATACCCCGTTGCCGTTGAGGTGGCGAATGACGTCCACGCGGTCGCTCTGGCCAAGTGACGCTACATCCAGCCCGCGCGCGCTCAGCAGCTCGGCAATACTGCGGTCGATGAGCTCCTGCGTAGACTCCGAAAGACTTTCGACCTCGATAGACGCGGGCTCCGTGTGCGTCGGCGCCGCGTCGAAGCACGCCATGAGCTGCTGCGCCATGGCGTTGATGGAGCGCACGGTCGAGAGGTCGGTGTTGACGCAGAGCATACCGACAATCTCGTCATTCTCGCGGATAAAGTACGTCGCCGACTCCAACGTCTTGCCACCGGCACCGCGCCCCTCGTAGCCCGTAATAAACGGCAGGTCGCGATACTTAGCGTCGTGCATGATCTTGAGTGCCAGGTCGGTGGCGGGACCGCCGACCTTGCGGCCGCTCACGATGCCGTTGCGAATATCGACGATGGCGTGGTCGGGATCCGAGAAATCGTGCAGCACGATTTCGCTGTTTTTGCCGAGTATCTGCTCCAGGAAATCGACCATCGGCAAAAAGCGACGTACGGTCTCGTTCACGGGCAACTCCTTTTGGTTCTATCGAAGTGTTCATAACAATTTTTTCTCATGGTAACACGCTGCCCATCATCTCGTATATCCGCAGGTACATTGCGTAATGCAGACGAACGGTAGGAATTTAGCGGTAAACGGTTGACCAAAAGAAAAGTTAGATGTTATTTTGACCAGACACTTTCCTGACCTGCGGAAATGCGTTATTTCAGCTGAAGAATAGTCTGATAACAAGAAATTATTATTGAGAATGAGAATCATCTTTAATACGATATGCAATGAAGGCACAACCTCAACCCCGCACTGCGTCACAATAGAGCGTTAGATGCGAAAACAACTACTTCGAGGATTGGTGGTCAAATGACCCAGGAGACGGTTACGAACGGCACTGAAGCCCTGTTCACTCGCGAAGGCATGCCTCCCGTTAAGGAAATGATCCCGTGTGCCCTTCAGCACGTACTGGCATCGTTTGCCGGCATCATTACCCCGGCGGTCATCATGGCCGGCGTCTACGGCTTTAATAGCCAGCAGAGTACCGACATCATCCAGGTCGCGCTCATTCTTTCGGCGATCGACACGGCCCTTCAGGCCTTCGCTCCCTTCCGTCGCATCGGCGGCGGCCTGCCCATCGTCATGGGCGTTTCGTTCGCGTTCCTGCCGGCCCTGCAGGCCATGGGTGCCTCGGGCTTTAGCTTTGGTGCGCTGCTGGGTGGCGAGATCGTCGGCGGCGCCGTCGCGGTCCTCTTTGGTCTGGCCTACAGCAAGATCAAGTGGCTGTTCCCGCCCGTCGTGACCGGTACGGTCATCTTCTCCATCGGCGTTTCGCTGTATCCCACGGCCGTCAAGTATATGGCCGGCGGTATGGGTACGCCGCTGTGGGGCACCCCGCAGGCCTGGTGCGTCGCTCTTATCACCTTCGCCGTGGTCTTTGCGCTCGCCAACTTTGGCAAGGGCACGCTCAAGCTGGGATCCGTGTTCTTTGGCATGATCGTTGGCATGATCGTCTCCATCCCCTTTGGCATGATCGACTTCTCCAGCGTCGCCACCGCTCAGGTCTTCGCCCTTCCCAAGCTCATGCCCTACGCGCTCGAGTTTGATCCCGAGGTCTGCATTACCCTCGCCGTCGTGTTCCCCATGGTTGCTATCCAGGTTATCGGTGACGTTTCCGCCGCCTGCCTGGGCTCCATCGACCGTATGCCCACCGAGCGCGAGCTCTCCGGCGCTATTGTGTCCCAGGGCCTCACCTCTATGGTCGGCGGCCTGCTGGGCGGTCTTCCCACCAGCGCCCTTGGCCAGAACGTGGGCATCATCTGCTCCAACAAGGTCGTCAACAAGTGGGTCTTTGTGATCATTGCGGCCGTCTTTGCCATCGCCGGTCTGTTCCCGCAGCTCTCTGCCGTGCTCTCCGCCATCCCGCAGCCCGTCATCGGCGGCGCGACCGTCGGCGTCTTTGGCACCATCACCATGAACGGCGTGCGCATGTTCACCCGCGAGGGCCTCACGCAGCGCACTACCACCATCGTCGGCACCTCCGTCGTCTTTGGCCTGGGTATCTGGATGGCCAGCGGCTGCCTTGCCGGCGAGGGTATGCCCGCCTGGGTGTCCACCGTCATCGGCTCCAATGCCGTAACCCCCACCGCCATCATGGCCATTGTCCTTAACCTGATCCTTCCGCAGACGCCGGTCGTGGCTCAGCACATCGATGCTGCCAAGGACGCTGCCGTGGATCTGGTCTTGCCCGAGAGCAAGAAGTAACCAATTCGGTGCTATTCGTCGGCGGACGCATCGCCTCGTCCGCCGACGCCATGCGGCACCAAGCCGCACTTCAAAGGGTTTGTCCCTTTGGTGAAGCGTTGACGGGAGAGGGCCCGTTTCCGGTGTAGGCCGGCGCTTCGCACTCCGCCATGTCAGAGGTGTCAAACCCCGCCTCTGATGTTGAAGGGAGCATCCATGCTTCTGGTCGCTAACGGTTCCGTCTTTACCCGCAACGCTCAGGCCCCGTTCATTCCAAACGGTGCGGTCGCCATTGACGGAGATACGATCGTCGAAGTGGGCCCCGAGCGCGAGCTCAAGGCCAAGTACCCGGATGCCGAGTACGTCGATGCCCGGGGCAACCTCATCATGCCCGGACTCATCAACTGCCACACCCACATCTACTCGGGTCTGGCCCGCGGCCTCGCCATTAAGGGCTGCAACCCCACCAACTTCCTGGAGAATCTTGAGCAGCAGTGGTGGAAGATCGACGACAACCTGACGCTCGACGGCACCAAGGCCAGCGCCTATGCCACGATTTTGGACTCCATCCGCGATGGCGTCACCACGATCTTCGATCACCATGCGAGTTTCTGCGAGATCCCGGGTAGCCTCTTTACCATTAAGGACGCAGCTCAGGAGCTGGGCATGCGTTCGTGCCTGTGCTACGAGGTCTCCGATCGCCGCGGCCAGGAAAAATGCGACCAGGCCATTGCCGAGAACGCCGAATTTGCCCAGTGGGCCGCCAAGGAGCGTCGCGATAACGACAACCATATGATCGCCGCCATGTTTGGCGGACATGCCACCTTTACGCTTTCGGACGAGACCATGGATAAGATGGCCGAGGCCAACAACGGCCTGACCGGCTTCCACATCCATGTGTGCGAGGGCATGAACGACGTGTGGGATTCCCGCCTCAACCGCGGCGGCATCAGCCCCGTCGAGCGCCTGCTGCAGCACAACCTGCTGGGTCCCGACACCATGCTGGGCCACTGCATCCACGTGACGCCTGCCGAGATGGATATCGTCAAGGAGTCCGGCACCTGGCTCGTCAACAACCCCGAATCCAATATGGGCAACGCCGTGGGCTGCGCCCCCGTGCTCGAGTTCTTCCGCCGCGGCATCCCCGTGTGCATGGGCACCGACGCCTACACCCACGATATGCTCGAGAGCCTCAAGGTCTTCCTGATCATTCAGCGTCACAACGCCGCTATGCCCAACGTGGGCTGGTGCGAGGCAATGACGATGCTGTTCGAGAACAACGCCAAGATGGCCAGCAAGTACTTCGATCGCAAGCTCGGTGTGCTCGAGGCCGGCGCTGCCGCCGACGTCATCGTCATGGACTACAAGCCCTTTACGCCGCTGAGCGAGGAGAACATCGACGGCCACATGCTCTTTGGCATGATGGGCAAAAACTGCCGCACCACCATCATCAACGGCCGCGTCCTGTACAAGGATCGCGAGTTCGTTGGCATTGATGAGGACAAGATCAACGCGTGGACCATGGCCGAGTCCAAGAAGCTCTGGAGCACGCTCAACGATCGCGCCTACTAATTACAAGTAGATTCACGCGCGTCGGATGTTTCGCCGCATCCGGCGCGCGTATAGGCGGCCTCCGCGGGGTCGCCGGCGCTGTGCTAGCGCTACACCGTATTTGCGCCCGCCGCGCGGTCTCGCCGGGCGTTACAGAGAGGAGCTCATTATGAGCGACATCATGAGGCCGATCCCGTTTTCGCAGCTGATGAACTGGATCATCGAGGAGCACAAGACTCAGGGCGCCATCTTTGGCGTGCGCAAGATGGTCACGACCAACCAGGAGGGCGCGCTTCCCATTTTTGACGAGCGCATCGAGACTCCGTTTGGCCCGGCCGCCGGTCCCAATACGCAGCTGGCCCAGAACATCGTGGCATCCTACGTGGCCGGTTCTCGTTTCTTTGAGCTCAAGACCGTTCAGGTTATGGACGGCGAGGAGCTCTCCAAGTGCGTTAACAAGCCCTGTATCGTGGCACAGGACGAGTGCTACAACTGCGAGTG
>CATYUU010000057.1:0-11884 GCA_958413455.1 uncultured Collinsella sp. | reverse complement strand
CGCCCCGGTGCCCGTCGCGAGTCTGCCGAGAACTACATCAAGCGTCTTGAGAAGCTCGAGGAGATTGCCAACTCCCATGAAGGCGTCGAGCGTACCTATGCCATGCAGGCTGGTCGCGAGGTCCACGTCATGGTTCAGCCGGACAAGATCTCCGATGCCCAGTCCACGGTCCTGGCTCACGATATCGCCCATCAGATCGAGGAAGAGATGGAGTATCCCGGTCAGGTGCGCGTCGTCGTGATTCGCGAGAGCCGCGCTGTCGATATCGCTAAATAACATGAGCGACGCGAACGAGCTCATCTCATTTATCGCGTCGATGTCGGGGGAGGGCAACCTTCGCGTCGAGGAGAACCTTGGCGAGGGGTATGTCCGCCTCCGCGTTTCGGAGGCCGAGCGGCGCCAGGCAAAGCACGACATTCAGCATGTCGAGGATATCGTCATCGAAATGCTCCGTAATGCTCGCGATGCTGGCGCCGACAAAGTCTATCTCGCTACGACCAAGGAAGATGGCGTCCGCACGCTTGTCTTTCTGGATAACGGTTCGGGCGTTCCGCAGGATATGCAAGAGCGAATCTTCGATGCCCGCGTTACCTCCAAGCTCGAGAGCATGAAGATGGACCGTTGGGGCGTTCACGGTCGTGGCATGGCATTGTTTTCGATCAAGCAGAACACCGACGAGGCCCGTGTGGTCACGTCTGGTGTCGACCTTGGCTCGGCCTTTAAGGTGAGCGTTGCGGCCGACCGCCTCAGTGAGCGTGCCGATCAGTCCAGCTGGCCTCAGGCCGTCAAGGATGAGGACGGACGTTATGTCTGTGCTCGCGGCCCGCATAATATTATTCGCGCTGCTTGTGAGTTTGCGCTCGAGGAGTTGCGTGGTTGCGATGTCTATCTTGGTTCTCCGTCTGAGATTGCCGCGACCCTTTATGCTCAGGCGTCAAGTCGGCTCGATACGTCGCGTCTCCTGTTCATTGATGACGAGAGTGAGCTTCCGGTTGTCGATCGTTTAGGCCTTGCCTCTGATGCCGAGGACTTTATCCGTATCTGCTCGGGTTTGGGTCTTGAGATGTCCGAGCGCACGGCACATCGCATTTTGGCAGGGCAGATTAAGCCCGTTCGCGGTGTGACCGCGCGTCTGCTGCGCGAGCGTGATTCTTCCTCGCATGCGCCGGCTCCTGTCGATCTCGCGAAGGATCGTCGCGGGCTACGTATTGCCAAGGATGACATGGCACAGTTTTCGCGTGCTGTGGAGCGTGACTTTAATGACCTTGCCGCCCGGTACTATCTCAACCTTTGCGGCGACCCAAAGATTCGCGTTTCGCGTGATCGAATCACCGTGACCTTCGATCTTGCCAAAGAGGAATAGTGCCTTTACCGAGTCCACTCGGTACGATACAGTTATTGCAGTTAAAACGTACTTTTAAACGCAGGAGTTTCTTCATGGATTGCCTGAAGGTATCAAGCAAATCATCGCCCGCGTCCGTTGCCGGCGCCATCGCCGGCATGGTCAAGGATGGTGTACCCGTCAACATCCAGTGTGTCGGCGCCGGTGCTGTCAACCAGGCCATTAAGGCCGTTGCCATCGCGCGCGGTTTTTTGATCCCAACCGGTTTTGATATTTCCTGCGCGCCCGTGTTCTCCGACATCCTCATTAACGGGGAGTCGCGCACGGCCATCCGCCTTTCTATCTACGTTCACCAGATCAATCGAGCTGCTATGGATAACGTCGTCATGGATGATGTTAAGCCTGTGGCATAGCTTCTGCTTGCCTCGTTTCGCTCCCCAACGTTAGGACTTATGCACATGGATCAGCGTTCCGTACGCGATATTCTTGCCGGTAAAACCTACTTTATCCGCACCTTTGGCTGCCAGATGAATCAGCACGATTCCGAGCGCGTGAGCGGTCTGCTTGATTCGTATGGCTGTCTCATGGCGCTCGATCCCGAGCATGCCGATATCGTTGTCTTCATGACATGCTGTGTGCGTGAGGCCGCCGATACTCGCCTGTACGGCCAGTGCAATTCCTGCAAAAGCCTGCCGCCTTCGCCTTCGGGCAAGCGTGTGGTTGCCGTGGGCGGCTGCATTGCGCAGCGTGATGGCGAGGGCCTGCTCACCAACGTCGATAACGTCAATGTCATCTTTGGCACGCATTCTATCGCACATGTGGCCGAGCTCATTGCCGAGGCGTTCCTTGACGGCAAGCGTCATATCCGCACCAATGAGCATGAGGATACGGATGCCATGAGCATGCCGTGGCATCGCGAGACCCAGTATCACGCCTGGGTGCCCATCATGACGGGCTGCAATAATTTCTGCACCTATTGCATCGTGCCGTACGTGCGCGGTCGCGAAAAGAGCCGCCCCTTCGAGGAGATTGTCGACGAGGTGACTGGTTTGGTGCGCCAGGGCGTGCGTGAGATTACGCTGCTGGGCCAAAACGTTAACTCATATGGTCGCGATCTGTTTGGCAAGCCGCGTTTTGCCGATCTGCTGCGTGCCGTGGGCGATACGGGTGTGGAGCGCATCTTCTTTACGTCTTCGCATCCCAAGGATCTTCTCCCCGAGACCATCGACGCCATGGCCGAGACGCCTGCCGTTATGCCGCAGCTGCACCTGGCCGTCCAGTCAGGTTCGACACGGATCCTCAAAGAGATGAATCGCCGTTATACACGCGAGGACTATCTGGGCCTGGTCGATCGCATCCGCAATCGCATGCCCGATATCGCGCTCTCGACTGACATTATCGTTGGCTTTCCGGGCGAGACTGAAGAAGACTTTGAGCAGACGCTCTCACTTGCCGAGACGGTCCGCTATGCTCAGGCCTATACCTTCATCTATTCCAAGCGCGCCGGTACCCCGGCCGCAGAGATTGACGATCCTACGCCGCATGAGGTTATTCTCGAGCGTTTCAACCGCCTGGTTAAGGTTATCGAGACCACGGCACACGAGTATAACCAGGGTGAGCTTCATACTGTGGTGCCGGCGCTCATTGAGGGAACGAGTAAAAAGAACGACGCGGTCCTGCTTGGCAAGAGTCCCAAGAATCAGACCGTGCATGCGCCTATCCCCGAGGGTTACGGCATCGATCAGCTTGTTGGCAAGATCGTTGATATTGACGTTGACGTTGCCAAGACCTGGTATTTGTCCGGTTCCGTTGTGGGCGAGCCGCGCTAATGGTTTCTTCCGAGGCAGGTCTTTCCGCCGTTGCGATCGTCGGTCCGACGGCGGTTGGTAAGAGTGATGTTGCCGACCGTTTGGCCGCTCGTCTTTCGTCCGAAGTGCTGTCGTGCGATGCGATGCAAATCTATCGCGGCATGGACATCGGTACCGCGAAGATGGCGCCCGATGAGTGTACGGCGCCGCTGCGTCTCGTCGACATTGTAGAGCCGGGTGTGGCATATTCTGCTGCGCTTTATCAGGCTGACGCTCGCGCGCATGTTGAACGTCTCCTTGGTTCGGGTCGCCTGCCGGTTTTTTGCGGAGGTACGGGGCTGTATCTCAAGGCCGCCCTCGATGAGATGGACTTTCCCTCGGGTGAACTTGAGGACGATCGCCGTGTGGGCTATCAGGAGCTTGCCGAGCGTATTGGCGAGGAAGAACTGCATGCCCTGCTTGCCGAGCGCGACCCAGAATCGGCTGCTGTTATTCATCCCCATAACGTGCGCCGTGTGATTCGTGCGCTCGAGATGCATGATGATGGTATCTCCTATGCACAGCAAAAAAGTCAGTTTAGTGTTCCGCGCGAGCATTATCATGCTCTATGGTTTGGTCTGACGCGTAATCGCGAGGTGCTCTACGAGCGCATTAACCTGCGTGTCGATCTGATGTTTGAACAGGGTCTTGTTGATGAGGTTCGCGGTCTTATGGACCAGGGGCTGGGAGATGCCCTGACTTCGATGCAGGCAATTGGCTATAAAGAGATCATTGATGCTTTCAATGGCGTGATTTCTATGGATGAGGCTCGCGAACTCATCAAGATGCGTTCGCGTCGCTATGCCAAACGTCAGCTTTCGTGGTTTAAGCGCGATGACCGTATCGTGTGGTTTGATATGGACGAGTTTACGATCGATGAGGTCGTTGAGGACATCCTGCATCGTATTGAGGCTGCCTAATGGCCCGTTTCCCCCTTGTTCCCACGGCTCCCGAGCCCGAGCGTGCCATTTTAGTTGGTGTTGAGTGGCGCGACAATGCATGGCCGCTCGATCGTTCGCTTGACGAGCTTGAGCGCCTGGCCCATACGGCTGGCGCCCAGTGCGTGGCGCGTTTGTCACAGCGTCTGGTTAAGCCGTATCCAAAATCGTTTATCGGTTCCGGTAAGGTTGAGGAGCTTTGCGGGCTCGTGCATCGTATGGATGTCGATGTTGTTATCTTCGACGACGATTTATCGCCCTCGCAGCAATCCTATTTGGAGAAAGCCGTGGGCGAGCCGGTAAAGATTATCGATCGTACAGCACTGATCCTGGATATCTTTGGCCTGCATGCTCAGACGCGTGAGGGACGCCTACAGGTACAGCTGGCGCAGCTTCAATATCTGTTGCCTCGTCTGCGCGGTATGTGGAGCCATCTTGCCAAGGAGCAGACGCGCGGCGGCATCGGTTCACGCTTTGGTCAGGGCGAAAGTCAGCTCGAGGTCGACCGTCGCCTCATTCGTAATAAGATCGCTGCGCTTCGTCGTGAGCTCAAGCAGGTTGAACAGCGTCGCGATGTCCAGTCCAAGAGCCGCATTGAGTCACCGGCGTTTCGCGTCGCGTTAGCCGGTTATACCAATGCCGGTAAATCGACGTTGCTTAATCGCCTGACCGGCTCTACGGTACTTTCGCAGGACAAGCTGTTTGCTACGCTCGACCCGACGACGCGTTCGTATCGCCTGCCCGGCGGTCGCGGCATGACGATTACCGATACCGTTGGCTTTATTCAAAAGCTACCGCATGGTCTCGTTGATGCCTTTAAGTCCACGCTGTCTGAGGTTCTTGGTGCCGATCTGATCCTTAAAGTTGTGGATGCCTCTGACGAGGACTACGAGCGCCAGCTCGAGGCAGTCGATCGCGTTCTTGACGAGATCGGTGCCGGCGAGCGTTTGACGCTTACGGTGTTCAATAAAATCGATCTTCTCGATAGCGTTGATCGATTGAGTTTCCGTCGTCGCTATCCCGAGGCCGTGCTGTTCTCGGCCCAGACGGGCGAGGGACTCGACGATCTCGTCGACCGTATTGCTCGTGAGGCGGCTGCCACCGATGTGTTGCTCTCCGCTGATATCCCGTATCGCGAGGGCGCCCTCATCACGCTGGTGCATGAACAGGGAACCCTTTTGCACGAGGAATATCTTGAGGGCGGCGTTCGTATTGTTGCGAAGCTGCCGGCTCGTATCGCGCCGCGGCTCAAGCGTTATCGCACCGAGTAGACGAGCTCCAAAAAGCCCAGAATAGTGGGCTGATGCAGTAGGTAAAAGGGGAGTGCGTGACGTCCAAGGCTGGCGAGCGCCGGGATGGGATTGGCGTAGGCCCAGCTTGGGACGGTCTTATCGATTCCCTGCGCTATGTGTGCGGCGAAGTATCCTGCAAGATACATAAAGAAAAACGGGATGATGGGGTAGTAATCACCTGAAACAAACCCAGGGCTCGGAAATCCCAGCCACGCCAGGTAGGGGACAGGATAGATCGTTTTGGGGATACTCCAGGTGAGGGCGAACAACACTAGGCATAGGGACATGCCCCATCTCGCCGATATCTTCTTAAGGACGGGATCGGTCAACGCCACGATGCCGGTACATGCGGCCATGCAGTAGATGATGCCAAAATTAACCGAATCGTCTACTGAGACAAGTGTTGTTGCCAACCAGACGACGAGTGCTGCTAAGGCGTATTTGGCGGCACGTTTGATATTGTTGCGTGAGAGCGTGCACATCCAACCCGCGATAAACAAGAATACCCAGCTGATGCTGGCACGCCAGATGTCTTGAAAGACGGTCTGTGTAAACCAGGGCATATCCCAACCGTACAGGTAGGCGAGATCGTAGCAAGCGTGAAAACCTGCCATTGAAATCATCGTAAACCCGCGGACGGTGTCAAAGATGGTGATGCGTTTTTGCATTACGAGAACCGGCGCATCAAGCCGACGACTTTGCCCAAGATAACGGGATTCGTTGCATAGATAGGCTCCATGGTGTCATTCTCGGGCTGCAGGCGTACGCGTCCCTGCTCCTTGTAGAACGTCTTGACGGTCGCTGAACCATCAATCATGGCCACGACAATTTCGCCGTTCATGGCACTCTTTTGTTCACGGACGATGATGTAATCGCCATTGAAGATGCCGACATTGATCATTGAACTCCCATGCACCTCAAGGATAAAGGAACCCTGATCGGTGGCGATTTCGGTCGGGATAGTAAAAGTGTCTTCGATATTCTGCTCGGCCAGAATGGGAATCCCAGCCGCGACGCGACCAACGAGCGGTAGCGAGACCGTTCCGCGAGGTGCGGTGGGCTCGTCAGATTTAGAAATTGAGACCGAGGAACCGTCCTCGTTAAAGAGTTCCAGGGCGCGCGGTTTGGTGGCATCGCGCTTGAGTAGCCCGCGCGCCTCCAGGGCAGATAGATGGGCGTGCACGGTGCTGGGGGAGGAAAGGCCCACGGCAGAAGCCATCTCGCGCACGCTGGGCGGATAACCCTTCTCCTGCTGATATTCCTTGATGAAGGCGTAAATTTGCTGCTGACGCTTGGTAATTTTGCGAGCCATCAGGGCATCCTCTCTACCCATGTCAAACAAATGTTCGAATTTTGCTTGACAGGAACAACTGTTCGAAGATAATAATAACCGAACATTCGTTCTCGCGCTAGACATTTTTGTCCGCGCGGCTTGATAAAACTGTTCTCAGCAAAACACGCGAGAGGAGAACATGATGAACGCAACGAATATGGTCCAGGGAAACCTCGCCCTTAAGCTCGAGACGCCTGCAGAACCCACTTTTACGGTTGTTCAGGGTGGCCGCTCCGGCTTTCAGCCTTTGACCGTAAAGCCTGCTCGCAATCAGCAGACTGTAGTCGCGCCGGCCCGCGTTGCCCTGAAGGTTCCGACGATTGTCGCCGTTGCCGTTGCGCTTACGCTCTTCTTTGTCCTCGCTACGTCGGTCTTTAGCGCTCGTCACGCCGCGTATGCCGAGTCCGTTTCCAACGTTACCTATGAGACCATTCGCGTTCAGCCTGGCGACTCTCTTTGGTCGCTTGCCGAGGAATATCCAATCGAAGGCCTTTCCACGCAAGAGACTTCCGACATGATCCGTAACGTCAATCATCTGGAGCATGGTTCGCTCGCCGCCGGTGCGCATCTTAAGGTTCCTGCTCGTTCGTAATCATTATCGCGCTGCGCATGGTACCCTTGTTATCGTTTAAGAGGAGGTACCATGCGCTGTCCCAAATGCGGCAAGGCACATACCCGCGTCGTTGATTCCCGTATGCAGGAGTCAAATAACACCATTAAGCGTCGTCGCGAATGTTGCTCGTGTAACTACCGCTTTACAACGTTCGAGCGATGTGAAGACCCAATCGAGGTCATTAAGTCAGACGGAACCAAGCAGCGGTTCGATCGCAATAAGCTGCTCGTCGGCTTGATGCGCGCCACCATCAAGCGCGATATCGACACTAAGAAGCTCAATGAGATTATCGACGACATTGAGGTCGAGCTGCGCTCTCGCACGCTGACGGCCGTCACGTCGCATGAGTTGGGTGACATGGTGCTCAAACGCTTGGCCAAGATCGACAAGGTGGCGTACATCCGTTTTGCCTCGGTCTACCGCGATTTCAAAGACGTCGATGAGTTTCTGCAAGAGCTCGACAAGCTAAGGTGATTCCATGTCCAACATTACCCTCAACATAAAGCGTCTCGATCCCACCGTCGAGCTTCCCAAATACGCCCATCCCACCGATGCCGGCTTGGATCTGCGCTCCAACGAGGACTGCGTCCTGAAGCCCTTCGAACGCCGTCTGGTCTCTACTGGGTTGGCCATCGCCCTGCCCGACGGCTACGCCGGCTTTGTCCAGCCCCGCAGCGGCTTGGCCATCAAGCAGGGCCTGTCTATAGTCAATACGCCGGGCCTCATCGACGCCCACTACCGAGGAGAACTCAAGGTTATCCTCATCAACCTGGATCCCTCCAACAACATCCAAATCAACAAAGGCGACCGCATAGCCCAACTCGTCATCCAAGAAGTCCCCACGGTCAACCTCATAGAAGTAGAAGAACTAGACGAAACCGACCGAGGCAACGGAGGCTTCGGCTCCAGCGGCGTCGCTTAGGGCGCTCATATCCCTCCCGCCTGCCTCTCACACATATCATTCCATGCTCAAACATTCTCGCTTCGCTTCGCTCACTGCGAAACTGCGCGTGGAACGATATGTGTGAGAGGCAGGCGGGCGGCTACTCGCTTGAAACAATATTTACTTTTCTAGTAAGCCGATGCGACAAAGGGGCTGTCCCTTTGTCGCATCGGCTTACTGTATTTATATTATCTGGTTCCCCTTTGCAGATTCTACTGGTGGGGAATCTGGTATAGCCGCTAGTACGTTAACGCAGCTTACCTGTGGGAGGCCCCTATATATCGTCCCACGCGCAGTTTCGCAGCGCAGCGAGAATGATTGAGCATGGGATGATATATAGGGGCCTCCCACAGGTAAGCGGACAGTCCAATGCTAGCGGATATGCGCGGGCTTTCCTCCCCAGTAGAAGCGGCAGAAGGCTCGTTTGCGCTTTTGGGGCTTGCCTACTAGCTCCATGGTTGCGATGGCTATGTCTTCGGCTGCGTGGGGGCGGCGTAGTACTTCGCCGTTGATGAGTAGGGCTTTGAGTGATTCGGGATGGTCGTGCAAGTGACGTAGGGTTACGATGAGCTCGCGTGCGGTGGTGACATGCATGCTGGCGCCCATGCCGGTGAGCATCGTGGTGTTGGCCTTTTCCTGGCCGTATGATTTGCCCAGCAGGATCATCGGTAGATGCGCGCACAGGCACTCGGTGACCGTGAGTCCGCCTGATTTGAGGATTGCCAGGTCGCAGCCGTGCATGAGGGCCGCCATGTCGTCCACGTAGTCCAGAACCGTGACGTTGTCGAGCTTCATGGCGTCGAAGAGCGTCTTGAGTCGGGCGGCGTATTCCTTATCCTTGCCCGGTAAAAAGACAAAGTGCATGTCCTCAAAGCTGCGTAAGAAGGGGAGCGTGTGGTCCATCGCGGCACGGAAACGCACGTATGGTTGGGGCAAACTGGCGCCGGCCATCACCAATACGACGGTTTTGTCTATGGGGAGATTGAACTTGCTCAGCTCTTCCTCGCGATCGTAATTTGAATCGAAACCGGCTCGTATGGGGATGCCCGTTATGCGGATCTTTGACTCGGGAACTTTGCGGGGGCGCAGCGTTTCGGCCATAAACTCGTTGGCCACGCAGAACAGGTCGGTGTCCTTGTGGGGCCAAAAGCCTTCGACTTCATAGTCTGTTGGTACGCAGATGACCGGATAATCGATACCCGTAATAACGCGGGCGCCCACGGCAACATTGGCTGCTGTGATGTGCGTTGCGACCACGGCTATAGGCCTGCGGCGACGAATATATTCGTTGAAGGCGGGGAACATAATTCGCGACCATGCCGTGCCGCCACCCCAGAGAAGATGCCCCGTAAGCGTATATCGCCAGGTCAGGTCGTAAATGGGGCGTGTGGCTCCCGTAAAAGAAGCCGCGGTCTTATTGCCGTCGAATTTAATACGTCCAAAATCAAGGATATCGAGCACTTCAATTTCAATATCCTCAGGGATTCCCTTGGTGCCGCGGATAAGGTCAAATGCTTGTGCAATCGCGTTGGCGGCGGCTTTGTGGCCCGATCCAACCGATGCGTGCACAATGGTTACCAGGGGTTTTTGTGTAGGTGAAACGTTCATTTGCTCCGGTTGGGGAGTGGCTTGCATGGGCAGGGGAGCGCTATTGCTCGTCTGCGTTTGATCCATCGATAACTCCCCTTCAGCTTTGTTACGCGTTTTATCATTGTAGTGCATGAGTGTCATGTTCGCGTAAATTTGGGTATGAGCGCAAAGAACGACAACGTTTCGACGAGAGGATATTCCATGACTACCGATCAGCCGATTGATGTTGCGATTATCGGTGGAGGCCCCGCGGGCTATGCTGCCGCCATTTACGCTGCGCGTGCCAACCTGACGACGACCGTGATTGAGCAGGGCATGTCGGGTGGACAGATCGCCACGACCAATGAAGTCGAGAACTATCCGGGCATTCCGCTCTTGAGTGGCGCCGAACTCGGCGAGCGTTTTCAGCAACATGCAGAGGGGCTGGGAGCGCAGGTTACATGGAGCATGGTTACGGGTATCGATTACGATGCCGATGCAGCGCTGTTTACGGTGCATCACGGTATGGGCGATACGCTTGCCTCGAGCGTTATTGCTTGCATGGGTGCCACGCCGCGTCCGGCAGGTTTCGCTGGCGAGGATACCTATCGCGGTCGTGGCGTTTCATATTGCGCAACATGTGACGGCATGTTCTTCCGCGGCAAACAGGTCTTTGTAATCGGTGGTGGCAATTCGGCATGCGAAGAGGCACTGTTCCTGTCAGACATTGCCAGCAGTGTGACCATCGTGCTGCGCCGCGACCAGTTCCGTGCGCCTGATGGTGTTGTTCAGAAAGTACTCGAAAAGGACAATATTACAGTTAGGTACCAAACTAGTATTGTGGAGCTCTCGGGCGAAGCCATGCCAACGACGATCGCCTTTAAGGACAATTCATCCGGGGAAATTCATACCGAGTCATTTGAGCCCGGCTCTTTCGGCATCTTTGTCTATACCGGGACGCAACCCCATACCGAACTTGTCGAGCATCTAGTCGATCTGGCGCCTGATGGCGGCATTCTGACTGATGAATCCATGGCGACCCGCACGCCAGGGCTATTTGCCGCTGGCGATATCCGTTCCAAGCGCTTACGTCAGGTTGTGACCGCCGTTTCTGACGGAGCCATAGCAGCAACGAGCGCATACGCGTTTCTCCGCGGATAAGTACGATAATATATCTTATGTAATGTTGTTATCAATTTACTAAGTGGCGGGACGATGTATCAGTGCTCCGTCCCGCCAATTTTCTTGCCGGCTATGTGGTATGCAAAACTAGATTACGTAGAATACAATATAAAAAATGAACGGAGGACCTTTATGAATCACGTTAAACACGTTATTCCGATGTCTGATTCGTCGGTCAGCATTAAGCCTGAGGATATTCAGCCCACTGTGCTGCCCGATGCATTTATTCAGTCCGATATCGTGCGCAAACTCAATACGTTGAGTCTGCCGCGCTATAACCAGTTGCCCAATGTGACACTCTACCGCGACCAGGTCATTGAGTATGTTGCGCTGTGGATGGAGCCGCTGTCCATTTGCGTTGAGCAGCCTGTCATTACGCCATCGATGATCAATAACTACGTGAAGGTCGGCCTGGTGCCTGCTCCGGTCAAAAAGCAATATGGCCGCGAGCAGATTGCCCGCCTAATCGCTATCTGCATCTTTAAGCAGGTGCTACCTATTGCTGCGGTGCAGGCGCTCTTTAACATTCAGCGTTTGAGCTACGATGCCCCGACGGCCTTCGACTATGTGGTCGATCAGCTCGAGGCATCGATTCGTTCGGCGTTTTCTGTCGAGCAGACGCCGGTTCCCGATACGGCGCATCAGGTAACGCGTGAGTCGCTGCTTGTGCGCAGCGCGGTTTCATCCTTTGTTTCGAAAGCGTACCTGATGAGCTATCTCAAGTTCAACGGGTTTAATAGCTAGCCGACGTATAAAACGGTCGGGACAAAGAGGCTTATAGGACAAAATGTGTGTCCACGTTGGGGGCATCGGCGCAGGTCGATG
>CATYUU010000056.1:0-12010 GCA_958413455.1 uncultured Collinsella sp. | reverse complement strand
TGCGGGAACGGCCTATTCACTCAATGTGTTCGGCTGAGATCGGAAATCAACCTCGCGTAGATATCGAGGCGCCATGGACGAAGAGCTTGATTACCTATGGGAGACCCTGGGCCTTGAGATCACTGCCGACCTTTGGCCCGAACGGGACAAAATCCATCCCACACTGCGCCCCGCCATTACTGTGGTGCAGGCAAACTACCGCCGTGCATCCTTTTTGATCATGCGGATGTCATGGCACGCGGGACTCCCCGACCTTAAGCGAATCCAGGCAAGCCTCGTCGAGTTGTCCGGCATGCCAACCGTCATATCCGAGGCGCACCTGGAGCAGCGCCAGCGCGAGCGACTGCAACAGCAGCGGATTCCCTTTATCTGCCCCGGCGTTCAGGCATATCTGCCCTTTATGGACGAGGAGTACTGGAGCGGCAAGCCCAACAAACACGTAAAGGTCTACGATCCGCACGAATGGGCACAGCTGGCGGACTGACTGAGGCAGGCCCGCCGGCGGAAAGTGCGTCCCAGATTTCAAGCTCAGGAAACCGTGTCCCACAATCGAAGCTCAGAATGGGACGTGCTTTCCGCAACCGGCCACTTTGGGAAAGCGCATCCCATTCTGGAAGCGAATTCCGGGTCGCACTTTCCGCAGCCGCTACAGCAACGCCTCGGCCCAAGCCGCTTCCCTAAAGCCGGGAATCGCAAAGTCGTCGCCCACCAGCAGCGGACGCTTGACCAGTATGCCGTCGGTCGCCAGCAGCTCGTAGCACTCCCGATCCGTCATGCCCGCATCCAGACGCGCCTTCAGGCCCAGCTCTCGATATTTCATGCCCGACGAATTAAAGAAGCGCCGCACCGGCAGCCCCGAACGAGCAATCCAGGTCGCAAGCTCATCAGCCGTGGGATTGTCCAAAACGATATCGCGATCGATATACTCTACCCCATGTTCGTCCAGCCATGCCTTGGCCTTCTTACAGGTCGAGCACTTGGGATATTCAACAAACAGTACAGTCATGGGAATCCTCCGAATATAGATCGGCCAACGCAGGCACACGCCACACGAGGCGCCTTCGTATGATGGGCCAATTGTAGCCCGCGGGTCACACGTTAAACGAACCGTACCCCGAATCCGCGCTTGATAAACGGCAGCAGTTCCATTGCCTCGGGCGTGATATGGCCCGCAACGTTCATGCGCTCGTCACCGGGAAGATCGACCCGCGCAATCTCAAGCTCGCCTTCGTAGCGCCCATATCCGCTATTGCTCACAGCGATCGACCCCGCCTTTCGCGGCAGGCCGGCTCCGGCATCCGTCGGCACGGAATCCGGCTTAAGCTTCGTACGTGACTCCTGAGACCTAAAGATGAGGACACTCGAGTCGGGCCGGTCGTGATGAATCTGCCCGCGCACATAGGCATAACCGGGCTCAAGCTCGCATTGCAGGTCCACGTATCCGGCGGAAACTTGAGCAAACTGCGCCCAGCCCGCATCGGAAAGATCGGGGTCGCCGACCAACACAATGTCGCAATCGGCGCCATGTGCAAGCTCAAGCATATTGAGGGCAACCTTTGACGCGCGACCGCGCTGCGCCTCGACCGTCGGCAGTCCCTCGAATACCGGCCCGCGAACGTTAGCATCACCCGGCACAAAAGCCATGATTTCGAATCCAAGCGCCGCAAGACGAAGATTCGTCCGAGCAACATCTTCAAGAGCTAAACCGGTATAAGGCTTGGGGTAAAAATTGTGGCAGGCGGCAAAACGAGTCACATCGGCACCGGCCTCACGCCACAATGCGATTTCATCAGAACTCACCGTCGATGCATTGACCACAATGCGAAATACACCGGACAGCTCCGCGACCCGTTGGGCGCTAAAGCCATAGTCCAAACGAAGGTATTCCAACCCCAGATCGCGCAGGTCCTCGATGCGCTCAAGCCCAAGCAAATCGCACGTGCGAGGCCCCACATCGGCAATGAGCGCAATGCCACGGGCGGAAAGCAGCGACAGCACATGACGGACCTTATCGGCATACGCCGCTCCCCCATCCTCGGGAATATGCAGCGAGGTGAACGCGTAGCGCGCACCCGCCGCGGCACCACGCTCAATCGTCCGCTCAATATCCTGCAAAGGGCTGGAAAGATAAATCGAAATACCCGTTTTCACGCTTCAACGCTCCTTTAAAAAAGGCCGGCGGAGCAGCTAGCCCCGCCGGCACAACCATAACATCAAGAAATCTGCCGCGCGCCGCGAACCCCGAGCAACACGGCTCGCGATATCAAACTACTCGCCAAAGAACTCGTTGATCTTCTGCTCGTCGACGCCAAAGAACCACGTCAGGACAAAGCCGGCGGCATAGGCAAGCAGCATAGCGGCAACGTAGCCGAGCTGCTGGCCAGGAACGACGATCAGCAGGCCAAACAGACCGGAAACACCCTGAGAAACCGTGCCGATGTGAAGCAGCGCCGCGAGCGCGCCGCCAAATCCGGCACCCAGGCAGGCCGTCACAAACGGACGAACGAGCGGCAGCGTAACAGCATACATCAGAGGCTCTCCCACACCCAGGATTCCAACGGGAATGGACTCTGCGACGTACTTCTTGAGCTTGGCGTTCTTGGTCTTAAAGTACAGCGCCAAACCGGCACCGACCTGGCCGCCGCCAGCCATCATAAGGATGGGAAGCAGGTAATTGATACCCTTGGTAGCGCCGTCGGGATCGTTGAGCATAGCGTGGATCGGCGTGAGCGCCTGGTGCAGACCGACGGACACCAGCGGCAAGAAGCCTGCCGACAGGATATAGCCGCCCAGGACGCCCAGCTTCTCGAAGATAAAGGTCAAAACGCTAAAGATGGCAGTCGTCAGCCATGCGCCAACCGGCTGGATGACGAGCATCAGAGCAAAGGCGCCGATGATGAGCACCAGCAGCGGAGACAAGAACGTGTCGAGTGCGTTGGGCATAACCTTGCGAATCTGACGCTCCATCCAGGCAAAAAATGCGCCAGCGATGAGAGCCGCGATCATGCCGCCCGCTGCGGGGTTGTACTGCGCATTGGTGAGCGGCAGCAGAATGGCAGTGGCAGGATCAGCCGCGCCAGGCGCAAGCAGGGGCATGGCACTGTTGGCGATACACATCATGCCGGCGATGCCGCCCAGCGCAGCGGAGCCACCAAACTCACGTGCCGCGTTATAGCCCACCAAGATGGGCAGATAGGCAAACAGGGCCCAGCCCATGGAACGAATGCCCTGGTACCACCACTCGCCTGCAAGCGCGCCTGCCGTCGAGACGTTAATGACGTTGCAGATACCGTTGATGAGGCCAGCCGCAATGATGCCGGGAAGCAGGGCGACGAAGACATTGGAAATCTTCTTGAGGAAGGCCTGAACCGGCTTGGACTCGTACTTGGCCTTCTGCGCGGCCTTGTTTGTGGCCGCAGCGTCAACCACGCTCTCGTCAGCAACGCCTTTCGCAAGGCCGGTGAGCTTGGAGAACTCCTCGAGCACCTTATTCACCTTGCCCGGACCCAGCACGATCTGCATCGTGTCGTCCTCGACCAGGCCCATCACGCCGTCGAGTGCCTTAATGCCCTCCGTGTCGACGTTGCCCGTGTCTTTGACGGTCACGCGCAGGCGCGTCATGCACGCCGCGTTTGCGAGCACGTTGTCTTTACCGCCCAAAAGGTCCAGCAGCTTTTGAGCCAGCTCTTTGTTCGTCATAACTCCTCCTTGTATTGGGTATCTCGTCTGAATGTCATATCAGCTCACGCCGCGCACCTATTGGGCATCGGCATTGCTCTTCTCATGGCCACTCACCGCAGCACGGACATGGCCTCGCGCCCGCTCAAGAGCTACCGTAGCCTGCTCGGCATCGCAGTCCAGCAGTACCGAGACAATAGCGGTTTTTACGTGGCCGCCGGCATCTGCAAGCGCCTGAACGGCGCGCTCGCGCGTGCAGCCGGTCGCCTCCATCACGATGTTCTGGCCGCGCACCACCAACTTCTCGTTCGTCTGCTGCACATCGACCATCAGGTTTTGGTATACCTTGCCGATCTTGACCATGGCACCGGTCGAAATCATGTTGAGAATGAGCTTTTGAACCGTTCCCGCCTTGAGCCTCGTTGAGCCGGTCAGCACCTCGGGACCGGGCACGGGCTCAATGGCAAGATCTGCGCTCTCCCCGATCTTCGACCCTTGGTTGCAGGCAATTGCAATGGTCTTGCACCCAGTTGCCTTGGCGTACACAAGGCCGCCCACCACATAAGGAGTACGACCGCTTGCCGCCAGGCCAACGACAAGATCCTTGTCCGAGAGTCCACGCTCTCGCAGGTCGTTCGCGCCAAGCTCCTCGCTGTCTTCGGCACCTTCGACAGCCTTGATAAACGCCGTCTCGCCTCCGGCAATGAGCCCGACAATCAGATCGGGTGACACGCCAAACGTGGGCGGACACTCCGAAGCGTCGAGTACGCCCAGACGACCGCTGGTGCCTGCGCCCATGTAAAAGACGCGCCCGCCGCGCTCGAGTGTCTCAGCAGCCCAGTCGATTGCTGTGGCAACCTGGGGCAACACTTTCGTGACCGACTGGACGGCACGAAGATCCTCATCGTTCATCGTCGTGACGATTTGCAGCGATGTCATCGTATCGAGGTCCATTGACCTTTGATTACGCTGTTCGGTCGTGAATTTTGTTAAATCGAGCATTTCATTCACCTCATCTTTCCTGTTTCTCGATGTAGTTTTGCTTAATGACATGCGTCGCCCGTTCGTAGTCGCTGGCAACGTAAGCAGCGTACAGGGCATCGACAACCATAAGCTGGGCCATACGCGAAGCCATGGCACCGCTGCGGACCAAGGGTTCACTCGCAGCGACGCCGAGCACGGCATCGGCCATGGTGGCAAGCTTGGATGATCCATCTACTTTGGTAACGGCCACGACGGGACAGTTGTGGCGTTGAGCCTCGGCGGTGCAGTCCAGCACCTCTTGCGTCAAGCCCGAGTAGCTAAAGGCGATTGCCATATCGCCCTCATGCATGTTCTTGGCACATAAGAGCTGATCATGCCAGTCGTCGTACAGATGGCACTCTTTGTCGACACGCATGAGCTTTTGCGCCAGGTCGTGCGCGACCAAACGAGAGGCACCAATACCGAACAGATTGACCGCGCGTGCCCGCTTAAGACGGGCCGCGCATCGCTCCAAGACGGTGTAATCGAGCGTTCGCGCCGTCGCCTCGATCGTGCGCACGTTGTTTTTCATCACCTTCCCCACGATGCGTTCGACGCTGTCATCCATGGAGATGTCCTCGAGAGCTACGTCTTTCTTGTCACCTAAGAGCGCCAGCTCGGCAATCAGTTCGCGCTGGAACTCCTTGTAGCCCGCAAAACCCAAACGCTTGCAAAAGCGCAAAATGCTCGAGGGCGAGGAGAACGTGACATCGGCAAGACCGCGGACGGACAGCCCGACCACCTCGTGCGGATGAGCGCTTACATATGCGATGACATTGCGTTCCGCCGGGCTCGCGCTGAGCTCACGCTCGCGAAGCCGCAAAAGCAATCCGTTTGCCATCTCAAACACCTCCGTTGAGAAGAATTAAAGACCAACGAACGATTCGTACCGGATACAAACAGCTTTTGTGGTACATTGTGCCGCATCGTGGCGCACAAAGGGCGAGCGTTCTACCCCTCGCCCCTCAAATCCGACCGCTCGGAAATACGCACGACACAAAATAATTCAACAAGGTCGCATTATCAGAAACGGGTTTGCTACCGGCTAGAGCCTCGCATGGGCGCCGATCGGCCGAGTCGCATGGCGCACCAACGCCGCCGCCAGCAATACCAACAGCATGGCGGTGACATAGCCCGCAGCATCGAATCCTAAATCGATAACGTCGAAATGCCTGCCGGGAACAAAGATCTTATGTACCTGATCGCCAACGGAGCAGGCGGTGCAAAAGAGCAATACGGGCACGCAACGGGAGCATACGTTCCACGGACGCCTGGAAAAGCAAACCACGACCACCGAGGCGAATAATCCGACGAAGAAAAACTCTACGGTATGGGCAACGCGACGGACGTTCGTGCCCACCCACATGCGAATGGAAGCAAGTCGGCCAGACCGGACATTCGAGGCAGCCGAATCGGTGCCCCCGGTCATTCCGTTCTCCGTCTGAGCTTCACCCGTGGCATCGACAGCCTGAACGCCCGCAGCCTGGCCCTCCACCACACGCGCGGTAGACTCGCTCAGCAACGACGTCTCCACCGCATTTTGCTCCGTCAGCACCCAGATGCCCGCCAGCGTTGCAGCGAACAGAACGATCGCGGTCAATCCGATTATTTGTTTTACTCGCGCCAAGGGCCAACCTCCTTTTTTGAATATCAGCGAGTGTAGCCCCAAATGGCATCGTCACCGTATCAAAATTTGAATCGCAACAGGAAGCGACAAAGCGACGCAAACCCCTACCCCGCCTCGCGCATCCAGCGATCGAACGTCCCCACGCACACGCCCAGGCACTTTGCTGCCTGGCTGCGGGTAATATCGCCTGCCTCATAGCTATCGCGCACCAGCTCAAACTGAGGAGGGCACGGCTTGCGAGGTCGACCGAAACGGACCCCTCGCGCCCGCGCCGCTGCAATTCCCTCCGCTTGGCGCCGATGGATATTCTCGCGCTCCACCTGCGCCACGTAGCTCAGCAGTTGCAGCACAATATCGGCAATCAGGACGTTGGTCACATCCGGCGCGCCGCTGGCCCTAGCGCGCGTGTCAAGCAATGGCATGTCTAACACCACAATGGCAACCCCGAGTTCCTTGGTAATGCGTCGCCATTCCTCAAGAATCTCGGAGTAATTACGGCCAAGTCGGTCGATAGAAAGCACCACCAGCACGTCCCCGTCTCCCAGGACGTGCAGCAGCTCGCGATAACGCGGTCGATCGAAGTCCTTGCCGCTCGCATGGTCGGCATAAATATTCGCTGAGCCCACGCCATAGGCGCCCAGCGCATCCAGCTGCCGATTCAGATTCTGATCGCGCGAACTCACCCGCGCATACCCGTACACCGTCGCCATCTCATCCCCGCTTTCTTGTAAACCTGCCAAAAGGGACAGGTTTATTTTGGTAGGTTTTACCTCTCAAATAGCAGGTAAGCGGGCGGCCGAGCAGACGGCAAGGTAGCCACTATTCAAATGCGGAGGGCGGCCCCGAAAGACCGCCCTCCGCTCTCTCGCCACGAGTCGGGATTTAGCTAATGGATAAGCTTAAAGTCCAAGTGTCCACGCGTGGTATTGACGCGCGAGACCTCGATAATCACGCGCTGCCCCAGCTCGTAACGGGTGCCCGTGTCGGCACCCGTGAGCGTGAGCGCGTCCTCGTCGAACTCGAACCACTCGTTGCCCAGACTCTTGATCGAAACCAAGCCTTCGACCTGCGTTAGGTCCAAGCGCACAAAGAGGCCCATGCTGCTAACCCACGAGACGGTTCCGGCATAGCGCTCGCCCAGACGGTCCTCATAGTACTGGGCAATCTTGATCTTTTGCGTCGCATGGCTGGCGGCATCTGCCGCGCGTTCGGCATCGCTGCATGCGCGGCAGATCTGCGGCAGAATGCGCGGCAGCGACTCGCGCCCCTTGCCGATCAGCCGCGGCGTACGAACCAGGGCGTCCTTGCCGCCGAGCCGCTCGTAGGCCAGCTGCAGCTTGAGTACGCGATGCACCACCAGATCGGGGTAGCGACGGATGGGACTCGTAAAGTGACAGTAGCACGGCGCGGCGAGCGCAAAGTGGCCCTCGTTGCGCGGCTTGTACAGCGCGCGCTGCATGCTGCGCAGAAGCAGCGTGTTAACGAGCGGTGCGTTGGCCGTACCGGCGGCAGCATCAACTGCAGCCTGCAGCTCATCGGGGCTCCCCAGGGCAATACCGGCAGCACGGCGATCGTCGATGATGCCTAGCTGCGCCAGCGCAACGGCAGCACCGTGCAGGCTATCGGGGCTCGGATCCTCATGCACGCGATAGCAGGCCTCGATATCACGGTCTGCCAGCCACTCTGCAACGCACTCGTTGGCGAGCAGCATAGCTTCCTCGATAAGCGACGTGGCACACGAACGTTCACGCGCCACAATCTGCACGGGTACTCCGTCCTCATCCAAGAGAGCGCGAATTTCGGCCGTGTCAAAATCGACTGAGCCGCGGGCGCGACGAATGCGACGGCGAAGTTCGGCGAGTTCGTTGGCGGCGACAAGGAAATCGCCGAGGTCGACGTTGTAGCCGCGGGCGGCCTCCTCGCACGCAAGACCGCGCTCAAGCGCTTCCTCGCGCGAGGCCTCGGCAGCCGCAACATCCTCGGCCGCACCCTCCAGCACCGAATACTCCACCGCGCCGGCACGTACCAGCAGCGCCTCGGCGCCGTCATAGTCCATACGCACACGCGAGCGAATCACGCTGGGATACGGATCGTAATGCCGCACGCGACCCTGCGCATCGAGCTCGATATCGACGGTAAACGCAAGACGGTCCTCGTCAGGGCGAAGCGAGCACAGGTCACAGGACAGGCGTTCGGGCAGCATGGGAAGCACGCGATCGGCCAGATACACCGATGTCGTGCGATGACGAGCCTCAAGATCGATATGCCCGTCCCAAGCCACATAGTGTGAAACGTCGGCGATATGCACACCCAGCCTGTAGCCACCCTCGGGCGTGCGTTCCAACGAAACGGCATCGTCAAAGTCGCGTGCGTCGACCGGGTCGATCGTGATGACAAAGCGGTCGCGCAGATCGCGGCGGAGCGGGTCCTTAAGCGCCGCGGACACATCGAGCGAAAGCCCCTCGGCCTCGTCCAGCGCGGCCTCGGGATAGCTATCGGTATAGCCGTAACGCGCCATCACATATTGAACGCCCAAATCGGGCGCGTCATCTCCGCCAATGCGGCGTTCGATCGTCACAGCGCCCGATTCCAGGCGCGTCGGGTAGGTCAAAATGCGCGCGACAACAGCATCACCCGGGTGAACGCCCAGACGATCCGCCGAGGTATCCTCAGGCAGAATGAAGAAGTCAGCCTTCAGACGCGAATCGAGCGGCTCGATCACACCGAGCGGACCGGCGGTCTGGTACGTACCCACCACGCTTATGGCTGCGCGCTCAACCACGCCTTCGATCACGGCGCGACGCTCGCCATGCGGGCCGTTCTTAATGCTCACGGCAACGGTATCGCCGTCCATGATCTCACGCTTACCGCGGCCCATGACCTTGTAGTCGCCGTTTTCGGTTACAACGTAGGCGCTGTGCTCATGGAGCTGCACGCGCCCGGTCAGGCTCGGACGGCGTTCGCTGCGCACCGGCCCGCGCTTATTGCGAGCTCCACGCTTATGCTTGTTATTGCGCCCCATGGCGCCTCCTAACTATCGATTGCCGTTTACATCCCAAGAGTCTACCCAAATGATCCCTAGGGGACAAAAAACGGGCCGCCCCATAAGAGACGACCCGTTGGAAGGGATGAATTCCAGGCATGCCTACACGCGCAGGTAGCGGCGCATGGCGATGGCAGAACCAAAGAGACCGATAATCACGCCGACCAGAATCAGCGCAGCATAGGTCACCAGGTAGTACTGCATCGGCAGGGCAAACGACATCCAGCCGATGCTCTCCTGCAGACGCGGGATCATCAGATTGCGCAGCAGCTCCAGAACGCCGATGGAAAGCAGCGAGCCCAAAATGGCCTGCAGCACGCCCTCGGTGATAAACGGGCCACGAATGAAGCCGTTGCTGGCGCCGACCAGACGCATAATCGCAATCTCACGACGACGCGCCGTGATGGACAGGCGAATCGTGTTGTTGATGAAGATGAATGCGATAAAGGTCAGAAGACCAACGAGCACCACGGCGGCGATGCGGATGTAGTTGGTCACCTGGAACAGGCGGCTCACTTCCTCCTGGCCGTACAGCACGCTCGCGTTGACGTCGCCGTCATCCGCGATCTTCTGGAAATCGGCATCCTTCTTGAGCTTCTTTGCCGTGCTCTCGACCTTGGACGGATCGTCCATCTCAATAGCGAAGGAAGCCGGCAGCGGGTTCTGGCCATCGAGCGCGCTCATGGTGGCGTCGGCGTTGCCCGACATCTTGCTCGTATACTCGGCCAGCGCGTCGTCCTTGTCCTTATAGGTCACGGACTTGACGTTATTCCACGTCTTAAGCTCGGCCTCAAAAGCCTGAACATCGGCCTGATCGGCGTCATCACTAATGAACGCGTTGATGACAACCTGATCCTCGACGGTGCCGATCACGGAGTTCAGCATCGCAGAGCCCATGATGAACAGGCCGATGATAAACAGCGAAAGGAAGATCGTGATGACGGCGCCGAGCGAGGTAGTCCAGTTACGGAAGAAGTGGCTGATTGCCTCTTTGAAGGAGTAGCCCACGTTAGTTGGTGCCATAGTTGCCGTAACCTCCCCTCTCCTGGTCGCGGATGACGTGGCCGCCCTCGAGGGCGATCACGCGACGGTGCATGCTATCGACCATCTCGCGGTCGTGCGTGGCGACGATCACGGTGGTGCCGGTGCGGTTAATACGCTCAAGCAGCTTCATGATGCCCAGCGAGATCGCCGGGTCGAGGTTGCCCGTGGGCTCGTCGCAGATCAGCAGCGGCGGACGGTTGACCATAGCACGGGCGACGGCAACGCGCTGCTGCTCGCCACCGGAAAGCTGGTCGGGCAGCGAGTCCATCTGATCGGCCAGACCGACCAGACGCAGCACCTCGGGCACCTGGCTGCGAATGACGCCCTTGGGCTTGCCGATGCACTGCAGGGCAAACGCCACGTTTTCGTAGGCAGTCTTTTGCGGCAGAAGCTTAAAGTCCTGGAACACGGCGCCGATCTGGCGGCGCAGGAACGGAACCTTGCGGTTCTTGATCTTCATGAGGTCCTGACCGGCAACCAGGATGCGGCCGCTCGTCGGCTTGACGTCGCGGTTGAGCGTCGACAGCAGCGTGGTCTTACCCGAGCCGGAGTGACCGACCAGGAAGACGAACTCGCCCGGATAGATCTCGATGTTGATGTCGTCGAGTGCAGGCTTGTTGGGCTGTGCCGGATAGATCTTGGTGACATGCTCCATAAGGATGACGGGCTCGACACCGGCCTGCTTGGCCATCTTCTTGCGGCTGGCCTGCGGATCGATGGGCGCAAACACCGACGTAAAATCGGGGTTGTTGAGCGCGTTATCGAGGCTTGCGACCTCAGCTGCCTGATCGCTCTCGACCACCGGGGCAGCAGGCTGCGTGGGATCGGGAATAGCGGCAAAGAGACCGGACTGCGCAGGCTGAGGAGCCGGCGTCGCAGGGGCCAAGGGGTCGGGAATGCCGGCCATGGTAGGCTGCGGCGTGGCGGCACCAGCCTGAGGCTGCTCCACGCGAGCGGTCACGGCCTGAACGGGCTCAAAACCCGCCGTGCCGGAAAGTGCGACATCGCTGGTTGGATTGTAGGCAAAGGGATCGGATGCCGGCTGTGCCTGATCTGCCGGCTGAGCGGGGGCCTGAGCAACAGGCTGGCCCTCTGAATCCGGAGTGGCGAAACGACTGCCCTGGACGCCTGCCTGCGTCTTGGGGGCATCATCGCCCGCACCGGAGGTACGGAAGTGGTTACCCACTGGTGCTCCTTATCGTCGTGCGTTTAAACTACATGAGCGCTTTGTATTTTAGCAGCATTAGCTTTGCTGCACATAAGAAGCATGGCGTGCTTAGGGATCCCGTCGGCCGGGCACAGGGCTCCTCCGTCCTGCGGAAAGATTTGGAGAGTAACCCTGTACCCGGCCTGCGGTAACTAAGGGGTCGCTGCGTTTATCTTGAAGTGCTGCATATACAAAGTTGGAAGGGTCTGAATTGCACTTTGCCGATATATGCCCTTTTCCCTGATGGGACCGTGCTTGAGGGGCGTCTTCATAAGTTGCGGTGAAATAGGGACTGTTGAGCCTTTAAGCTGGCAAAACAGTCCTTATTTCACCGCAATCAGAACCACCCTTAAAAAGGGTGGTTTGCTCTTAGGGTATAACCCACGGG
>CATYUU010000055.1:0-12124 GCA_958413455.1 uncultured Collinsella sp. | reverse complement strand
CCAAACAAAAAGGCGCTAAACACAAAAGCCCGGACATGACAACAATGTCACGCCCGGACTATTTAAGCAGGATAAACTCAACCAAGTTAACCCCGCAGGTCGTCTAAGGGGTCAAAGTGCCGCAGATTGCCACGAAAGAGGAGCGAAGCGTACTTAAGGTACGCGAGCGACAATTGAGCGGCAAGGTGCGGTGCTTTGGTCCCCTTAGACCAACTTTCCAAGACAGTGGTCGATCATATGCTGGATCATCTGTGCCTCAAAGCCCGCGTAGTCGCGGCGGCACTCCTTCATCTTGCCGTCGACGATCTGATCAAAGGCGACCTTGCACTTGATATAGCGCGTGGACTTGGTGACCTCCTCGTGCGTCAGGCAGCTCTCCTCCATCTTGCTGGCGCCCAGGCCAAACACCAGACGGGGGTTGTAGAGTACGTGAGGCTCGCCGGCATCGTCCAGGTAGACGCAAACCTTCTTGGTAACGCCAATCTGGTTAGCGGCAAGGCAGCCGGCATCGTCGAGCGACTTGATGGTATCGATCAGGTCCTGAGCAACCGACTCGTCCTCGACGGTCGCAACCTCGCAACGCTGGGACAGGATAGCCTCGTCGTGGCAAAGCTCTTTAATCATACGTTCCTCCATAGGGGTCGTTGTAACCGCTTAAGTATACGGTACCCACACATTTTCATGCGAAAAATACCGTCCGTCTGCTACAAAGCGCCGAACATCAACATGCGAGGAACAACAGCGTCGTAAAGGGGCTATAGTAGTTGAGTTCGTGTCAATCGGCCTAAACTCGGGGCCGAACAAGGAAAGGGTATGCATGGACGAACTTTTTCACGTCAGTGAGCGCAAGTCCACAATCGGGACCGAACTCCGCGCTGGACTGACAACATTCCTGGCGATGGCCTACATCATCGCCGTCAACCCCGCGGTGCTCTCGGGCGCTGGCATCGATGCGGGAGCGCTCGCCTGCGCCACCTGCCTGGGCGCCGGCATCATGACCATCTGCATGGGCATCTTCGCCAACCGCCCGCTCGCCTGCGCGTCGGGCTTAGGCGTCAACGCGATGATCGCCGGAATCACCACCACCGTCTGCGGCGGTGACTGGCACGTGGCCATGAGCGTCATCTTCCTCGAGGGTATCGTCATCTTGCTGCTCGTGCTTTGTGGCCTGCGCGAGGCCATCATGGACGCCATCCCGGTTGTCCTGCGTCACGCCATCTCGGTGGGTCTGGGCCTGTTCATCGCCATGATTGGCCTATGCGATGCCGGCATTATCACCGCTGGCGCCGGTACACTCGTCGGTCTGGGCGACATCACCTCCCCCACCTTCATCGTCGGCATCATCTCCATCCTGGTGACGGTCGCCCTCGCCTGCCGCAACGTCCCCGGCTCGCTGCTCATCGGCATCGTCGTCGCCGTCATCGCCGGTATCCCCCTAGGTGTGACCCAGGCTCCGACCGGTATCATCGCCCCGCTCGACTTCTCGAGCATCGGTGGCCCCATCGCCGACGCCGGCGGCGTGCCCGCCATCGTCAAGGTCCTTACCGACCCCGCGCTCCTCGTCATCTCGTTCTCGCTGCTCATGAGTGACTTCTTCGACACCATGGGCACCGCGATGGCCGTGGCCAAGCAGGGCGAGTTCCTCACCGACGACGGCAACGTCGAGAATATCAAGGAGATCCTGATCGTCGACTCCGCCGCCGCTGCTGTGGGCGGTTTCATGGGCGTCTCCTCCATCACCACCTTCGTCGAGTCCACCTCTGGCGCTGCCGACGGTGGCCGCACGGGCCTCACCTCCGTCACCACCGGCGTACTGTTCATTCTCGCCGCGTTCTTCTCCCCCATCGTCACCATCGTTTCCAGCGCCGCCACCTGCGGTGCTCTGGTCTACGTCGGCTACCTCATGATGAGCGAGGCCTCCGAGATCGACTGGTCCGACGTGTCTCAGGGTTTCCCGGCGTTCATGATTGTCGCCGGCGTGCCCTTCACCTACTCCATCTCTGCCGGCATTGGCCTGGGCTTTATCGCCTACGTGGTCGTCGCGCTCTTTAAGGGCGAGGCCTCCAAGATCAAGCCGCTCATGTGGATCGCAGCCCTTGCCTTCCTCGTCTACTTCTTCGTGGCGTAACGGCATAGCCTGCTAAAGCAAAGCAACAAGGCGCGGAGTCGCATCGAGCGGCTCCGCGCCTTTCTTTTAGCGTCTGCCCCCGTGCCAGCGTGCGACAATTGAGGCTGTCGATATCACTACACCGAGAGAAGCCTGCCTTGGAAGCGCATCAAAAGCAGATAACCGTTCATTCGGAGCATACGGAAGGCGCGCCCGTCATCTACCTCCCCGTGGTCATGGGCGACGGTAGTGATGTTTATGACCGCTGCCGAGAGCTCAACTGTCCGCCGTTCACCCTTGTCGCCATTGGAGGGCTCGATTGGAATCGCGAGCTGAGTCCCTGGGCATGCGATGGTACCGTACGCGATAGCGAGCCCTTTGGCGGACAGGCTGCTGGTTTTCTTGACGAGTTGTTGAAGCAGATAATCCCCCAGGCCGAATCATCGCTCCCGCAACCGCCTGCCTGGCGCGGCGTTGCCGGCTACTCGTTGGCGGGTCTTTTTGCACTGTGGGCACTTTGGCAAACAGATGTCTTTGAGCGCGCAGCGAGTGCATCGGGGTCGCTGTGGTTCCCCGGCTTTATCGACTACGCGCGCGAGCGCACGATGACGGCTACGCCCGACGCCGCCTATCTGTCGCTCGGTAAAAAGGAAACCAAGACGCCCAACCGCATGATGCGGCACGTACTCGACGATACGCGCGCGATGGAAGAGCTGTTTATCGAGCGCGACATCCCAACAACGCTGGAGCTCAACCCCGGCAATCATTTTGCCCAAACTGACCTGCGCATGGCGCGCGGCATCCACTGGATACTGGCGCATTAAAAATGGCGTCCACGCGTACATGCGCATGGACGCCATTTTTTGATTTAGCTAAACACAACTACTATTCGACAGTCTCCTCGAGTTTAGATACGGCGGGCGCCGAGGATTGGGACATGGAAGTCCTTTCATGATGGAAGGGCGATCAGGCATATCGGATAACCTGCCCGATCGATACGATCCGAACCATTGTACGTGATACGCCATGTCTCGCTCGCGCCGTCACCTGCAAACGGTAGCGTTACTTCCAAACGCGCTCGGCAATGCGCTTGACCAGCGCGATCTTCGCCCACTGCTCGTCCTCGGTCAGCTTGTTGCCAATCTCGCAGCTGGCAAAGCCGCACTGGGGCGACAGGTACAGATTCTCGAGCGGCACATACTTTGAGGCCTCGTGGATACGTTCGACGATAACGTCTTCGTCCTCAAGCTCAGCCGCCTTTGTAGTGACCAGTCCCAGCACCACCTTCTTGCCGGGGGCAACGTACTTGAGCGGCTCAAAGCCGCCGGCGCGGGGTGTGTCGAACTCCAGATAGAACGCATCGACATTCTCATGTGCGAACAGGTACGGCGCGATGGGGTCGTAGCCGCCCTCAAAGGCATAGGTGGAATGGTAGTTGCCGCGGCACACGCGCGTGTTGATAACCAGATCGTCGGGCTTGCCCTCGATGGCGGCGTTGTTGAGCGCCACGCCCAGCTCGCTTACCTTTTGCAGGTCGACCGGGCTCATGCCGGTCTTGGACACAAAGTCGGTATCGCAATAGATGCCCCAGGTGCAGTCATCAAACTGGATGTTGCGGCAGCCTGCTGCGTACAGGTCGGTGATCACCGTGCGATAAGCGGCCGCAATGGCGTCGGCAAGTTCCTCATCGGTCTTATAGACAGCGCGCAGGCTCTCCTGCTGGCCGTCGCAGCGATCGAGTGTGACCTCAGAGAACGTCTGGATCGGCGCCGGAATGGTCTGGCGTGCGACCTGGCCCTCCCCCTCAAGCGCCTTGACGAACTTAAAATGCTCGACGAACGGGTGGTTCTCGCCGCTAATGGGACCAGTAACCACGGCGGTGTCGGCCGTCGTCTCCTCGTCATGGAACATATAACCCGTGCGTGAGGTGCGGCGCTCAATGCCGTTAAGGCCCCACATAAAATCGAGGTGCCAGTAGCTGCGGCGGAACTCGCCATCGGTGATCACCCGCAGGCCGGCGGCCTTCTGCTTGGCCACCAAATCGCGAATGGCGTCGTCCTCGGCGGCCTTAAGGCCGGAAGCGTCGAGTTTACCCGCGACATAGGCGGCACGGGCGTCCTTTACAGCCTGCGGACGAAGAAAACTGCCGACGATATCGGCGCGAAACGGCGCGTTCGGTTGAATCGAAGTGCTCATAGATATCTCCCTTTGCATTGGTTGCTTTACTGGGACAGAGTATGAGCGCTCATATGACCATCGTAAAATATATGTTTATAGCAGTTTGATATAGATGTTTCCTATATCAGTCTGGACTGTCATAAAGAGACTTGAACCGTGCGGAGCACAGCAGTCTAGATATGCTGACGAATCGCGTCGATATAGGCCCGACCGTAGCGCGTAAGCGTCGTGTTCTTGCGCGTGATGATGCCAATCTCCATGTACTCGTCCACGTCGAGCGGAATCGAGATAATGCCGGGGCCGTTGAGCTCGTGGCTGATCACGCCCGAGCATACCGTGTAGCCGTTGAGGCCCATGGCCAAATTGAACAACGTCGCACGGTCGCGCACGCGGATATTTTTGCGACGCTCGAACGTCGAGGTCAGCTCCTCGGAATAGTAAAACGAGTTGTAGCTGCCCTGCTCGTAGGACAGGAACGGGTAGTCTTCCAGATCCTCGAGCGTCACGCTGGAGCGGTCCGCCAGCGGATGGTCGGCGCAGACGAAGACATGCGGCGTGGCGCAGAAGAGTCCTTCGAACACGAGCTCGTTGGCCACCAGCATGCGCTCGATGACCTCGCGGTTGTGCTCGGACAGATATAGGATGCCCAGCTCGCTTTTCATGTGCGCGACATCCTCGATAATCTCGTGGGTTTGCTCCTCGCGCAGGGTAAAGTCGTAACGCGCGGCATCGAACTCACGAATCACGTCAACAAACGCGTTAACGGCAAAGGAATAATGCTGGCAGCTCACACTAAAGTGCGGCACCTGCTCGGATGCGCCCTTGTACTTGCCCTCGAGCAGGTCAGCCTGGTCGAGTACCTGGCGCGCATAGCCCAAGAAGGTCTCACCTTCCTCGGACACAACGACGCCCTTGTTAGTGCGCTCAAAGATGTGCACGCCCATCTCGTTTTCGAGATCGCGAATCGATGCGGTAATCGAAGGCTGCGACACAAAGAGCCGGCGCGAGGCCTCGGTGATGCTGCCGCATTCGGCAACTTTGACGACATATCTGAGCTGCTGGAGCTTCATGATGGCCTCCCTAGACGTCCGCGATACCCGAACCCACCGCATCCATCTGACGCATAAACGGCGGCATCTCCCCCGTCGCGGCGCAGGCGGCAATCTGATGCAGAGCCCCGGCAACCGCATCGTCTGCCGCAGCGCCGATATGCCAGCGCGCGGCAGCAGTGACGGCCTCGTTGGCATTGGCGACTGCAACGGAGTTGGGAACGGCACCGATCATGGGCAGATCGTTATCGGAATCGCCAAATACGGCCACCTCATCGGGCGTCAGGCCCAAAGCGCGCGCCAGCTCCAGCGCAGCGCAGCCCTTGTCCCAACCGGCCGGGAGAATATCGAATAGGCGCACGCGGTTGTTGGGAAATACAAGCGAGAGCTCCGGCACCTCGGCAGCAATGCGCTCGCGCAGCTCAGCAAGCTCTTCGCGCGAGCGGGCGCTCCAGATATTCGCCTTGTATACCGGGGCATCATCGACAACAGGACGGCACGGGGCCTCTTCGCCTTTGAGCCACGCATTACCGCCCGACTCCATGGCGCGACGAACGCGCTCGGGATCGCTCGTCACGCAGTAGGCATCGTTATTCCAAAAGTCATCACCCAGGCTGTAGACCTTCAGATACGTATCATCGGTCTCTTGCTCCAAGTAGTCAGCCAAGCGCATAAGGGCGGCGTTATCGGTTGCATGCGAGGCTACCGCCTCGCCGTCCACAAACATGACCTGGCCGTTACAGAACGCGCCAGTCGAGAAGCACTCGGAACAAT
The DNA here is from genome assembly GCA_958413455.1 of uncultured Collinsella sp. GTDB lineage: Bacteria > Actinomycetota > Coriobacteriia > Coriobacteriales > Coriobacteriaceae > Collinsella. Next base: position 6,016 of record CATYUU010000055.1, on the reverse strand, counting down.
TTTTGAACATCCAGCCCATCGCGGACGGCTGACGACCCGAAACCGGCCCAAAGTGCAGACCCGCCGCCTGCATGGCATGAATACCCTCGATGGCGTAGTCGCTGGCGCCGTCATGCCCGGCTGGAATCAGCGTATCGTCCATATCGGTCAGCACAAGTTTGATCATAGAGTCCCCTCGGTCATTCTTAATCCCATCTATTGTACCGACCTGCCAAAAAGGGACAGGTTTATTTCGGCAGGTTTCATCTGGGAAAACGCAAAGTCCCAGTTGTTACCTGCCAAAATAAACCTGTCCCTTTTTGGCAGGTGCGCTAGTATAGGGAACAACAGATTCGATGCGGGAGTGCCGGCGGTGCAAACCACAAGGCTGAGAGGGCATGGGGCCCAATCCTTTGAACCTGTCAGTTAATGCTGGCGTAGGGAGCATGCCGCCTTTACAGGGGCGCTGTCTATGCACAGCGCCCCTTTTCTATGCCAAGGAGGCATGTGCAGTGATTGATTCGAAACAGCTTAAGCAAAATGTGGTCAAGGCCGTGGAGGAGATTCGCGCCACCAATCCGATGGCCGGCTCCATCACCAACACGGTGACGATCGACTTTGTCGCCAACGCACAGCTCGCCGTGGGCGGATCGGCCGCCATGGTCTATCTGCCCGACGAGGGCGAGGCGCTCGTTGCCGGCGGCGGCGCCATCTATCTCAATATGGGCACGCTCTTCCCCATCTACGAGCAGACGATTCCCCGCGCGGCCAAGGCGGCACACGACGCCGGCAAGCCCTGGGTGCTCGATCCGGTGGGCCTGGGTATCGGTAGTCTGCGCACCCAGCTGGTAAACGAGCTCAAGCAGTACAAGCCCGCCATCGTGCGTGGCAACGCCTCCGAGATTATCGCGCTCGCCGGCCTGTGGGGTCTTGAGGGCGAGGCGGCCGATCTGAGCCGCGTACGCGGTGTCGATACCACCGACACGGTAGACGCCGCCCGCGATGCCGCGGTGGCGCTCGCCCACTACACCGGTGGCGCCGTAGTCGTCTCGGGCGAAGTCGACCTGATCACCGACGGCACGACCGTGGCCAAGTCCCACGGCGGCAGCCCGCTCATGTCCAAGATCACCGGCTGCGGCTGCTCGCAGGGCGGCGTGCTGGCTGTGTATGCCTGCGCCGCCGATCCGTTTACGGCAGCCGTCTGCGGCACCGCCGTCTACAACGTCGCTGGCACGCGTGCTGCCGCCGTCGCCGATGCCCCGGCAAGCTTTAAGGTCGCCTTTATCGATGAGCTCTACCGCGCGAGCGCCCAGGACATCGCTGATAACAAACTCGAGCTCGAGGAGGCATAAGCCATGTCCGAGCCCACAACCAATACCGGCATGAACACGCTCGTCGCTGTGGCCATCGCCCCATGCGGCACCGGCGATGAGCTGTCCGCCGAGGTCGCCGAGGTCGTGCGCGTCATTCGCGAGAGCGGCCTTCCCAACCGCACCACCTCGATGTTCACCGAGATCGAGGGCGACTGGGACGAGGTCATGCAGGTCGTGCGCGACGCAACCTTTGTGTTGGCGAGCAAGGGCATCCGCACCGAAGTCGTGCTCAAAGCCGATATTCGACCCGGATTTACCGACACCATGACCGGCAAACTCGAGCGCATGGAAGCACAGATCAAAAAGCAGGAGGAAGCACGATGAGCATCCGCGACAACCTTGATATCTCGGCCTATCTGGTACTCGGCCCCGAAAACACGCTGGGGCGACCCGTGGGTGATGTGGTGGCCCAGGCACTCGACGCCGGCTTTACCTGCATCCAGGTGCGCTCCAAGGTGGCAAGCGCCCGCGAGATCATTGCGCTGACCGGCAACGCCGCACAGGCAATCGCACAGGCCGGCAAGACCGGTCAGGTCGCCCTGCTGATCGACGACCGTCTAGACTGTGTGCTTGCCGCGCGCGAGCAGGGTATTGCTGTCGACGGCGTGCACGTGGGCCAAAGCGATATTCCCGTCGAGGTCTGTCGCAAGCTGCTGGGCCCCGGCGCCATCGTGGGCCTTTCGGCCCGTTGTGAGGAGATGCTCGAGTACGTCAAGACCGCCGACATGAGCCTAGTCGACTACCTGGGCATCGGCCCACTCCACGAGACCGAGACTAAGCGCGACTGCGGACGCGCAGCCGACGGCTCTATCATCACCAAGAGCTTTGAGGACCTGGCCGCCCTCCATGCGGCAAGCCCCGTGCCCATCGTGGTGGGCGGCGGCGTCAAGACGGCCGACCTGCCGCAGCTCAAAGCCACCGGCGTCGATGGCTTCTTTGTGGTGAGCGCTGTCTGCAGTGCCGACGACCCCTACGCCGCAGCCAAGGAGCTTGTCGACACCTGGCAGCAGGCATAGGCATAAGCCGAGCAGCTGATTCGCAGTCTCATATCTTCAGCAATGGAAAGCGCATCCCAGTTTGGATCTCCATTCCGGGATGCGCTTCCCGCCGAGATGGCGGCAGCAGCCTCTACCCTGCCAGATATGCCTCCAGTGCCGGCAAGGTCGCCTCCGCATCGCGGCGACCAATCTGGTAGATGCGCTCAAGTTCATCGGGCTCGCGACACAGCGACGGCACCTTCACCGATTCGCTCGGCCGCACCACAAAGATTTCGCCGGCGGCCTCGCGACGTGCCAGGTCATCGAGCTTGGCATTGTAGACCTCATGCCGATGCTCGAGCGCTGCGACAAACTCCGGATAGTGACGGAACACGCGCCGCAGCATGGGCATCACGCTGTTGGGCTGCTTCACAAAGCCCGCCGGCTGCGTGAGTACCACGATATTGCGGTCATACCCCTGCGCAAACAGCCATGCGCTGGGAATAGAATCAGCCACGCCACCATCCAGATACTTATGCCCGTCAATAGCAACGGGACGCGTCGCCACGGGAATTGCCGACGACGCCCGGATCCACTCGATATCGCGCTCGTCGCCATACGGCAGATCGTGATAGACGGCCTTGCCCGTCTCGATATCGGTACACACGCACGTAAACCGCATGGGGCAGGCGCGATATGTCTCCAAATCGATGGGATCGCGCTCGATGGGCACCTCGTGATAGGCAAAATCGGCATTGAACATGTCGCCGGTTCGCAACCAGCTCGTCACGCTCGCATAGCGCTTATCGGCACAATAGGCTTTGTTGTAGCGAATGGCGCGGCCGATCTGGCGCGATTTAAAGTTGTAGCCAAACGCCGCGCCCGCCGAGACACCCACCATATGGTCGCAAGTTAAGCCGTGCTCCATCCAAACGTCGAGCACGCCCGCCGTATACATACCGCGGTAGCCGCCTCCCTCGAGTGCCAGCCCCACCGTGCGCATCGTATTTGACTGTGCCATGCGACCATCTCCGTCCCCACAAATTCAAACGGAACAAGTATACCCGTCAACATATATCGTCTCAGTCGCATTTTCATCGAACATCGCATCGTCGCGCTATCGCCTGTCGAATAATAGCCGCCCACAGCATGTGCACCCATATATAATTGTGTATTGTTGTTTACACTACTCAGCTGTTATCAACAGCGAACATTAGCCGACAAATTAACTCAACAACGCAGCAAGGCGGGGGCCTGGATACACGCAAAACGCCGAGCAACGACGCGTGTACACAACGAGCTCGCCCGACGCAATCCGCCCCGACCTCAGAAAGCCGCTTAGAACATGGATACTGTCAGCAATTACACCGAAACGCTCGAAAAGACCGTCCGTGACCTTCTCAAGCGGCAGGAGGATCTGATCAGGACTGCCTTTACCGACCAGCTTACTGGGCTTGGCAACCGTGGCGGCTTTGCCCGTTCCCTCGAGGAGCTCTGGGAGCAGGACGCCCCCGTTACCATGGCGTTCATCGATATCGACAATCTCAAGCACTGCAACGACGTCTTTGGGCATGACGAGGGCAACCGCTATATCTTGCAGGTAAGTCTCTATCTTAAGCTGTATATGAAGGTGGGCGAAGCGGCGTTTCGCATAGGCGGCGACGAGTTTGCCATCCTATCTACGATTGCAACCGAGGACGACCTCGCCGAACGTCTGAAACACTGCCGAACGGTTCTGCTCAAAAACAACGATTCCGAGATGCCCCGCTCGTTTAGCTACGGAGTGTCACATGCCGACCCCGCCCTGGGCGAAGCTTCCAATCGCATGACGCTCGATGCCGACCATCGCATGTACGACTACAAGCTACGTCATGCCATGCACCTCGATCGACGCAATATCACGCAAGTTCACGCCGACGACTTCGAAATAAGCGATCGTATTTTTGACGCCTTTTCGATGCTCAATGAGGGCCGATATTTCTTTATCGAGAACTTGGACAAACATCGCACCCTTTGGTCACAAGGTGCCTTGCGCGATCTTGGCCTTCCCTCGGAGCACATAGACAACTGTCGCGATTACTGGAAAACGCGCGTCCATCCCGACGACCTTGAGGCCTGCATCAACGACATCGACCAAGTCTACAACGGCACCAAGCACCGTCGCGTCATGCAGTATCGTGTGCGCAACGCCGTCGGCGACTACGTCCTTTGCCGTGCTCGCGGGTTTCGTATCGACGGCGACGGAAATGTCCCCTCGCTCTATGTCGGCGAGCTCGTCAACCACTCACTTGCCGAAACCGTCGACGCCGCCACAGGCCTCGGAACGCAGCGCATGCTGGCCAACGCCATCGACGCCTGCCGCCGCGATCGTTGCGAGACAGGGCTTATAGCGGTGCGCGTTCGTGGCACGACAAAGCTCAACGAGCTCTACGGGGCCGAGGCTGTCGACAACATGCTTGCCGAATACGCAGGCCGCATGCTGTCGATCACCCGCGGCAGGAGCCGGGTCTACCGTTCACGAAGCGTCCAGTTCGTCGTGCTCAGCAACGACCTGGACCACGAGGCATTCGAGCAACTGACCCGCCACCTTAAAGAGGCCGTTTTCGCTCCTGTTCGAATCGCAGGCGACACCATTACTCCCGTCTGCCTTGTCGTCCCGGCATTTTACGAGCACTTAACCCATCAGGCGACCGCCGTTTTAGGCGAACTCGACCGTCGCCTTCGCACGGCCGGCGGGCTTGTTCCCAACGACAGCCTCCCCATACCCGAGGCTGAGCGCAAAAGCGCCATCGCCGAACGTATCGACTCGCTCACGGGCCTCTATCGACCCAGCGAGTTTATGCGGCGCGCCAACGCTTTTCTCGAGGCAAGGCGCGACGGCGCCTGGTGCATCGCCACGGTCGACATGGGCCACATGCGCCTGTTTAACGAATGGTATGGACAGGCCGAAGGCGACCGCCTGCTTGCCGATGTGGGCACGGTCCTCAAGGACATCGAGAATGCCGGCATGGGCGTCGCAGGGTACTGGGGCCAAGATGACTTTTGCGTACTCATCCCCTTTAAGCACATCACCGTCCATCAAATCTACAACCGCGTTCGCGAGGCAGTAGCCAGGTATGATGGCGGCGTAGGTTTTTGGCCGTCCATGGGCGTTTACCCCATCGATTCCAATGAGGAGATCACCATCGATGCGCAGGCAAAGGCCATGTTTACCAATCGGCGCGCAAAAAACGACTTTAAGGAGCGCATTGCCATTTTTTGCCCCGAGGAGTACAAGCGCGAAATCGTGTTCAACCGCACGCTGACCGAATTCCAGTACGCGCTGTCAAATGGTCGCATCACGTACTATCTTCAGCCCCAGGTCGATATGGAAACCGGCGAGATTATTGGCGCCGAAGCACTCACCCGCTGGATTAACAAGGACGGCTCTCTCATTTCGCCCACAACGTTTATCCCCGCACTCGAGGAAAGCGGCTTTGTAGTGACGCTCGACAAGTACATTTGGCAGGGTGTCGCCATATGGCTTCGCGAGCGTCTCGATCGCCGTCTTCGCGTGGTTCCGGTCTCGCTTAATGTGTCGCGCGTGGATATCCTTGCCTGCGACGTTGCCGAACATATGGGGGCGCTCGCCGCCCAATACAACCTACCGCCCGAGCTCATGCGTATCGAGATCACCGAGACGGCTTA